>NZ_JACHFH010000010.1 GCF_014201835.1 Pectinatus brassicae | reverse complement strand
TCCAGCATTTCAAGCAGTATTGGATTGGTCTTTTGCCAATCTCTATATGCATATTTCTATACATACTGACTAGTTTGGTCGCCTAACTCACGACTGAAGTCACGAGTGTGCGGCTCCCATTTAATCAATTTAGGGAATACGCTCATCTGTTCCATGGTAAAACCTGTAAACAAACAAGAAATTGTTCCCCCTATAATAATTAAATACGCTGCTGGTGTTAGTAATATTGATGGATCTGCGCCCTTCATTACATAACCAATTCCTAATGATATAAAGCCTGCGCATAAACCTATAAGCGTAGATTTTTCCAAGCTAAATTCCTCCCTGGATGTTTAATCCCTTTTCTAAATTTCAATGATAATATATATAAGTTCCCTATCCTATACGAAAAATCCTATTAATTTTTTATATTATCCAAAATATTTTTAGGATTTTTACTGTCTATTATTATTCGATATCAATAGACAAATTCCTGTTTTTTTGCCAATATATATGTATAAATTATAAAAACGGCGAAGAAATACTTCGTCGTTTTTACAATTACCGCCTAATAAAGTGCTGTCAAATATTAATATTTTGCGCTTTATTTAAAGCAGCTTTAGTTTCTATTATCAATGTTTCAATTATATCTTTAGCTGGCTCTATCTTATTTAGGGGAAGAAGTGATTGCCCTGCCTGAACCATTCCATGTTCGACATCACCTTCTACTGCTGCCAGTTTATTTGTCCCAGTAGCCATTTTTATAAGTTCATCCTTAGTGGCGGCACCAGTATTCTCCTTTTCCACAAAATCAATGGAAAATTTATTTTTCAACCCACGTACAGCTGCTCCTAAAGTATAGCCTGTAACAATTGTATCGGTATCAACCGCCTGTAATAATCTTTCTTTTACATTAGGATGAACTTTGCATTCTTCTGCAATTAAGAAACGCGTACCTAATTGTACACCTCCCGCTCCCATAAGAAGAGCTGCTGCAATACCACGTCCATCAACAAAACCACCGGCCATAACTACCGGAATATCAACAGCAGGAATTACCTGTTCCATAAGGGCCATAGTAGTAAGCACACCAATATGTCCGCCAGCTTCCATACCTTCGGCTACCAAAGCATCAGCTCCGGCTGCCGCTACTCTTTTAGCAAGTTTCACATTAGGAATTACTGGCACTGCTTTTATACCAGCTGCATGAAGTTTATCAAAATATGGTACAGGATTGCCCGCACCCAATGTGACAAAATCAGGTTTTTCTTCGCATATAACCTCAAAAATTTCATCCTTATTAGGAGCCATAAGCATCATGTTAACACCAAAAGGTTTATCGGTAAGACTCTTTGCTTTTCGTATCTGCTCGCGAACAAATTCCACTGTTCGTCCACCACTGGAGATAATACCAGCACCGCCAGCATTCGATACTGCGGCAGCTAACTCAGCTTCGGATATCCATGCCATCCCCCCCTGAATTATTGGGTATTTAATATTTAATACTTCGGTTATTAATCGCTGCATAAAATCTACATCCTCCTGTTCAAGCATATTTATTATTGATAATATTTATATGTTAGCACTTTTGCAAAATTTTGTCAGCAAAAAGACGACATAGTTCCAACTTTTGCATACGGGTCAATTGTTTTATACAATATTCCCTGTGCATCGCTTCCGTTTTAGTTGCAAACACTTCATAATAGAAAAGCTTAACGGGACGTCGCATTCTTGTGTATTTAGCACCAGTGCCAGCATTATGGGCTTTTACACGCTTAGATAAATCCATTGTCCAGCCAGTATAAAGGCTGTTATCGCTGCATTTAACTATATAAGTGTAACAGTTCATTATTACGCTTCTTTTATAACTATTTTTTCAATGACAATATCTTCATATGGTCTATCCTGATAATCAGTAGCGACCTGACCAATCTCCTGCACATTTTCAATACCTTTTATAACCTTGCCAAAAACGGAATGATGTCCATTAAGCCATGGTGTAGGCACTAACGTTATAAAAAATTGTGAACCGCCAGTATTAGGACCGGCATTAGCCATTGATAATACACCTTCACTATCATGCTGCAGATCTGCATCAAATTCATCAGGGATTGTATAGCCAGGACCACCTGTACCATTTCCATCTGGATCACCGCCCTGAATCATAAAATCAGCAATAATTCTATGAAAAATAAGTCCATCATAAAATTCTTTTTCTACAAGATCAATAAAATTTTTCGTTGTTATAGGGGCCTTATCTTCAAATAGTTCAATTTCAAAATCCTTTTTGTTTGTTTTAAATACGGCAATACGGTTTTTACTCAATTTAAATGTCTCCTTAAAATAATACTTATTTTCAATCCGATCGTTCAATAAAATCTTATTGAGTGTCAGACTAAATTATTTATATATTGTCTTTGTTTCACCTGGTTTTTCTGGAAACCAGGTGCTGATGCTTTTATTCGTTCCTGCGAAATCAGCTGCTAAGCTGCATGCTTTTCTATCAGCATTATGCATACCTACTAAGTTTTTCACATTTGTCTGCCGACAAAATTCTTTAACACCCCAATCATAAGCGGCCTCTAAGCGCCTGTCAACTGGAAAAAAAGCAATATCGGCACTCAACCCCGTCAATTTTTTCATTTGTTTATTAAAACCATTTCGGGCAAAAGCATTATTTCGTTCGCTGTCTCCCTGCCAATGCCACCAATTAAAATCCCCGGCATGAAATATCTGCCATTCATCGAGCTGCAGCCAAAATGATATACCAGCATCAGTTGAACTAAATGATTTTACTATAATATTTTCATCACTATAATTATCATATTCATCTAAAGTAACTATTTTTTCTGTTGGTATTTGTCCAGCATCATGAATATCATAGCTTAAAAAATATTTATTTGTCTTACCGGCAAAAACTGCAATATCTTTATTCCAATGATCAAAATGACTATGTGATACAAAAAAATACGCCCTATCACATTGCTGTAATATATTGGCTGTATCTTGATTATCATCACGATAATAATCAAAAACCAATGCGCACGACTTTATTTTTACGATAAAACCACTATTATATAAATAGGTTATTTGTGCTTCAGCTGCCATTATCATCTCCCCTTTCCTAAACGGAGTACATAATTATTGTATTAATAATATTGTATTTATGTCAATACTTATATTTTTTTCAATAACATTTGCTGTTAATGATAATATAATGATAGAATAATAGTAGACTTTTTACTATGTTTAGGACTATAATACATAATTATTTAATATTCTATAGTTATTTTTAGACTATCAATAACAGTTCTGCTATTATATAATATATAGTAACTGTTTAAAACAATAGGGAACAAGGATTTATTTGCCAAATATCCAAATTAAATAGTATATTTTTCTTTAGGAGAATTAATAATGTTATCAGAAATTAAAGGATTACTATCGACGATTGGTATTCTTGATGTCATCGATATAATAATAGTTGCAATTATTTTATACAAATTATATGAAATGCTGACCAATACTCGTGCTATCACTTTAGTAAAGGGGCTTATTGTTCTTTTGGTCCTGACTATGATAAGTGACTGGCTGGGTCTGCATGTAATTTATTGGCTGCTGCAAAAAACAGTTACATTATTATTTGTTGCACTGCCTATTGTATTTCAGCCGGAGCTGCGCCGTGCGCTTGAGCATATTGGGCAGGGTCGATTATTTGTCCGCTCCAATTTACTTGATATTCAGGAAGCTCGTGGCTTAGTCAGCGAAATTGATTCAGCTATAATGCGTATGTCACAAAAAAAAATTGGGGCCCTGATCGTTATTGAGCGAGAGATGGGACTTGATGACGTTTCTTCTAATGGTATCTTTATAGAAGGTATTGTTTCTTCAGAACTATTGATGAATATTTTTATCCCCAATACCCCACTGCATGATGGAGCTACTATAATCCGCGGTAAAAAAATCATTGCTTCGGCCTGCCTGCTTCCGTTGACAGATGACCGCACTTTAAGTACTGAGCTTGGTACCCGTCATCGTGCCGCTATTGGTCTATCAGAACAATGTGATGCTGTTATTGTAGTAGTCAGCGAAGAAACTGGTACAATTTCCGTTGCTGAACATGGCCGAATTTATCGTCATCTCGATTCTGACCAGCTTAAGCAGTATCTTATACCTTTATTCTCACAAAAATCCTCTGTATTTAGAGATTTTATCAGAAGCTGGAGGAACGATAAAAAATGATACGATTTTTTAAACAAAATTTATTTTTAAAATGTATCTCACTATTTTTAGCATTGGGTCTGTGGCTCTATGTCATGAATGAACAGAACCCTTCAATAACCAGCTCTATTGATATTAATCTCAGCGTTATCAATGCACCTGCCGGCTATCAAATATTACATAAAACTGATAAAATTACGGTTAAAGTAAAAGCTCCCCGTTCCTTATTCGCTTCAATTGACAGTTCTGATTTTAAAGCTTATGCTGATTTAAAAGACATAACAGAGGGGACACATATTGTCCCTATACACGTGAAGCTGCCGGCCGGCTTCCAGCTTTTAGCTTTATCGCCAGAGAAAGTAGAATTCACTGTCGACAAAATAATTGAAAAACAAATTCCAATTGACTTACAGCTGTCTGGTAAACCAGCTGCTGATATGGTTGTGGCTGAAATAAAACAATCAGCTAATACCATCACGGTGAAGGGGCCGCGTTCACAAGTTAATACCATCCGCCGTGCCGTTGGTTATATTGGGCTTGATAACAATAAGGAAGATTTCAATGTTATTGTTCCTTTACGCGCCGTCAACAGCAATAATAAAGAAGTTTCTGATATCACTTTATTAAACTCAACGGTCAAAGCCAGTATTTTTATGGCGCGTGGTTTGACTAAAAAAATAGTTACTATAAAACCTATTGCCGATTCTGATTTACCAGAAAGTTATATTCTTGATTCCTTAAAGGCTTCGCCGGATAAAGTGGAAATTACTGGTAATCCTGAAATAATCAGTACAGTAAATTCACTTAATACTGAAAAAATATCATTGCAAAAGCTCACCGGCTCAGCTACGCAGACTGTAAAAATTGCGGTGCCGGATGGTATTACAGTCTCCAATGACAGCGTTGCCGTTACTATAAAAATATCTGAAAAAAAAGTTGATAATAAAAATTGATAGAAAATTTGAGGTGCCCTTTGTTAATTCGCATAAAAAACATAAATGTTGTCTTCGATGACGATACTGCTCTTACAATAATAGCAGCCCGAGCTTTAAAACTACAAACCTGTTTAATTTCCCATGTAACCGTTATCCGTAAAGCGGTTGATGCCCGTCGTTATAACAATGCTCCAATTTATTATGTATATACACTGGATATTACTATAAATAGTAAATTAAGTTCTAATATACTGCGCAGCTTAGCTAAAAAGAAAAATATTGAAATTATCAAGGATTCCATTAAACCAATTACTGATATACCTGCAGTAAAAACACCAGTACGCCCCGTAATCGCAGGCTTTGGTCCAGCTGGCATCTTTTGTGCTCTGACACTTTGCCGTTATGGCTATAAACCAATAATTCTCGAGCGAGGTAATGATGTCGATACACGTCACCAGGATGTAAAAAATTTCTGGCAGACAGGTCAGCTTAATCCTGCCTCCAATGTCCAATTTGGTGAAGGCGGTGCTGGAACCTTTTCCGATGGAAAGCTCACCACTCGCGTCCACGATCCCAAAATGCAGGAGATATTAACTGACTTTGTCAAAGCTGGCGCACCAGCTGAAATAAAATATCTGCATAAACCACATATTGGTACCGATATTTTGCATACAGTTGTAAAAAATCTACGTAAAAAAATTCTTGCGGCTGGCGGTGAAATTCATTTTGCCAGCCAGTTAACTGATATCACAATAGAAAACAACAGTATAAAAAACATTACCCTTGCTGATCATACTATTATTGACTGTCAGGCTCTATTTTTAGCAATTGGTCATAGCGCCCGTGATACCTACGAAATGCTCTATAAGAAAAATATACAGATGCAGGCTAAACCATTTGCCATTGGTGTACGCATCGAACATCCGCAAAATTTAATTGACAGTACACAATATGGTGTCGATGCCGGCAATCCACTTTTGCCAACGGCAGATTATAATTTAACTTTTCAGGATCGCCAACACAATTTATCCTGTTATTCTTTCTGCATGTGCCCTGGCGGCAAAGTCGTAGCCGCTGCTTCCGAAGAAAATCAAATTACCACTAACGGCATGAGTTATTATAAACGAAATTCCGGCATTGCCAACAGCGCCTTATTAACACCTGTAGGCCCTGCTGAATTTGGCAGCAATGTCTTAGATGGGATTAAGTTTCAACGCCATTATGAACACTTGGCTTTTAAATTAGCTGGCAGCAATTATTTTGCGCCCGTCCAAACGGTGGGGGATTATCTCAGCCATCAATCAGGCAATGATAAATTCCTGACAGCGCCTACGTATGCACCTGGCATAAAGCCTGTTGATCTGCATGATTGTCTGCCTGCTTCTACAGCCATAGCTTTAGAAGCAGCACTTAGTCACTTTGATAAAAAACTGCCCGGCTTTGCTCATAAAAATGCTGTAATGACCGGTTTAGAAATGCGTTCTTCAGCACCATGCCGTATTTTGCGTGACAAGGACACTTTTATGTCCCTCAATACTTCTGGTTTATATCCAGTTGGTGAAGGTGCTGGCTATGCTGGTGGTATAATGAGTGCCGCTGTTGATGGTGTAAACGCCGCTTTAAGCTATATTTTTTCTAATAAATAAGATAATTTTGAGGAGAGATTTTTTTAATGAGTAGACTTTTTGGAACCGATGGTGTACGTGGTGAAGCAAATAAGGAATTAACCGCTGAGCTCGCCTATAAATTAGGCCGCGCAGCTGCTATATATTTTGGCAGAGATCACGACTCCTTTAAGATTCTTATCGGTCGTGATACTAGAATTTCCGGAGCTATGTTTGAATCAGCGTTAGCGGCTGGCATTTGTTCTGCCGGCGGTAAAGTAATAATAACGGGCATTATCCCAACTCCTGCTATTGCTTATCTAGCCAAGAAACACCATGCCAAAGCAGGGATTGTCATATCAGCTTCGCATAATCCATTCCACGATAATGGTATAAAGTTTTTCGGTGGTGATGGCTATAAATTACCTGATAAAGTTGAAGATGAACTAGCTGAGATTGTTGATAAAATTAGTACAAACGATACTTTCACCCGCTCTGTCGGGAAAAACATCGGTACTATCGATTACCGTCATGATTTGATTCATGACTATATCGATTATGTGGCATCAACCTGCAAAGTTTCACTTGAAGGGCTGAAAATTGTTCTTGATTGTGCTAATGGCGCCGCTTACGAAACAATGCCCGCTGTACTGCGCCAGTTAGGTGCCAGCTTAATCGTTATAAACGATAATCCCGATGGTATTAATATAAATGATAACTGCGGCTCTACACATTTAGAAGAATTACAAAAAGAAGTACTTAGCCATAAAGCTGCTATTGGTATTGCTCACGATGGCGATGCGGATCGCTGTTTATGTATTGATGAAAAGGGTCGTATCATTGATGGTGACCATATCCTTGTTGCTTGTGCTATTGCCATGAAAAAACAGGGACGCCTCAATAACAACACTGTTGTTTCTACTGTTATGGCCAATATTGGTTTTCATAAAGTACTGCAGGAAAATGGCTGCCATGTTGAAGTAACGGCTGTCGGTGATCGTTATGTTTTAGAAAACATGCTGCAAAATAATTATAATTTAGGCGGCGAACAATCCGGCCATGTTATTTTTAAAGATTTTGCCACTACTGGTGATGGTTTAATAACGGCATTGCAGGTACTTGCTCATATGGCTGGCAATAATGTAAAAGCATCTTCCATTGTCGACGCTATGATAAGTTATCCGCAATTATTATTGAATATAAAAGTTGCCAGCAAAGACGGCTGGGAAAATAATGAATCCATAAAAGCAGCAATTGCCAGCGGCGAACAAGAGCTTGGTGACAATGGACGTATTCTTGTTCGTCCTTCCGGTACTGAACCATTAATTCGCGTTATGGCCGAAGGACCAAATCAAACTCAACTTGAAGATATCTGTCACTCCATCGGTGATGTTATAAAACAAGCACAGGGATAAAAAAATAAAACCTGAGGAAAATTTCCTCAGGTTTTATTTTTTTATTTTTAATTGCGGCCTCTAGCTGGTTCTACGTTAATCTTATAGCCTTTTAAGGTATTTCTATGCATCACTGAAATTACTCGTTCAGCAACACTATTAGGCACTTCCACAAAGGTAAATTTATCATAGATATTTATTACACCGATAATATTGCCAGGAATATCAGCTTCGGTTGCTATAAAACGAACAATATCTTCGGGACGAATTTTTTGGTTACGACCAATATTGACAAATAATCTGACCATTCCAGGTGCTCCGCCACTATTGCTGAATTTTTCAGTTATATTGCCGCTGCCCTCATCCTCACGATCCTTTAAGCCTTCAACTGATAATTTTACAGCGGCCGCTGCTATATCGAGTGAATCATAATTATCAGCCACTAAATCAGAAATAATCATATGATAATCAGCATAATTATTTTTTTGCAGAACTTTAACTAATTTGTCTTTTATTGATTCTTTCTGTAGTTCCAATACATCAGCTGATGTTGGTAATTGACCGCGTATCATGCGATGTTTAATTAGTTTTTCAATAAGTCTTAACTGACGATATTCACGCGGTTCAATAAAAGTAATAGCTATACCACTTCTGCCAGCACGACCAGTTCTGCCGATGCGATGTACATAAGATTCATGATCCTGTGGAATATCGTAATTGACTACATGGCTGATATCATCGATATCAATACCACGTGCCGCAACATCTGTCGCAATTAATATGTCGAGCTTATTATCACGGAATTTCTTCATCACTCTTTGACGCTGTGCCTGGTTCATATCACCATGCAGACCACCTGCCATATACCCTCTGGCATCTAATGATGCAATAAGGTCATCAACACCCTTTTTGGTGCGGCAGAAAATAATAAACTTCCCAGTGCCTTCAACATCCAGTACACGACATAAGCCATCAAATTTATCACGTGTTTCATAATAAATCTGATCAATAAGCGGCACAGTAAGATGTTCTTTGCTTATCAATATTTTTTTTGGCTTTTTCATATATTTTTGTGCTAATTTTTCAATAGGTGCTGGCAATGTTGCTGAAAACAATAAAGTCTGGCGAGTTTCTTTAGGAATATGTGACATTATTTTTGTTATATCCTCAACAAAACCCATATCAAGCATTTCATCAGCTTCATCTAAAACCAAGGTTTTTATATCATCGAGTTTGATGGTTTTTCTATTTATATGGTCGATCAAACGTCCCGGCGTTCCAACAACTATTTTTACGCCATTTTTCAAAGCACGTATCTGGCGATCGATCATCTGTCCACCATAAATTGGTAATGTTTTTGTGCGTTTATATTTACCGATTTTATTTAATTCTTCAGCAACCTGAATTGCTAATTCTCTGGTTGGCGCAATAACCAATGCCTGAACATTACGATTGCTTTCATCTATTTTTTCTACTGTAGGTATACCAAAGGCAGCTGTCTTTCCTGTTCCTGTCTGTGCCTGACCTAATACATCAAGTCCTTCTAAAACTAAAGGAATCGTCTGGCTCTGGATTGGTGATGGTTCTTCAAATCCCATGTCCTTTAAGGCCGTAACAACCTTCTTGCTTAATTCCAGATTACCAAATTGCTGTACTTCATTTTTCAAATATATATCCTCCTATTATTGTACAATCCAAGGACTGTACCAATGCAACCTATTAACTAGGTTAATTATTAACTCATATTTTGCGTTAAATATAACCTTATCATATTTAACGCCTTTTGGGTAGCACGATATTTTATTTCGTGACGTTTTCCTGAAAATAAATTTCTGGAAACAGTTGTTTTTCCCTGGCCTGCTACCGCAATATAGACTAATCCCACGGGCTTGTCATCAGTACCGCCATCGGGTCCGGCAATTCCTGTAATACCAACACCTATATCAGTATGCAGATTTTTACGCACACCCTGTGCCATAAATTCAGCTGTTTCTTCACTGACAGCACCTTTAATCTGCAAAACTTCCTGCGGCACCTGTAATTGCTCCATCTTTACTTTATTAGAATAAGATACCACACTGCCCATTACATAATCGGAACTGCCTTGTATATCAGTAAGACGACTTGTCAGTAATCCCCCTGTACATGATTCAGCGCAGGCTATGGTCAATTTTTTCTGCTTAAGCATATTGCCCGTAACCGTTTCCATATTCTCATCATTTTCAGCATATATATATTCGCCAATACGTCGATATATTTCCTGTTTAACTGGTTCAATAATTTTTTCAGTATCGGAGAAATCATTTCCTTTAGCGGTAACTCTTATTATAACACCGCTGGGGCGTACTAAAAGTGCCAATGTTGGATTTTTCTGCGCTAAAATGAGATCTTTTATCTTTGTTTCCAGTAAAGATTCACCAATATCAAATGTATTTAACACCTGTGATTGAATAACCTGCGAAAAACCAAATTTATTCTGCAAAAATGGTCTTAGCTCCCGTTCAAACATATCCTTCATTTCACGTGGCGGGCCAGGCAGATTAATAATATATTTATTATTATACTCCTGCACAATCCCCGGTGCTATCCCATTATGGTTCATAAGTACATAAGAACTTTCCGGTACCAAAATCTGCCGCATATTATTATCGGTCATTGGTATATTACGCTTAACAAAATGTATGTTCATCTGTTCAAGGCTTTGCTGATGTTTGATCATTTGATGACCAGTTATTTCAGCACAGACATATTTTGTTATATCGCCTTGTGTCGGGCCCAAGCCTCCTGTAGTTATAATTATATCTGACCGCAACAGTGCATTTTTAATGACATCCCTCATACGGTCATAATTATCCCCTACAGTAGTCTGATAAAGTACATCAAACCCCATGTTATTTAACTTAGCTGCCATATAAGCACTGTTAGTATTTACAATCTGCCCCAATAAAAGCTCACTGCCGGTAGTTATTAATTCCACACGCATAGCTTTTCCACCTTATCTTTCTGCAATCTTTGTTCCTACTAAATCATAGACAAACCCCTGCTGTATTTTTACTTTTATAATATCGCCCGGCTTGCTGTCGGCATCTTCTTCTACATATATTTGTCCATCTACTTCCGGCGCTTCACGATATGAACGACCATAAGTAACATTTTCCTGCTCAGTATCCCGGCCTTCAATTAAAACATCCATTACTTTGTTTTCCAAGTTTTTATTAATATCCTCTGAAATTTTACTTTGCAGACTCATTAAATCATGATAACGCTCCTGCATTATTTCTTCCGCAACTTGATTAGGCATATCATAAGCAGGTGTGTCTTCTTCACGCGAATAAGTAAATACACCAACCTTATCAAAGCGATGTTTTTCTACGAAATTGCGCAGGGCTTGATACTGCGCATCAGTCTCTCCAGGAAAACCAACGATAAACGTTGAACGCAGTGATATATCCGGCATCTTCATTCTAAGCTTACCAATTATTTCCTCAATATATTCAACTGTATCAGCACGATGCATTTTTTTTAGCACAGCATTATGCGCATGCTGTAATGGAATATCAGCATAATTACAAATTTTTTCCTCTGAAGCCATTATATCAATAACCTCATCGGTCAAGCCCTGCGGATAAGCATATTGGATTCTAAGCCATGGCAGTTCCTTTATTTTTACTAACTCCCCCAATAATTTAGCCAAACTAGCCTTGCCATACAAATCAGCACCATAATTAGTGGTATCCTGCGCTATTAAATTTATCTCCTTGGCACCATTTCGTGTTAGATTAATTACTTCGGTTTTTACATCTTCAATAGAGCGGCTGCGGTAATTACCGCGGATTAAAGGTATTGAGCAAAAAGCACATCTATTATTGCAGCCTTCAGCAATCTTAACATTTGTACTATAAGATGGCGTAGTAATTATACGCGGTGTATCCTGATGATAAATCGTCTCTTTACCAATTATTACGATTCTTTCCCCATTCAAAGATGCTTCTACCGCTTCCATTATTCTATCCCAGGCATCTGTGCCAACAATGGCATCAGCTTCAGGAATTTCATCCAATAAAGTCTGACCATAGCGCTGTCCTAAGCAGCCAGCAATTATTAACGAACGACATTTTCCATTATTTTTATATTCAGACATCGCCAAAATAGTTGTAATAGATTCTTCTTTGGCCGACTCAATAAAACTACAGGTATTTACTATTAATATATCCGCCTCTGATGGCTCTGACACTATCTCAATATTATTTTTCTTTAAAATCCCCAGCATCACTTCCGTATCGACACGGTTTTTCGAACATCCCAGACTAACAAATCCAACTTTAAGCAAAATACTTCCTCCAAAATAAATAGTGTTAGTATCATCTAATACCATTTTCTGCATAAATCTCGTATCTTTATATAAAGCTTACAATTTCTATAAGTTTTATATTTCATTTATATTATACAGCAAAATTGCTGCTGATTCACCTTTTTCCCGCGACAGTAATTATCATTAATTATTTTAAGCGTATCGTTTTAACCCACTTATCCAATAATCTATCCTTTTCCTCTTCAGCCAAAGGTTCTTTATCTGAAAACAATTGCAAATTTTTTCCAGCATATATTTTATAGGCTAATGTCGAATAATTTGTCGGCACAAAAAAAATGCCATTTTTTTGCAGACAAAATTGCACTTCATTACCCATAAGCCATTTTATGAATCTATTAGCCTCGGCCTTATTAGGTGCATTTTTCAATAAAGCCGTACCGGTTAACTGATAATAGGTACCATCTTCGGGATATATAATCGTCAAAGGATAATTATTATTTAAATACCTGATAGCTTCACTTTGCACAGCAACAGAAATATCAACTTCATTCATTCCCGCCATGCGAACAGGTGTTGATAAGTATTTTGCATATTGTACAACTTTAGGATGCATTTTGTGCAAGATTGCAAAAGCGTCTTTTTCGCCGTATTGTTTTATCAAAGCATAAAACAAGTCTGATGCAATATCCGATGCCACAAAATCAGTCATACCTATTCGCAAATTTTGTGTATCAGCCAATTGCTGCCATGTTTTTGGTATATAAGGAGCATTTTGTAAATAATCCCTATTAGCGCAAAAGACAATAGGGTCATACCAAATGCCTATCCACAAACCAGTTTTATCCTTAAATTTTTTCAATATGACATCTTCTTGCTCTGAAGAAAATGCCATCAAAATATTTTTCACTGCGGCCTGCTCTAAAACATCCTTACTTGCCAGAAAAACATCAGCCTGTCCATTTAATGATTCAGTATTATTTTTTATTTTATCGATTAGTTCTTTTTGCGACAGCAAAACAAAATTAACTTTTACATTATTAGACTTTTCGTAATCAGCGGCAATATCTGCTGCCAATTGCGACGGCAAGGTGGAATAAACTGTTATTTTGCTTCGTGTCATCATAATTTGCTGACTATTATCAGCAGCAGTATGATAAATCCAATATGTATTTATCGCCAGCAAAATTAGTATTATACTGCAGACAATAAATGCTAACGGTGCATAACGCCGCATAAGCAGCCCCCTTAGATTTATTCACCATATAATAAAATAATAATGAAATGTTTTTATACCAAGCATTTCATTATTATTAAAAGTATATCATTTTATAAAAAATAAGCAACCATTGCCCTATGCAACGATTGCCTAGATTGTATATTATTTCTTACGCATCCAAACAGGAATATCTGGTATTGCCTTATCCAGTTTAAATGCATCTATCTTATGCGTATCAGTGCTTACATCCATTTTTTTACCATCGACTTCAACAGTGACCGTACTATCATCAAAACCTGTAGCAATAACTGTAACACGTACACTTTCATTCATATTTTCATCAATCGCTGCACCAAAAATTATATTGGCATCTTCATGTGCTGCTTCCGATATAATTGCAGAAGCTTCATTCACTTGGAACAAGCTTAATTCTGAGCCGCCAGTAATATTAAGAAGCACACCTCTAGCTCCCTGTATGGAAGTTTCCAGTAATGGGCTGTTTACAGCAGCACGTGCCGCATCAACAGCTGCATTTTCACCAGTTGCTTCGCCAATTCCCATTAAAGCAGAGCCAGCATTATTCATAACAGACTTCACATCTGCAAAATCCAGATTAATGAGGCCTGGTATCGCTATTAAATCTGATATCCCCTGAACACCTTGACGAAGTACATCATCAGCAATTCTAAAAGCATCCATCATTGAAGTTTTCTTATCAACAACATCCAGCAATCTATCATTAGGAATAGTAATAAGTGTATCCACATTAGCCTTTAGATTTACAGTACCAGCCTCAGCTTGCTTAAAACGCTTGCGCCCTTCAAAAGTAAATGGTTTAGTCACAACACCTACTGTTAATGCGCCTATCTCACGTGCACATTCCGCAACAATTGGCGCAGCTCCCGTTCCTGTTCCACCGCCCATGCCAGCTGTAACAAATATCATATCGGCCCCGCGCAGTGCTCCTAGCAGCTCTTCACGACTTTCTTCAGCAGCCTTTTCACCTATCTCCGGCTTTGCTCCTGCACCTAGTCCCCGTGTCAATTTTTCTCCTATTTGAATACGGTTCTGGGCTTTGGCATTTAATAAAGCCTGGGCATCTGTATTAACTGCAATAAAATCTACACCTTTAAGACCTGATTCAATCATACGGTTTACAGCGTTATTCCCTCCGCCGCCTACGCCAACAACTTTTATCTTGGCGAATTGATCAACATCCATATCTAATTCAAACACTAGAAGCACCCTCCATATATTCGTATAAACTGTCTGAGTGACATATATATTACAAAATTCTAATAAGTACATTATATAACATAAGGAATAAATAATCCATCTTAAATTTAAATAACATCATATTATTTCTTTATCATATAATGACGCAAAAATGACATATTCTTGAAAATTCTCAAGCCAAAAACAAATAAGGCCACATAATACAAATCTATTGATAAATTATCACCAATGTAAATCAGTAAGGCCGCCAACAATATATTTACAAAAAAACCCGATACGAAATTCACATTATCAAAGGTTTTCAAAGTCACTGCTTTTAGTCCGCCAAAAACTGCGTCCAATCCTGCCAATAACGCTACTGAAAATAATTTACTGTATTCAGCTGGTATCGTTATATTACAAAAATATCCCAACAACGCTCCCAATATTAAGCTTATTATAGCAAAAATCATTTGTTGTCGCCTTTCTCTACCGGTACTGCATATTTAAAATTATTCACCCTGTTATACGCTGGAATATTTATATTTTTTTCTGCTTTCATATTAATTTTTATGCCCCAAACACCAAGTGTTTCAATAACACCGCCGCGCATTTTTAAGGCATTTTCCATAGTTTCTGTATTACCAATGGCTTTAATTTGAAAAGGCGGCGCTGAACGTTCATTATTAACCGATATGGTAGGACCAGCACATCTTATTTCCGTAGTAGCTACAACCCTCTGCCCATTAATTGCTATTGCTTCGGCTCCAGCAGCACGCAGTTCGTTTACTATACGCAGCATATCCTCATCGTGAACAACATATAAATTCACATTTTCATCAGCAAGTGCTTTTTTATCACTATCAACAATAGTAAGTACCAGTCCTGGACCTTCTACAGCTGAAGCACCTGCCTCAATTACTGCCGCACTTGACAGCTTATCAGGCGACTTTAGCTGCGCTGCATACTGCTTCTTTAATGCATCACGCTCATGTCTTATCTGCAGAAGTCTTTGTGATAATTCTTCTGCCCGTTGGTACTGTGTAGAGGATTTTAGCGTATTTTGGGTAGAGTGAAACTGCACTGCCAGCATAAAGCCTAAAATAAAACAGACTAATATAATCGATACACGACTATGCTTTGTTGATAACATAATTTTCTCCTTAATTAGGACTTAAACTTAAAAACAGGTGAAGCATAGCTAAAATCAACATACTCTATTTTTTTTGTTATTTTCTTTAAATCATGTAAAAAAATCTCTGTATTCTTAGCTTTTTCTTGCGCTTCATTTAAAGTTCCTAAACGTATTTGTTCGCCGCTGATAGTATATGCTACGATCATTTGTGGATCAGCTATATTTATTTCTGAAAGCTGAACACGTGACTCATCTTTCAGCATCATCAAATACGAAATTGCCTTTAATGCATTTTTGTCGTCTATTGTATCACCAATATACTTATCCTGCAATATTTTACCATTTATAAGTGGATATTTAAATGATTTAATATTTTTATAAACATTGAGTATTTTGCCATTATGACTGACATCCACATAGCCGTACTCACAGTTCATGGTAGCTACCGGGCGTGCTTCCTCGACAGTAATTGTCACAGTAGCTGGAAATACCCTTTTTATTATTGCCTTTTCAATGCGTACATCGGCTTCTAAGCGTTTTTGCAATACATCCGTATGAATATTAAACATATTAACTGGCTCTTTGATATCAGCAATAGCACAAATCTGCTCGTTGCTCAATGTGCTATTACCCTGTATTTTTATTGTGCTAACTGCCAATAATGGCGATCTTAAAAAAAAGATTATGCCAATTAATATAAACAGCAGTAAAATACCTTTTAATATATATTTTGATGGTCGTCTTCTTTTCATATATTAATTACAGGCTTTTGCCCACTCCCCTCTTTAGCATAACCCTTTTATTTTATAAATTCTCCTACATATGAATTAAATATCAGCTTTATAATAATGCCGTCAAAATTTATTTTTCTACCATCTCCAGCATCATTTCGCATAAATCGGCAAATTCTATACCATCATGGCGAGCCACATCAGGTACAAGTGAAGTTTCCGTCATGCCTGGTACTGTATTAATTTCCAATACATACGGAATATCATCTTCACTCAGCATCAAATCGACACGAGCCACACCGGTACAATTAGTTATTTCACAGGCTTCCACTGATAATTTTTGTATCTCTCTAGTCAATTTTTCTGATAAAGGTGCTGGAATAATATGATGTGAGCAGCCTTTGGTATATTTATTATGATAATCATAAACACCGTTTTCAGCAACAATCTCTATTATTGACATTGGTCGCTTTTCCTTATTGCCATATACTGCTACAGTAAGTTCTCTGCCCTTTATAAATTCTTCAACAATTATTTCCTGGCTATATTTAAAAGCTTCATTTATGCCCTCTGCCAGCTCCTGCTCGGTTTTTGCTGTAAATACACCGATACTTGAACCTTGATCTACTGATTTTACTACTACCGGCAAATCAAATCCATCCATAATCTGTTGTTTTATATCAAATTTTTCATCATCAATTTTTTTAAAAAACATGGTTTTAGGTGTAGATATCCCCGCTGACAAAAATATCCTTTTGCTGGCGGCCTTGTTCATTGTTAACGCACTGGCTAATACATCTGAACCTGTGCATGGCATATTTATCATCTGCATTACTGCCTGTAATACACCATCTTCACCATATTTGCCATGTACAGCGTTAAAAACTATATCACACTGGCTTTTTTTTACATCATCAACAATAGTTTGTGGATTCAGTTCAATAGCATTTACTTCATAATTTTTGCTTTGCAGGGCATTTATTACAGCCTCTGCGGTCTTACGTGATATTTCAGCTTCTGATGATGGTCCACCCATTACAACAGCGATTTTTTTATATTTCAATTCATTGCCCCTCCAATATTGACTATATTATACCAAATCTTGTGCCAGTTCTTCACCGCAGCGAAAAATGTTGCCAGCTCCCATTGTAACAATAAGATCACCTGGTTCTACAATTGTTTCCACATATTTTGCTATTTCATCCATATTTTTAATATAAACAGCCTTTTTGCCGGTCTTTTCTACTTCATCATAGATTATTTTTCCTGTTATTCCCGGTATTGGTTTTTCGCCGGCTGAATAAATATCAGTAAGTACAAGAACATCAGCTTTAGCAAAGCACAGTCCGAATTCCTGTGCCAATAGCTGCGTACGGCTGTAACGGTGCGGCTGAAAAATACATATCAACCGTTTAGGTAATGTCTGTTTAGCAGCTTCTATCGTTGTTTTTATTTCTGTAGGATGATGGGCATAATCGTCAACAATCCAATAATTTTCAGTCCTTTTTTTCGTCTGGAAACGTCGGTTAGCACCATTAAACAATTTAAAACCAGCTGCAATTTTAGCAAATGGCACTGCCAAAAATCGGCATACTCCTATAGTTGCCAGAGCATTTAATATATTATGGCGCCCAGGCATATTAAGCTCGATACTTCCTAATACATCACCTTTATATGTAACTGTAAAGCTTGTCTTATGCTTAGACATATTGATATCCTGAGCCTTATAATCAGCTTCATTGTCAATTCCATAGGAAATTATTGTTTTTTGTGTATTGTTAGCAATTTTACGCGCATTTTCATGGTCAAAACATATGACAGTTGCTCCTGCATCTGCTGTATTGCCAACAAATTCATTAAATGCTGCCATTATATTTTCCATACTGCCATAATGATCCATGTGATCATCTTCAATATTAGTTATGACTGATACATATGGATTAAATTTTAAAAATGAACCATCACTCTCGTCGGCTTCAGCAATTATATAATCACTCTGCCCCAACTGGGCATTCCCCTTAAAATAATCAACTACTCCGCCAATTATAACTGTAGGATCTACGCCGGCATTATCAAGTACTACACTGAGCATAGATGATGTTGTTGTTTTACCATGGGAACCTGCAACAGCAATTCCCTGTGCAGAATTAAGCAATGCCGCCAGCATATCTGAGCGATGATATATCTTTATATCTTTCCCCTTAGCCGCCACAATTTCTGGATTGTCATCATTTATTGCTGAAGATATAACTACAGCATCACAATCTGTTATATTATCTGCCGCATGACCTTTATAAATTACAGCACCTTTAGCTGCTAAATTTTTTACAATATCTGATTCATTTAAATCCGAACCTGATATTTTATAACCTTTTTCCAATAAAACTTCGGCAATAGCACTCATGCCCACTCCGCCGATACCAATAAAATGAAGTTTTTTTATATCCTTAAGCAAAAAAATTTCCTCCTGCCATAATTTGTTAATGTATTTTATTTTACTATTGATACAATCATAGATACAATATTATCTACTGCCTGCGGATAACCCATTTTTTTACTATTTTGAGCTATCTGTAATAAATCAGCTGGTGACTGCAGTAAATCTTCCAGCATTACAATCAATGCCTGACCATTTAATTCTTTATTCAAAATCATTTTAGCGGCCTTAGCATTGACTAAAGCCTTAGCATTATATTCCTGATGATTTTCTGCTGCATAAGGATATGGGACAAGGATTGAAGCAAGACCTCTGGCTGTGATCTCAGCTAATCCAATTGCCCCAGCCCGTGAAACAATTACATCCGCCGCCGCTAATGCTTGCGGCATATCATATAAATACGGCTTAATTTGGATATTGCTTACTTTTGCCAAATCAATATTTTCCCGCTTTACACTGTCAATAAATCTTTCATATTCTGTTTTGCCAGTAATATGCAATATCTGCAGTTTATCACTATTGGCAAAGGATTTATAAACATCGAGCATTGCCTCATTTATACGGCGTGCCCCTCTGCTGCCGCCAGTTACCAAAAGTGTTTTTTTAGCTGGATCCAATTTTAATTTTTTTATTGCTTCGCTGCGCGTGTAAGACAATACATCCTTACGAATAGGATTACCTGTCAGCTGCACTTTATCCGCTGGAAAAAATTTACATGCCGATTCATAACCGCAGGCAATTTTAGTAACAAATTTTGCCAGTATCTTATTTGTAACCCCAGGAACTGCATTTTGATCCTGAATCAATGTAGGTATTTTCATTAATGCCGCCATCATTAATAAGGGGCCGCTAACATAGCCGCCAGTTCCCACAACAACATCCGGCGAGAATTTTTTTATTATTCGGCGTGCCTTTAGCAGTCCCATAGCTGCTTTCCCCACTACCACCAAATTATGTAATGATAATTTACGAGCAAAACCTTCTATGTTAATTGTTGCAAATGGGATATCCGCCTTAGGAACAATATCAGCCTCTAATCCTTTTTTCGTTCCAACATACAGGATTTCGGCCTGGGGATATTTTTCTTTTATCGTCTCAATCAAAGTCAGCGCCGGATAAATATGTCCACCAGTTCCGCCGCCGGAAAATATTATTTTCATCACATTACCTGCTTTATTTTCATTTACTATTTCATCTTAGCTAATCAGCAATATAATAAGTCCTACTGACCCGCATATAATGCTTGTCAACCAGAATCTTTTTACCACTTTTGTTTCAGGCCAGCCCTTTAATTCGAAATGATGATGCAGGGGACTCATCAAAAAAACTCGCTTGCCATTACGATAGCGATATGATATTACCTGTATTATCACTGACAACGCTTCAATTACGAAAAGACCCCCAATAATTATTAAGAGTATTTCTGTCTGTGTTAACACCGCTGCTGCAGCAATAACTCCGCCTAAAGCCAATGAGCCAGTATCACCCATAAAAATCTTAGCCGGATGTTTATTAAAACGCAAAAAGGCCACTAATGCTCCAGTACAGGATAAACAATAAACAGCTAAATCAAATTTAAGAAAATATAAACATATAAGTGCATAAATAAATGTTGCTATGGCTGCTGTTCCTGCTGCCAATCCATCTAAGCCGTCTGTCAGATTAACCGCATTTGTTGTCCCCACAAAAACGAACAGTACCAAAATATAATAAAAAACTCCAATATTGATATCTACATTAAGCAAAGGTATCCATAGCTTTGTGGCAAGTATATTATTATGTATGCCAAAATATGTAACAATAAGAGCTATTATTAACTGTCCTAAAAGTTTTTGCCATGCTTTTAAGCCTAAATTTCTCTTTAACACTACTTTTATATAATCATCGATAAAACCAATTAAGAAGTATCCCAGCATTATAAATAATGCCAGCATTGTTTGCACTGTTATATGGGCAAATAACAATGTACTGATTGTTATGCCCAATACTATCATTACTCCGCCCATTGTCGGTGTCCCTGACTTTGCCTGATGACTTTTAGGCCCTTCTTCTCTTATGCTTTGTCCAAATTTCAGCCGATGGAGCCACGGTATTATTTTCGGTCCAGATATAAGTACTACAATTGCGGCTGTGATAAAGCCAGCAATTGGATAAACTGCCATTGTCATTCTTATTTCCCCAGTAAACTTATTATTTTTTCCATTTGCATACTATGTGAGCCCTTGACCAAAACGATATCTCCCGCTTGCAGTATTTTTGTCAAAAGCTTGGCTATCTGCAGATGATCTTCACATGTATATACATTTTGCATTGCTTTGTCTCTAGCCGCCTGCGCGGCCCATTTTGCCAGAGGTCCTAATGTTATTAAAATATCGATATTATTTTTGACACAAAAAACACCAATCTCTTCATGCGCTGTTTTTTCGATGCTTCCCAGTTCCTTCATATCGCCACAAACAACTATACGCCTTTTTCCCGCCATAGTCATTATATTTTTTATTGATGCTTTCATTGAAACAGGGCTGGCATTATAAGCATCATTAATAATAGTACAATCCCTATATTTTGTCATCTCAAACCGCATTCCCGATGATTTAAAAGCATTAAGTCCCTCTTGAATAAGCTGCGGTGGCATCTGCATAATATAGCCAATAGCAATCGCTGCTAATGCATCATAAACATTGTGTTCACCGATAAGCGGTATTATAAATTCAAATTGTCCATTTGGCAAGATGCAATTAAATTTTGTTTTATTATTATCAATAATTCTTATATTTTCCGCTTTTATGTCGGCAGAATTTTTTATAGCAAATGTTATAATATCAGCAGCAGTTGCTTTTGCCATTTTTCTTACAAATTCATCATCATTATTTAAAACAGCTTTGCCATTTTGGGGAAGTGCCTGCGGCAATTCTGCCTTTGCTTTAGCAATATTTTCCTGTGACCCCAAGAGTTCCAAATGAGTATGACCTACATTAAGCACTATACCTATTTCTGGCTTAGCCGCTTTGGCTAGAGCCGTTATCTGTCCTAATCCACGCATACCCATTTCAATAACGGCAATATTATGTTCCTGCCGCAGCGCTAATAAAGTCAGGGCCATACCTATTTCTGAATTAAAATTTTTCTGTGTCTTTAATACATTATATTTTGCGGCCAAAACTGCTGCTGTTAAATCCTTAGTAGTAGTTTTACCATTAGAACCAGTTACTGCCACTAACGGCAATTTAAACTGCTGGCGCCAGCCACCTGCAATATCAAGATAAGCCTGCAGTGTATCATCGACTACGACAATTGTGATGTTGTGCTGTAAATCTGCTGGTATTTTTCTTTTATCAGAAATAATAATGCCCGTTGCTCCATTATTAATCGCTGTTGCAATAAAATCGTGTCCATCATATTTTTCGCCTTTTATCGCTAAAAACAGCATGCCTTTTTCTATTTTACGTGTATCTGTGCTTATATTGGTAAATGAATTTGCTGTTTCCTGTAAAACCTGACATTTTGTATATGTTTTTATCTGTTCTAAGCTGAAAGACGGCACTTACTTATCCTCCGCTAATTTTGTTTTTATTGCAGCTAATGCTACTTCTTTATCGTCGAAATGAATCGTTTTATCTTTTAATATCTGATAATCTTCATGACCTTTGCCTGCGATAACAATTATATCGTCTTTAGCAGCTATTTCTACAGCCCTATATATAGCATCTTTTCTATCGGTTATCTTTTCATGCATATTGCCATGTAATGCCGGCAATACACCCGCTTCTACTTCTGATAATATAAATTCCGGATCTTCACTGCGCGGATTATCCGAAGTTGCCAATACCACATCTGATAATCTGGCAGCAATTTCTCCCATTATCGGTCTTTTTGTCCTATCACGGTCACCGCCGCAGCCAAATACTGTAATAATTCTTTGTTTTGCTATCTGCCTAGCTGTTTTTAAAACATTTTCCAAACCATCTGGTGTATGAGCATAATCAACTATTACGGAAAAATCCTGACCACCACGTACTAGTTCAAATCTGCCTGGCACACTATGAAATTGTGCTAATGTATCGGCAATAATTTTGCTGTCAATTTTTTCAGCAACAGCAGCTCCTACTGCGCCCATAACATTATATATATTAAACAGCCCTGTTATATTCAGCGACAACGCCAAAGCGCCATTATCTGTCTGCAAGGTAAATTCAGCCCCATTTGCATGTATATCTATATCCGCAGCCTTTAATTTTGCTGTATTATTTATCGCATAAGTCAACACTTCGCACTTACTGTGCTGTTGCATTATCTTTCCGGCTTTATCATCAATATTTATTATCGCCGTTTTATTATCTTTACTGGCATTTGCTGTAAGTGAATCAAATAATTTAGCTTTAGCCAAAGCATAGTTTTTCATAGTCTTGTGAAAATCTAAATGGTCCTGCGTAAGATTAGTAAATACGGCTGTATCATATTCACAGCCAGCAACACGATTTAAAGCCAAGGCATGTGAAGATACTTCCATTACAACATAGTCCATACCTTTTTCATCCATCTGTGCCAATATTTGCTGCAGATCAATTATATCCGGCGTTGTGTTGTGAATTTCCTGTTCTTCATCTTCAATGAGTATTTTTATTGTGCCTATAACGCCAACCTTATATCCAGCATTACGCAAAATAGAACGCAATATATAGGTGATAGTTGTTTTCCCATTTGTTCCGGTCACACCAATCATGCGCATTTTTTTCCCTGGATAATCATAAAAATACGGTACAATTTCTTCCATAGCTTTATGTACATCGGCAACGATGATTTTAACCACATCAGCAGGAACCTCAACATCTTTTTCAGCCAAGACAGCTGCTGCGCCATTTTTTACCGCTTGTGCTACAAAATCATGACCATCAACGGTAGCTCCTTTAATGCAGACAAACAATGTATTTTCCCGCACTTTACGAGAATCACATTCAATAGCTGTAACCAATTTATTATCAGAATTAGTTACTTTAGCTGATACTATTTTTCCCACTAGCTCATTTATATATTTCGGCATTATTATACCTCCTATTTTTACAAAACAAATATATTATAACAGATAAATTACAAACTAAAAAGGAGCTGTTAAAACAGCCCCTGTCATTTGAAACAATTACTAATTCTGGTTAGCAAAATACATCTTATCAGGCAGCGCCATATTAAGATTGTTTACAGCAATCTTTTTTATCCGTTCCGGCGATTTTAGCTTAGCAATATCCAAGCGCAATCGATCATTTTCACTTTCCAATGCGGCAACATTTTTATTTAATTTTATAAGCTGATAGCCACTGCTAACAGCAGCGCTATTGCGAAAAGTAACAAACATTGCCATAAAAGCAACAAGCATTACTAACGCCAAACACCGCAGTCTTAACTTGGTATTTAATGGAATTTGCTGTTTAATTACTCTGGCTGCATTTCTTTGTTTTTGTATAGTATGTCTAGCAGGTTGTTCGTATACTGTTTTTTCAGCTAAATTTCCATACGTATTATAGCGTGCCATACTCTGTGCCTCCATTTTTTTGGGGAAAGTGTTATATTTTTTCTGCAATCCGTAATTTTGCACTTTTAGCGCGTGAATTATCCTCTAATTCATGTACTGATGGTAATACTGCTTTTCCACAAAGCTTAATTTGTTTTTTATGACCACACATGCAGATAGGCAGTTCTGGCGGACATATGCATCCTCTAGACATAAATTTTAAGGTTTTTTTAGCAATACGATCCTCTAAGGAGTGAAAGGTTATTATAGCAATTCTGCCCCCAACACCCAAATAATCTACTGCACAAGTAAATGTGTCTTCCAATATCTTCAATTCATTATTAACTTCAATTCGCAGTGCCTGAAAAACACGTTTAGCCGGGTGTCCCGTTTGTTGCCTGCGCACAGCTGAAGGTATTGCCCGCCGAATAATATCAACAAGTTCCTGTGTTGTTTCGACCGGCTTATCTTTTCTATATTCTTCGATAAATAAGGCTATCCTTTTAGCCCAGCGTTCTTCACCATAATCCGTAAAGATAGCTGTCAGCTGTTCTTTGGTATATTTATTAATAATATCATAGGCTGAAACAGCTGCCGTTCTATCCATACGCATATCCAAAGGCGCATCCTGCATATAGGAAAAGCCACGCTCAGCATCATCAATTTGCGGTGATGAAATGCCTAAATCAAATAAGATACCATCCACTTGTTTAATTGCAGCAGCCTGTAAAATATTATTAAGATTTTTAAAATTATCATGAATTATTTTTATTTGACAATCATATTGTGACAAACGCTCTTTAGCCGCCTGCACAGCTATTTCGTCCTGATCTATGCCTATCAGCATTCCTTCTGAATTAAGTCGCTGCGCTATACGTGAGGAATGACCTGCCCCTCCCAATGTACAATCCACATAAATTCCATTAGGTTTTATTTTTAATCCGTCAATAACTTCATCAGCCATAACACTTAAATGATGAAATTCCACTCAGGTGAACACTCCTTACTTAAACATTTTATTAGTTTATCTAATATGGTTTCTAGATTTATATTAATATTCCTCTTTTTTTTATCATTTTTTTTAATTTTCTAAGCTAAGATTATTTTTTATCGTATTTATGTCACTGGCAATATTGAGTTCTACCGGTGCATTTAATATTCTAATATTGTCCATTTGCTCATATTGCATATCATGCTTCTGTTCTATAAATTTATCCGCCAATATTGTCTGGCTGGTAAGCTTTATAGTTTTATTTTGTTCCGCTGTATACTGCTTAGTCTTGTTTAATACAGCATATACCAAATTGTAGTTTATATCAGACAATCCCTTTGGGGGCAAAGCCGTCTGCATTTTTTTCTGCAATTCATCAGAATCATGATTCAGCTTTGATATTTCATTTTTCGCCAAAGCCAAACTTATCTGATCATCATGAAACTCATCAATAATATCATTGTACCTGCTCCAAATATGGTCAGCATCATTGATATATTTCTTATAACCCTCATACCACGTCACAAAAAAAGATTGTTCGCTAAAAATCTGCATTTTCTGCTGTTCTGTTAATGATTTTTTTTGCTGTGGATGCCAAAAAAACACTATACAAAATAAACTTCCTAATATAATAATACCAAATATGTAAAAAATTCTTTTTTGCGGTAAATACCGATATCCCATTATTAGTAAAATCACAGCAAATGCTATCAAACTCCAAAAAGCAAAACTATATTCCATTTTCTCTCTCCAATATTATTCACTAAACATTTTTATTTTATCCCAAGCATCTGTATAATTACTGATATTTATTGCAATAAACCTGTTTTTTTATTATACTTTTAACCATCTTTAAATTCAAGATTTTGTGAGGAATATATATGTCGATAAAAAATTTCAAAAAAAATATTTCACCATTTTGGCTTTTATTCAAGCAGTATTGGATATCCGACGAAAAATGGCCCGCTTGTGGGCTTCTTGCCATTGTCATTATTTTAAACCTGATATCAGTATATCTGATGTTAAAATTAACCGATTGGTATAATGAGTTTTATACTATTTTACAAAATTATTCCTATAAGGATTTTTGGTATTCCGCTGGTAAATTTACAGTTATTGCTTTTTTATTAATATTGCTGGCAGTATATGCGTTATATCTGCAGCAAATGCTGCAGATACGCTGGCGTACCTGGATGACCAATAATATTCTTAACAAATGGCTGCATAATAAAGTATATTATCAGCTGCAAAACAGTAATTACATCACTGATAATCCCGATCAGCGTATCCAGGAAGACATTGATTTATTTGTTAAGCTTACATTAAATTTGGGCATTGGCTTATTCAAACAGATTGTTATCCTAATTGCTTTTATTGCCTTATTATGGCAATTGTCCGGCAGTTTTTCATTCTCAGTCGGTACTCATCATCTAGTAATCCCTGGATTTATGGTATGGATAACATTAATTTATTCGTTTTTCGGTACATTTATTACGCACAAAGTTGGTCATCAATTGATAAATTTAAACTTCAATCAGCAAAAATATGAAGCTGATTTTCGTTTCTCTTTAATGCGTTTACGGGAAAACAGTGAGTGTATCGCCTTTTATCATGGTGAAGCCTCAGAGAACCTCAGCTTTAAAAACCGTTTTTTCAACATCATCACCAATTTTAGGAGCATAATGAACAGGCAAAAAATTCTTACTGGTATGACTGTAAGTTATTCGCAAATTGCGGTAATTTTACCATTGCTTATAGCTGCACCACGCTATTTTGGTGAAACCCTGCCAATTGGCTGGTTTATTCAAATTTCAACCGTATTTGGCCGCGTACAGGATGCGCTCTCTTATCTTGTTGATTCATATACTAACATCGCTGAATGGCTGTCTGTTATCCAGCGTCTTGACACCTTTAACACTCATATCAATAACGTCTCTGCTATTGAGTCACTGCTTCAAATTAAGCCTGCTGACAACTTAATATTAAAAAATTTATCAATCGACCTCCCCAATGGTAAAAATATTATAAACAATTTAAATCTGCACTTAGCCGCCCATGATGACTTAATTATCACTGGTGCTTCCGGCTGTGGCAAAAGCACCTTATTGCGGACTTTAGCCCAAATCTGGCCTTTTTCCCAAGGTACGATCAGCATTGCCCCTGACTCCATAATGTTTTTGCCACAAAAACCTTATCTTCCTCTGGGCAGCCTGCGCAATGCCCTCTATTATCCACAGCACGACATACAGGACAATGATGCTGCACTGGAAAAAGTTTTATATCTTTGCAAATTAGATAAATTTATTAATCAGCTAGAAACCATCAAAGACTGGAGTCAGATTCTCTCATTAGGTGAACAGCAGCGATTGGCATTTGCCCGCATATTGCTTAACGCACCACAATGGTTATTTTTAGATGAATCTACCTCTGCCCTTGATGAACCTACAGAAGAATATATATATACAATGTTGAAAAGTGAGCTGCCTGAGATTACAATTATAAGTGTAGGACATCGTTCCACTTTGCTTAAGCATCATAAATATAAATTAACTTTATACGGATCAGACAAATATAATTTATCGATGATTCAGTCCATACAGTGAGGAATATATTATGATTTATAAAAATTTTTCCCAAAAAGATTTTGACGAAGCTGAAAAATCATATAATGAATGTGCAAAAAAACATACGCCGGCTGTCCCCCAAAGGAAAAAGCTGAGCAAAGGACAAACAACAGCTTTATTTATAGCTTTCTTGATCCTTATATACAGCATTTTCACTAGTGATGTTCCCGCATTTTTATTCAGTCTGTCATTTTTTTTATGGATGCTGCGAAATTTTGCCGACAAAATAAGTTCTCTTCATCAAAAAAGTCTTCGTTCTTTATTGACCTCTTTCAGTATCACGTTATTTATTGGTTCTCTTATACTATTACTTCTTTAATTTCATTCGAAATGAATGCAGTGTATTATATGCTGCATTCATTTATATTTTAAACAGAAAGTTGGTATTTTATATGATTAAAAACCGCGAATTAGAAATAAAAATGATGCTCCTGCCTGGAGACATTGCCCCTATAAAAAATTTTATAAAATCTTTATACTTGCTCAATAACAAACAGATCATTCATATGACAGCTTATTATTATGACACGGCAGATCATTCATTATCCCACAATATGCTCACCTATCGTGTACGCAAAGAAAACAGCCGCTATATTGCTACCATAAAAGGTAAGCCGCAAACTATTAATTTCATAACAAATCGTCTGGAAATAAACCGTCCGGTAAATTCCATCAAAGCAGATATTAATGTATTTTCTGATATTGAGCTAATTCCCGCCTTAGCTGATATTGTAAAGGATAATACTCTTACGCCGCTTGTAACTAATAATTTTAAACGACAACAGTATGTATTATTTATTAATAACTCTAAAATAGAGCTTGTAATTGACACTGGTTTTATTTATGCTGGTATTTATAAAGCACCTATATGTGAACTGGAATTAGAATTAAAAACTGGTCAGGCCGATGATCTATTGCTGCTAGCCACTACTTTGCAAAAAAAATTTTCTCTAAAGCCATCCCTGTCCAGTAAATTTTCCCGTGGTTTAAATTTAATAAATTATTTAAAATAATCCTTATTTATAAGCAGGATTTGTAATCCTCCACACAGAACTGATATATAGTGAAAAAGTGTAATTACAATTAATATAATTGAGTATATCCCATACTTCTTATTCGTTGAATTTATATTTTTGCAATATTCTCTATATAGTATGATTAGAGATTTCCTCTTTTATGAACGGTTATCTCCATTCATACTTTAATGTATTTAAAAATCAATAATCTTGATATGATTAATATTTTAAATATATCGATATTAATTAATTTTTATTAGAGAATATATTTTTTGAATTTTTCTTTTACTTGTGTTGAGGAGGGATTTTTTGTGAAAAAAATAGAATGTTTAGCAATGATCTTAGCTGGAGGACAAGGAAGCCGCTTGGGTTGTCTAACGAAAAAAATAGCCAAACCAGCTGTACCATTCGGTGGTAAATATCGTATAATCGATTTCCCCTTAAGTAATTGTGCCAATTCCGGAATTGAAACAGTAGGCGTTTTAACTCAATATCGACCTTTAGAATTGCATACATATCTCGGCACTGGTGAAACTTGGAATTTGGACAGAAAAAACGGGGGCATGTTTATATTACCGCCATATGCCCGTGAAAAAGGCGCAGATTGGTATAAAGGAACCGCTGATGCCATTTATCAAAATATCAATTTTGTTGAAAACTACGATCCTGAATATGTTCTTATTTTATCCGGGGATCATATTTATACCATGGACTACTCCTGGATGCTTGAAGAGCATAAAATGAACAAAGCCGATGCAACCATCGGTGTTATTCGTGTTCCCCAAAAAGAGGCCTCACGCTTTGGCATTATGACAACTGATGAGCGGGGAAAAATTCTTGCCTTTGATGAAAAACCTAAGCAGCCCAAAAGCGATTTAGCTTCAATGGGTATTTATATTTTTAATTGGAAGCTTTTAAAACATTATTTAGAAGAGGATTCTATCGATAGTAGTTCTAGTCACGATTTCGGCAAAAATATTATTCCCAAAATGCTTGATAATAAGGTTCGTCTATATTCTTATTCATTTGATGGATACTGGAAGGATGTTGGCACCATTGAAAGTCTCTGGGAGGCTAATATGGATTTGTTAAAAGATACTCCGTCATTTGACCTAGGAAGTGCTTGGCGCGTATATTCAGCCACACCTTCACTACCGCCGCATTTTATTGGACCCCATGCTAAAATAAAAAACTCTCTAATAAGCTCCGGTGCAGTTATCGAGGGAACTGTGGAAAATTCTGTCATATTTTCCGGTGTTAAAGTTGGTGCCAACAGTAAAATAATAAATTCCGTCATAATGCCCTTTAGCCGTATTGCTGAAAATGTACTGATTGATAAAGCTATTATCGCGCAAAATTGTGAAATAATGACTAACTCTAAAATAATGTCTAACGACGGTTCTGTTATCGTAATTGCTGAAAACGAAATTATTACACCAATCAATAATGGTAAAAAACAAGTAGGATAAATCATAGGAGGTAAATAGATGAACCGGGTTATAGGCTTAATAAATTTAGAAGAAGATCGCCAATTAATAAAAGAAATTACCACAGATCGCCCTATTGCAACTGTTCCATTTGCAGGGCGCTATCGTTTAATCGATTTTATTTTATCCAACATGGTTAACTCTGGCATTATAAATGTAGGCATTTTACTGCCGCAAAAATTCGGCTCAGTGCTTGACCATATCCGCTCCGGTAAAGACTGGGATTTAGCCAGGCGCCATGAAGGCTTGTTTTATCTGCCGCCTGTTTGCGCTAAAAATGATTCTGCCTCCTGTGAATTATCAACATTTTATAAAAATATTGACTTCATGAAAAAAAGTACTCAGGATTACGTCTTATTATCTGGCGGACATACTGTATTTAACATGAATTTTAACAATGCCTTGCGTTTTCATCAAAACACCAATTCTGATATAACTATAATTTATCATAAAGCCACACATGAGAGTTCTGCACCTTGTACTGTACTGCAGTGTAAAGAAAATGGCTTAATTACCGATATTGCCAATCATTCTGCCAGTTATAATGATGCTAACATCTCTATGGGTATATATTTGATGTCCCGCAAAACTTTTATCGATATTGTCGAATATGCTTATGAACGCGGCGGTTGTGATTTTCTGCTTGATGGCATTATGCGCCTTCATAATAAATATAATGTCTATGGCTATAATTATTCTGGCTATGTATCGACAATAAACTCTATACACGACTATTATAAAACCAATATGGATCTGCTCAATCCCCAAATTTGGCAGGAATTATTTATGGATAATTCCTTAATATATACAAGAACAAAAAATGATATTCCTGCCCAATACAAATCAAAAGCTAAGGTACAAAATTCACTTATCGCTAACGGCTGTATCATTGAAGGCACCGTCAGCAATAGTATTTTATTCCGCGATGTAAAAATAGCTAAAGGTGCTGAAATAAAAAACAGCATAATTATGCAAGGATGCACGATCAATGAAGATGCCCTTGTTGAAAATGTGATCTGTGATAAAAGTGTTACTATTTCACCACAAAAATGGTTAAAAGGTGCCATAAATTATCCATTTATTGTGGAAAAAAATACCGTAATTTAAATTAGCAAGGTTATGTTTTTATAGAATACTTCTATATAAGACTATAGCCTTTAATAAAATTCATTATAAAACAATGAGGGGTGTTATCAATATGCTGACATATAAAGCATTGGAGGAAAAAAATCAGTTTGAACGACTATTTTTGGAAACTGCCAGTGTTATGTTTGGACAAGACATGGAAGAACTTAGCAAAGAAAATCTTTATCAGGCACTAGTTCACACATTGCGGCAATATATAAGCAATAATTGGATACAAACCAATAAATATTATAGTGACCATGAAGAAAAGCAAATATATTACTTTTCTATTGAATTCCTATTAGGGCGCTTGCTCAATTGCAATATAATGAATCTTGATATTGGTGAAGTTTGCAACTTGGCAATGCAGCATTTAGGTATTGATTTAGATGAATTATTTGAGCAGGAACCCGATGCTGGTTTAGGCAACGGCGGGCTTGGCAGACTTGCTGCCTGTTTTATTGATTCCATGGCATCATTGGGAATTGCTGGACATGGCTGCAGTATTCGTTATCAATATGGTCTATTCGAACAAAAAATCATTGATAACAATCAAGTTGAAATTCCTGATAATTGGCTTAAAAATGGTTTTTCCTGGGAATACCGCAAAGCCGAAAAAGAAATAAGTGTAAAATTTGCCGGTAATGCCTATATGAAAAAACTACCTGATGGTTCATTATTGCCTGTTCATGAAAATTATACCACCGTATCTGCCGTTCCTTATGATGTGCCAATAGTTGGCTATCATAACGGCATTGTAAATACCCTGCGTTTATGGAATGCTGAGGTCAGTGAAAACTTTGCTGAAAGCGGCAATTTAAGCCATGAGCAGCTGCAGGAAAAATTAAATTTTCAATATCGCCTAAAAGCTATTACCAATTGCTTATATCCGGATGATAGTTCAAAAAAAGGCAAAATTTTGCGCCTTACTCAGGAATATTTCTTTGTATCAGCTGGTATTCAAAGTATTGTTCGCCACTATAAAAAATTAAATTTACCCTTAATAAAGCTCCCTGACAAAATAGCCATCCATATCAACGATACCCATCCTGCTATGGCCATTCCTGAATTAATGCGTATCCTTGTTGACATTGAGCATATGAACTGGGATGAAGCTTGGGATATCACCATAAAAACCATGGCTTATACCAATCACACTATTTTGCCGGAAGCATTAGAAACATGGTCTATTGATATGTTTAAAGCACTTGTGCCACGTATTTATATGATTATTGATGAAATAAATCGACGTTTCTTGATAAATGTCCGCGACCGCTATCCAGATAACGAAGAAATAGTTCATAATCTTTCCATCTTACAGGATGGGCTCGTTCATATGGCCAGACTGGCTGTTATTGGCAGTCATAGTGTTAATGGCGTTGCTAAAATCCATTCTGATATTTTGAAAGATTACAGTATGAAAGCCTTTCATGAATACTATCCTCATAAATTCAACAATAAAACCAATGGTATAACCCATCGACGTTGGTTAATGGTATCAAATCCGCAGCTATCAGAAGTAATTGACGATTTAATCACTGATAAATGGCGCACTCATCCCAGTCAACTTATAAAACTGCTCGACTATAAAGATGATACTAATGTTTTTGAAAAATTATACCAAGTAAAACAGCTGCATAAAAATAATCTGTCTAAGCTTATAAAAATTAGAAATAATATCACCATTGACCCTGAATCCATATTTGATATACAAATAAAACGCATTCACTCTTATAAGCGACAAATAATGAATATTTTTCATCTAATGCATCTTTATAATGCTTTATGTGAAAATCCTAATTTAGAAATGACCCCGCGCACCTTTATTTTTGGCGGCAAAGCTGCTCCCAGTTATCATATCGCCAAAGAAACCATACGCCTGATAAACACTGTTGCCTCTATTGTCAATAATGATAAACGTGCTAATAAAAAAATGAAAATTGTGTTTTTGGAAAATTATGGTACTTCTCTAGCGGAAAAATTATTTCCAGCAGCTAATGTCAGTGAACAAATTTCCACTGCTGGTAAAGAGGCTTCCGGCACCAGCAATATGAAATTCATGATGAATGGAGCTATAACGCTTGGTACACTAGACGGTGCCAACGTCGAAATACATGATGCTGTTGGTTCTGATAATTGTGTAATCTTCGGCCTTAATGCTAATGAAATATTATCATATTACCAAAATGGTCATTACTCTGCTTGGAATGAATACAATAATAATTCAGCAATTCACTGTGTCGTCGACCAATTATTAACAGGTCCATTTACTAAAAACGGTGACTTCCAGGATTTATACAATTATCTATTTGGCAGCAATGACGAATATTTTGTATTCAAAGATTTCCCGGCATATTGCCAAGCCCATAAAATAATTGAAAAAAAATATCAGGATAAAAACAATTGGCAAAAATCAAGTCTTATAAATATTGCTCATTCCGGCATATTCTCCAGTGATCGCACTATTTCAGAATATGCGAAAAATATTTGGAATATACATCCTATAAAATTATAAATACAGCACAATTCTATAATAGGAAATGGAGAACCTACCAAATGATAACATCAAGTTTAAAACCATATGATACTTATTTATATCATCAAGGTACTAACTTTCATTCTTATGGACTGTTTGGTGCTCATTTTATCAAAGAAAATAATATTGATGGTGTTCGGTTTGTTGTTTGGGCCCCTCATGCCAGAAAAATAAGTGTCGTTGGCGATTTTAATGATTGGCAGATTGATTGTCATCCTATGCACAAAAATGCTGACAGTGAAATATGGGAAATATTTATTCCGCATATTAAAGAAGGGGCTTTATATAAATATGCTATTTTGCCGCAAAATAGCGATGAATTTATTTATAAAGCCGACCCTTATGCTTTTTTTTCCGAAAAAAAACCTGCTACTGCTTCACGTACTTATAATTTAGCAAATTATTCCTGGCATGACAGTGAATGGTTCGAACAAAAAAAATTGCATAATTCCTATACTTCGCCCATGCTGATATATGAAGTACATTTAGGTTCATGGCGCAGAACACTGGAAAATAACTATATTTCGTATCGTGATGCTGCCGATACGCTAATCAAATATGTAAAAGAAATGCATTATACCCACATTGAATTTATGCCATTATATGAACATCCCTTTGATGGATCCTGGGGCTATCAGGCCACTGGTTATTATGCTGTAACCAGCCGCTATGGTACACCTGATGATTTTCGTTACCTTGTCGACACCGCCCATCAAAATAACATAGGCATAATAATGGATTGGGCGCCTGGTCATTTTTGCAATGATGCACAAGGATTACGTCGATTTGACGGAGAAACATTATACGAATCTGACAACAAACAACGACGTGAAAACAAGCAATGGGGCACTACCAATTTCGATTATGGACGCACTGAAGTGCATAGTTTTTTAATTTCCAATGCTATATTCTGGCTTAAAGAGTTTCATATTGACGGCCTGAGAATCGATGCTGTTGCTAATATGCTGTATCTTGATTATCAAAGAAATGATGGCGAATGGTGTCCCAATAAATATGGCGGCAATGGCAATCTTGAAGCCGTTGATTTTATCCACAAATTAAATGAAGCTGTTTTCAAATATTTCCCACAAGCTCTGATGATTGCTGAAGAATCAACTTCATGGCCATTAATTAGTAAACCTGTTTACATGGGTGGCTTAGGCTTCAATTATAAATGGAATATGGGCTGGATGAATGATATGCTAAAATATATCAGCTTGGATCCTATTCATCGTAAATGGCATCATGACAAAATAACCTTTTCCTTAATGTATGCCTTTTCAGAAAATTTTGTTCTGCCCTTATCCCATGATGAAGTAGTCCATGGTAAATGCTCACTTATTGAAAAAATGCCAGGAGATTATTGGCAAAAATTTGCTGGCTTGCGCTTGTTTTTTGCCTATTGGATGAGTCATCCCGGCAAAAAAATTTTATTCATGGGCAGTGAATTTGGGCAATTTATTGAATGGAATTACGATGACAGTCTTGATTGGCATTTAGTAAAAAATTATCCTATGCATACTAAAATGAGCAATTACTCCCAATGTCTTAATAAGTTATATTTAGATTCGCCAGCTTTATGGGAAATTGATTTTGACTGGCATGGTTTTGCCTGGCTTAATTGTAATGATTCTGACAATAGTGTAATTTCCTTTATGCGCAAAGCCAAAAATACTGATGATTGTATTATTGTTATTTGCAATTTCACGCCAGAAGTTCACCATAGCTATCGTATTGGCATTCCAATCGCTGGCACATATCAGGAAATTTTCAATAGCGATGCTGCCGAATTTGGCGGATCCAATGTAATAAATAATACGCTCATTGAAAGCACTGCCCATCCTTGGAATAATCAACCGCAATCAATTTCATTAAGTATTCCGCCGCTGGGTGCTGTCTATTTACGGATAAAAAAAACTCCTCAAATAACTGCTGAATTAAATCACCCAGTGGTTGATTTGCCAATAAGTAATGTTACTGAATATAAAACCAATAAACATCATAAACATAAAAGAAAACACAATAATAAATATCAACATAAAAATTAAAGGGGGATCATTCTTATGTTGAAACTTCTCTATGCAGCTTCAGAAGCAGCTCCATTCGTTAAAACTGGCGGTTTAGGCGATGTTGCCGGTTCTTTGCCCAAAGAATTAAAACAACAGGGCATTGATGTCCGCGTGGTACTGCCTAAATACAGCTTAATCGCTGAAAAATACCGTAAACAAATGAAACATATCTATTCTGGTACGATAAAAATTGCTTGGCGGGAAAAATATCTTGGTATTGACACATTGGAATATAATGGCATCACTTTCTATTTTATTGATAACGAAGATTATTTTAAACGTGATGACTATCATGGTTACTATGGCTATGATGATGATGCAGAACGATTTTCTTTTTTCAGCCGTGCTATTTTAGAAATGCTGCCTGTCATTAAATTTTATCCCGATGTAATAAATTTAAACGATTGGCATACCAGTCTTGTAAGTGTATATCTAAAATTAAATTACAGTGATAATAGTCATTACAGTAAAATAAAAACTGTTTATACCATCCATAATTTAAAATATCAGGGAATATTCCCTAGATATATGCTTACTGATGTTTTAGGTCTTGACGATAATTATTTTATTAATGGTGATTTTGAATTTTATAATAATATTAATTTTATGAAGGCTGGTATCATTTATGCTGACGCTGTTACTACTGTCAGTAATACTTATGCCCAGGAAATACAAACGCCATATTTTGGTGAACAATTAGATGGTATCTTACGTACACGTAAAAACGATTTAACAGGCATTGTTAACGGTATAGATTATACCGAATATGATCCCAAAACAGACCCTTACTTAACTGCTAATTACGATATTTCTAATGCTTTAGAGAAAAAAATAGAAAATAAGGTTGCCCTGCAAAAAAGACTAGGACTGCCTATAGAAAGAAAAACTCCTATAATCTCATTTGTTTCCCGCTTAGTAGAAGCCAAAGGACTTGATTTATTAATACGCATATTGGACGAACTTTTACAATATGAGAATGTTCAGTTCGTCTTACTAGGCACTGGTGACCAAAAATATGAAGACTGGTTTCATGGATTGCAGTGGCGCTTCCCAAAAAAAGTTTCCGTAACAACAACTTTTGATAACAAGCTGGCTCATCAAATCTATGCTGCTTCAAGTTTATTTTTAATGCCATCGCGCTATGAACCGTGTGGTATTGGTCAAATGGTAGCACTGCGCTATGGAGCACTTCCAATCGTTCATGCTGTAGGAGGATTGCGTGATACTATTGAGCCTTATGACAGCTATGTAAATACTGGTAATGGCTTCACCTTCAATAATTATAATGCCCATGAACTCCTCTATTCCATAAAACGCTCACTAGAAAAAGGCAGTGATATTATTTTACGCCGCCGTATTTTAGAAAATGCCATGAAATCAGACTACAGCTGGTCTAGCTCTGCTAAACAATATAAAGAAATATATAGCAAATTAGCCAGCAAGTAAGTTAAAACATTATGCTTTAGAAAAGGTGCATTTAAATTTATATGCATCTTTTCTAGAATTAAGGAGGTGATTTTTTGTCGGAAGCAAATTTATTATTTCATAATTCCCACAATCCTTATTATCGTTACCCCACTGGAGCGGTAGCTACAGATACCTCTTTATATTTGGGTATTGATATTAATATCACCGAACCAATAAAATCTGTTTCACTGCGGCTTTGGCAGGATATCGCCGGTGAAAAAATGATCGTTTTAACACACTCACCGACAAATCCTCAACATTATTTTGCCCAAATAGCCACTCCCAAGCGGGGCTGTTTACTATGGTACTATTTTATCATTGAAAGTGAAAAACAAACATTGTTTTATGGTAATACACCTGAACACTCGGGTGGAAAAGGTAATATTTACGAACAGGTTCCACCTTCATTTCAAATAACTGTTTATCGGTTTGACGCAGTAACACCTGATTGGTTTAAACATACTATAATGTATCAAATATTTCCCGATCGATTTTATCGTCAGGGAAATAGTATTATACCTAAGAAGAATGCTGTATACCATGCCGATTGGAATGATCAACCCTGTTATTACAAAGACCCTGATACCAAAGAAATTATCACCTATGATTTCTTCGGTGGTAACATTGCCGGCATCAAAGAAAAACTCAGCTATTTAAAAGAACTGGGTATATCGGTAATTTACTTAAATCCTATTTTTGAAGCAGCCAGTAATCATCGCTATGATACTGGTAATTATAATAACATTGATCCCATTTTGGGTACTAATGACGAATTCATTGATCTTTGTCAAACGGCTAAAGATATAGGAATAAATATAATTATCGATGGTGTGTTCAGCCATACTGGCAGTGATAGTATTTATTTCAACCGTGATAATAATTACCCTTCCATTGGTGCCTATCAATCACAAGCCTCTCCTTATTATTCCTGGTATTCCTTTCATAATTATCCTCATGAATATGACAGCTGGTGGGGATTTCATACTCTTCCCAATGTAAACGAAACCACTGACTCTTATATGAATTTCATCATAAATGGTGAAAACAGTGTCATAAAACATTGGTCTAAAAGCGGTATCAGTGGATGGCGACTTGATGTAATTGATGAATTGCCGCAAAAATTTTCTCGTAATTTTTATAGAACACTAAAGGATATTGATCCAGATGCCATAATGATTGGCGAAGTTTGGGAAGATGCCTCTAATAAAGTAAGTTATGGGGTTGCCCGTGAATATTTATGCGGTTATGAAATGGATTCAGCCATGAATTATCCCTTCCGCCGTATTGTACTTGACTTTCTATTAGGCTATATTTCCGGATTTGATACTATTAAACGCTTATCAAGTCAAAAGGAAAACTATCCTGCCCAAAACTACTATGCTATGATGAATCTTGTTGGCAGCCATGATGTAGAACGTATTATAACACTTTTGGGAGAAGCCTCCTTTTATGACGGCATGCCGGCCATCATCCAATCACGCTACCATCTTGACGAAAACCACTACCAGCTTGGCATGAATCGCAGCAAAATAGCTGCTTTATGGCAGTTGACCTTCCCTGGCGTTCCTTCAATATATTACGGCGATGAAATTGGCATGCAGGGATTTCGTGATCCCTATAACCGTGCACCTTATAAATGGGACGATACACCAGATAAACAAGATTCCCCTAATCTATATCTGAGGGATTGGTTTAAAAAATTAATTAAGCTGCGCAATGAAAATATTGCTCTGCAAACAGGTGAATTATTATTTGTCTATGAATCCAATACTATTATTGCTTATTTACGCTGCATAAGAAATAATAAGGACATCTTTGGTCATAAGGCTAAGAACGATGCTTTTTTGATAATAATAAATCGCAGTAGAAATGAAAATATTCCAGTAGAAATTGATTTACATGGACTTTGTTATGATGAGTTGGAATTTATACTTTCCAACAAAGATAATATTCATTTGCAAAATAATATCTTAAAAATTACTGTCAGTGCTCTATCAGCTGAAATTTTACATCAGGTTGATAAATCCAATGTTAACAATCGTTCCTGCGGCATATTACTGCATCCAACCTGTCTGCCATCACCTTATGGCATTGGTGACCTTGGCATGACTGCTTTTAATTTCATTGACTGGCTGCAAACAGCCAAGCAGAAATACTGGCAGGTATTGCCATTAACACCAGTAGGCTATGGAGCTTCACCGTATCAGTCATCTTCAGTATTTGCTGGTAATTATTTACTTATTTCTCCAGATGAATTAGTAAAAATTGGCTTATTAGATTCAGCAGACGCTTATAAAATCACCAATACTAAGTACATTGATTTTCCTGCTGTAGAAAAACAAAAAAAATTATTATTACAAAAAGCCTTTAATAAATTTTCCCCTGATACTAATTATAATGATTTTTGTGCACAGCAAAAATATTGGCTTGATGATTATGCTTTATTTATTGCGCTAAAAGAACATTATAATAATTCTGCCTGGACTAGCTGGCCAAAAGAATTAAAATTTCGTGATAAAACAGCTCTGTCTAATGCTCAAAAAGAACAGCAAAATAAAATGAATTATATAAAATTTGTGCAATATATTTTTTTCAAACAATGGATAAAACTAAAAAAATATGCTAATTCCAAAAACATACGCATAATTGGTGACCTGCCTATTTTTCCATCACATGACAGTGCTGATGTTTGGGCGCATCAGGAATTTTTTAATCTCGATGCTGATGGTTCGCCCAAGACAATTGCCGGCGTGCCACCCGACTATTTTAGTGCTGATGGCCAGTTGTGGGGCAACCCTCATTATTTGTGGGATGTAATGAAAAAAGACAATTACAGCTGGTGGATAGAACGTTTTTCTACACTGCATAAAATTGTCGATGTAATCCGCATTGATCATTTTCGTGGTTTTGCTGCTTACTGGGTTGTTGACGGCAATGCTAAAACTGCTCGTGATGGTTTTTGGCAGGATGGCCCAGGCAACGAATTTTTTACTTCTATAAAACAACAGCTAGGCCATCTTCCCATTATTGCCGAAGATCTTGGCCTGATTACTGCTGATGTAGAAAAATTAAAGAATGACTGTGATTTTCCCGGCATGAAAGTTCTGCAATTTGAATTATATCCCAGTGAGTTTAAAAATATTGGTTTTGTCTGCTCCAATAATAATATCGTTTATACAGGAACACATGATAATAATACAACTATCGGCTGGCTGAAAAATGACCTTGATGCTGAAACCAAGGCAATTTTATCGGCTCACCTGAATATAGATGTAACTGATTCTGATAACGATATTAATGTTAAACTTTGCAATAAGCTCATAAAATACGCTTATGCCAGCAATGGTCGTATTGCTATACTGCCCTTACAGGATGTTCTGCGGCTTGATGCTTCTGCCCGTATGAATTTGCCAGGTACAGTAGGAACTAACTGGCAATGGCAGTTACTGCAGCAGCCTGATAATAATCAGGCTGAATATTTAGCTAAGCTCGTAGAAAAATATAATCGGTAATAAATAAAGACTGTATGCTGATTTATGGCATACAGTCTTTATTTATTATACTCATGAAATTTTCTTGCCATTAGCATAACATTCTTTTATATATTTTTTCTCTCCGCTATATACAAAATATGCCAGTCGTTCCTCTAAAGAAGCATTTTGTTTATATTCCGGCAGATCAATAACTAAAAAATCAGCCTGATAACCATTTTCCAAGCTGCCGCGATTATCAAAGAATTTTCCGCAGCCCTTTGTCGCCATATAAAATACTTCTGCCAGTGATAATGGTTTATATTCATTATGCTGCATATTATATATTTTAGAAGACTGTATAGCCCGCACCATAACATTAGGCATGAATAGCTCATGTCCCGCACCAATATCGCTGCCCAAACCTATATTTATCCCCTCATTAAGCATTTTTCTTGCTGGCATAATCCCGCTTGTTAAATTCATGTTGGAATCAGGACAATGCACTGGCATTACATCAATTTTTGCTAAATGCTTAATTTCTGCATCAGTCAAATGAATACAATGTGCCATCAATGTTTTCGTCTGCCCATATAAATTATACTGCTCATATACTTTATAATATGCTCCGCATTCAGGAAAAAGTTCATTTACCCAGGCAATTTCAGCCTTATTTTCTGCCAAATGTGATTGCACCGGCAAATTATATTTTACTGCTAAATCACCTAAACCCTTTAATTGTTCTCTTGAACTTGTTGGTGCAAAGCGCGGCGTAATAATCGGCTTTATCAATAAATTATCTTTCCACTTATTAATAAACTCTTCTGTTTCCTGCAATGATTCAGCCGTATTTTCACAAAGAAAAGACGGACAATTTACATCCATATTAACCTTACCAACGTATGCTGGTATTTTTTTCTCCTGTAGTATGCGGCATAATATATCACAGCTATTCTTATGAATTGTTGAAAATATAACCGCGCTTGTAGTACCGCAATTAATTAATTCTTCAGCAAATGCCCGATAAATTTTCTCTGCATACTTTTCGCTGCTGAATCTTTCTTCTTCTTTAAAGGTATATGATGACAGCCAATCAATTAATTTATAATCCATGCCCATACCAAGCTGATTAAATTGTGCCGCATGCGTATGCAAATCAATAAATCCCGGTAATATAAGTGCATGCCCCTTATCGCTTACAGAAATCCCATTGAATTTTTCCGGCAGTATTTTATATATGCCTTCTACAATACCATCCTTTATTACAAGAAAGCTCTGTAAATAAGTTGAAAACTGCTTATTCGTTTCTGTAAAGATTATATCTCCCTTTATGGCAAAAATTTTTTCCGGCAAAATACCAGCTCCTTATATTTTATTGATCCAATACACTGTAAATTATGCAACTTTTTTGTTATACTTAAGTATAAAACAAAATATATATTATGTTAATTAAAAATCGTGTCTTTTTTATTTTAGCTGATAATATATAATTGATATATTATTTTTAGGAGAATTTAAATATATGCAAAAAAGAATCCACTTTTTGTCAATTATGGCTGTTTTTGCTACTGCTTTTAGCATTGGTCAGCCCTATGTTCATGCTGATGATACTGATACTGATGTTCAATTATTAAATTATATTCAAGATCAAAAAGATTATCAGCGACAGTTGTTAGCTACTAAAGAATTACGCGAATTACGTGATGAAATCAATAAAGAAAAATTTATTCGCCCCATTGATCCTAATAAACCAGCACCAATTATTTTTGAAGGAAAAGACATCTCTTATGACAGTAAAACTGGAGATGTCTATGCTAAAGGTGATGTAAAAGTTACCAATAAGTATTCTCGTTTAACCACTGACTTAATGACGGGGAATTCTGTAACTGGCAATGTAACTATTAAAGATAAAGCACATATAGCTCAATATGAAGGACCTTCCGTATTATTAGACGGATATAATACCCAATATAACTACAATTCTCAAAAAGGCAAGATGGAAAATGCTAAGGGGTCCATAAATTTAAAATATATTTCTGGCGAAAAAATAGAATTTTATCCCGAAGAGATGATTATCTATAATGGTACCATAACTAAATGTCCCGCTAAAAAACCTGATTATCATATGTCTGCTGATAAAATCGAAATCTGGCCGGATGATCATATGGTTGCTTATAATGCCAAATTTTGGATAAAGGGACAGGTCGTTTATAAAAAAGATCGTTATATTACTAAAATCGGAAAAAATGCTACAAATAATGATTTTTTTATCCCTGTACACGTAAAATATGATAGTGATGACGGTGTACATATCCAATATTATTATGATAAGCAGCTTAATGATAAAATAAATGCTTACATTGATTTTAACTACTATAGTAAGCATGATTTACGTAATATTTATGGCATAAGATGGGCTGATGGGAAAGCCTCACTGAGGGTAGAAGATGGTTACTATGAAGATAGTAACGACAGATGGCTGAAAAAAGAACCAACAACAATCTTTACTTATAACACACCTATCGGCAATACCCCACTTAACTTTGGCTTTACCTCTGAATATGGTAAATGGACAGAAGATGGTATAACAAGCTGGCATCGAAGCAATACTATCAGCCTGTCACATAAACCTATTAACCTTGGTTCATCTAAAATTAGATTGTATCCTAATATTGGATACTCTTGGGTAAATGAATCATATGATAATAGCAGTTATAATAGTCTTTTTTATAATGCTACCATCATGGCTGATATAAGTCCTAGATTAATTGCTTATACCGCTTACCATTATTCCCAATCAACTACACAAAATGCTCTATTTGATTATGGATTTGATGATTATTCCCAAAAAGTTACTGCTGGATTTAGTTATGAACTAACCAATAAAGATCGTATAGTAATTGCCAATGAATTTGATGCTGGTAATAATATGGAATTAGAAGACCGTGACTACTATTGGTATCATGATTTTCACTGCTTTGACATGGCTCTGGAATACCGTGAAAAAAGACAGTCTTGGCATGTACACTTTGATTTAGTACACTGGTGATATAATGGACAATAAAATTTTACTAGATACCATTAAATATTTTAATAAACAACATATTACAGTAATTGGTGATATAGTTGCTGATATTTATTTGCATGGCATAATAGACCGTATCTCCCGTGAAGCGCCGGTGCTTGTTTTACAGCAATCTGAAGAAAAAATTGTAGCCGGTGGCGCGGCCAATGTTGTAAATAATATTGCAACTATTGGCGGAAAAGTTTCAGCAATTGGCATTTTAGGTGATGATAATGCCGCTTATGGCTTAAAAAACATTCTAGAGAAAAATGCTGCTGATACTAGCGGTCTTGCTATATCTCCAAACCGTTCTACCATAACTAAAACACGCATTGTAGCTGGTGGTCGTGCCACTGTCAGCCAGCAAATAGTTCGCATTGATAATGACAATAACAGCCCCTTACCTAATGCTGAGGAAAAACTTTTACTTGATAAGCTGGCTGCTATATTGCCACAAACTCAGGGCATTGTTTTAAGCGATTATGGCAGCGGCACTATTACACCAGCCGTACGTACGATGGTTATCGCGTATTCTAAGCAGCATAATATTCCTTGTATGGTTGACTCCCGTTATTCCATCCACGACTTTAAAGGAGTAACTTATGTCAAACAAAACGATGCAGAACTTGCGGCCGCTGTAAATATGGACATAAAAAATACTAATGATTTATATACAGCTGGTAAACTTTTACTTACACAGATGAAAGCTGCCGGTATTTTAGTCACCTGCGGTGAAAAAGGCATGGTACTATTTGAATCTAACGGCAAAATCAGTTCTATTCCAGTTTCTGATAAAAGTGAAGTATATGATGTTTCTGGCGCTGGCGATACCTGTGTTGCTGCTTTTATAACTGCTATTGCCACAGGTGCAGAACCTGTACATGCCGCAAAATTATCTAATTATGCCGCGGGTATTGCTGTTCGCAAAATGGGGACAGCTACCGTATCAGCTCAAGAATTGATTACAGTTTTGGAAAAGTGATATTATGATTATAAAAAATACTGATATTGAACAATTTTGTACTATTTTACATAATTCCGGCAAAAAAATTGTCCTAACCAATGGTTGTTTTGATATTCTTCATGCCGGTCATGTAACATATCTGCAGCAAGCTGCTACCTATGGTGATTGTCTAATTGTCGGTCTTAATACCGATGACTCGGTAAAGCGCTGGAAAGACAAAAACCGTCCAATTATTACTGAAAATGAACGTGCCATCGTAATTGATGCCTTAAAATGTGTTGATTATGTCGTACTATTTGATGAAACTACCGCTGAAAAGCTTGTACAAAAAGTCAGACCGGCTGTTTATGTAAAAGGCGGTGACTATACATTAGAAACACTGCCTGAAGCAGCAGCCCTTCTTAGCTGTAATGGTGAGGCTAAATTCATTGATGTAGTAGCCGGCTGCTCCACTACTAATATTATAAATAAAATTAAAAACATAAAATAATACCATGACAAAAAATATTCTAATTATAAAACTAAGCGCTATTGGTGATGTCATTCATGCCTTACCAACAGCTGCCGCCATAAAAGAAACCTGGCCTAACAGCCATATTACCTGGGTTGTCTCACCAGTCGCTCTTGATATTGTAAGAAACAGCCCGGCTATTGATGATATTATTGTTTTTGAGCGCAAAAAACTCAATTCTTTATCATCATTTTTAAAATATATCAAGCCTTTTTCCGCACAATTAAACAAACGTCATTACGACATTTGCATAGATTTGCAGGGCTTGTTAAAGTCTGCTGTAATCGCGTTTTTAAGCCATGCTGATAAAAAAATTGGCTATGTAAATATGCGTGAGGGCAGCGGCTTTATCAGTAAAGCCGTCAAGGGACCTAATTATAATGGCCATATTGTCGAGCGCTATCTTGATACTGTTCGCTATTTAGGCTGTGCGCCACAAAATATTGATTTTCCTTTGGGCATAACAAATACTGACACGCATAATGCCCAGCAAATTCTATTTGCCAACAATATTTTACCAACAAATAAGTATTTGACTTTAGTCATTGGTGCCAATTGGTCCAATAAACGCTGGCCAACCAAATATTTTTCCCAAATTGTGGACTGGTGCAATACTAATGATATTGTGCCTATTTTAACTGGCGCCGGCAGTATCGATAAAAATTTAGCTAAACTAATTCAAGATACAGCGCAAACTAAAGCTGTTAATCTTGTAAATTCTACCTCCTTAAAGGAATTAGCCTATATAATAAAAAATTCCGTTGCTGTAATCGGCGGTGATACTGGCAATTTGCATATAGCTGCTGCTTTAAAAACTCCTGCTATAATGATTATGGGGCCAACTGACGCTAATCGCAATGGCCTTTATCAGCAAACTCAAAATGTTTTAGAAGTTCCTTATGAATGCAAACATTGCTGGAAAAGGAAATGTAAATTCAATCGTGACTGCCTAAGCATCATTAAGCCTGATATGGTTATACAAAAATTACAAACAATAATAAATTTATCTAAATAGTTAGAAGGTGTTATTATCACCCTTTATTATATCTTGAAAATAATAAGTAAAATATTTTGCCTGCTGCCAGAAAAAATTGCTTATTTAATTGGTGATATCATTGGACAATTAACCTGGGTTTTTGTCCCGCAAAAAAGAAAAAATATGGCATTAAACAATGCCATACACGGTTTAAATATATCCAAGCAAGAAGCAAAAAAAATCGTAAAAAACAGCTGGACGCGCTTTGGTCCCATGATCATTGAAGTATTACGCTTTCCAATTATGCGCGATAATATGAATGATTATATCAATTTATTGGGACAGGAAAATCTTGATGCCGCCTTAAAATTAGGACGCGGTGGTATCATCGCTGCTGCGCATAGCGATAATTGGGAACTATTGGGTGGAGCTTTAGCGCAAAACGGCTATAAACTAGTAGGAGTTTCACAAAAACAGTCCAATCGTGGTGCTGACCGCTTTATGAATGAATACCGTGCTATGGTTGGCATGTATATAATGTATAAATACGATGTTCGCGGCATGTTTAAGATGATTGCTAAGGGCTATCTTATTGGTCTTATAATGGACCAGGATGCTGCCGAGGATGGTATTGTTATGCCATTTTTAGGTCGTGATGCCTCCTGTGCCCATGGTGCTGCTACAATTGCCCGCCGCACTGAAGCTCCTATAATTCCTATCTTTATTGCTAAAGGTCCTGGGCGCACTCATAATATTATTATTGATAAAGCTGTTTTTGTGGAAAAAACAGCTGATAAGCATGAAGATATCAGAAAAGCCACCATGTTGTTGACACAAAAAATTGAAGAACATATAAAAAAATATCCAAATGAATGGTTTTGGCTGCACAATCGTTGGAAATCAATCAATCAAAACCAAACAACAAAAAATCATCTCAAAAGGAAGTAACAAATATGCCTATTGATAACCATCCTATTGACTTTGTTATATATTGGGTTGATGGCAATGATCCTAATTGGCAAAACGAAAAATCCCAATATGATACTAGTATAGATGGCGATAAACGCGTTAGTCGTTATCGCGATTGGGATAATCTACAATATTGGTTTCGCAGTGTTGAAAAATTTACTCCGTGGGTCAATAAAATTCACTTTGTAACTTGGGGACATCTACCTAAATGGCTCAATACCAAAAATCCTAAATTAAATATTGTTAAACATACAGATTATCTCCCAACTGAATATCTCCCAACATTCAGTTCAAGACCCCTAGAACTTAATTTACATCGCATCAAGGGCCTTGCTGAACATTTTGTTGCGTTTAATGATGATATGTTTATTATCAAACCACTTGATAGGACATTTTTCTTTAAAAACGGTCTGCCTACAGATTTTTGTATTGCTACAGCTATTAGTCCCCCAATAAAAGTGGACACATTACCGTTTACAAAATTTAATAATGTTGCCGTGCTAAATACACACTTTGACAAAAAAACACAGGTGCATAAATATTTTTGGAAATGGATGTCTCCACATTATGGCTGGGATGCACTTCGCAATCTTATCCTTTCTGGTGAGCATCATTTTCGTGGATTTTCTAATAATCATCTTCCCTATTCTTACTTAAAAAGTACCTATAAAGACATTTGGAATAAAGAATTTGATATGCTCAATGAATCCAGCACTCATAAATTCCGTAACCGCAATGACGTTAATCAATGGCTAATACGCTGTTGGCAACTTGTTAATGGAAACTTTGAGCCTATTGCCCGACACTCCAAGGGACGTGTTTTTGAAGTATATGGAAATATACCTGATAATACCGAACTCTACCAAACTATTATTAATCAAAAAGTCCCCATGATTTGTATAAACGATAATGATAACATTGATTTTAATGGCATAAAAGAACGCATAATTACTTCTTTTAACAAAATTTTACCAGAAAAATCAAGTTTTGAGAAATAAATTTATGATAAATAATAATTCGATAAAAAATATAATGCTTCTTGTTCCCCGCATGAATATTGGTGGTGCAGAAAGCCATGTAGCAATGCTTGCACCTTTATTAGTCCAAAAAGGCTATAATGTCATTGTTGTTTCTGGTGGAGGAAAACTTGCCCAGTCATTATCTACAAAGGGAATTAAACAAGTATTTCTGCCTCTACGCCTTAGTACAGATTTTGCTGCTTTTTGCCTGAAATTTATAATAAAAAAATATCATATAAATCTGATTCATGCGCATTCTGCTGCTGCCGGTATCAGTGCAATGAAATGCAAAATCAAATATTATCCATCTTTACCCGTAGTTTATACTGCACATGGAATTTTTGGTAACATTAAGGAAAAATTACTATTAAAATGTGATAAAATAATTGCTGTAAGTAATTTTGTCCGTCAGGCAGCTATAAAAAACGGTGTTAGCTCTGATAAAATTACTACTATCTATAATGGCATTGACACAAAAAAATTTATTTCCAACAATAATAGATCCACTATCAGAAATAAATATGCTATTCCCCAAAACGTCTTTTGTCCAATTATTATTTCGCGTATAAAAAATCTTCATAACAAAGGACATCAGCATCTGATCGATATCTTTGCCAACTATGCTAGTGCCAAAGATTGGCATTTATTAATAATAGGTACGGGAAAAGGTAAATGGCAGCTTCGCTGGCAAATATTTAAAAATGGTCTGTCTAATAGAGTTCATTTTCTAGGGCATAAACCAGATGTAGAAAATTATTTATCTGCTGCTGATGCTGTAGTTTTACCATCTTACTTTGAAACGTTTGGATTAGTATTAGCTGAAGGAATGGCAGCACAGCTGCCCGCCATTGCTTATGATGTTGGTGGTATTAACGAAATTATTAATACTAATACTACAGGTTTTTTAGTTTCTTATGGAGATACTGCCTCTCTTTCTCGAAAACTTAATGATCTGTCTAAAGATAAGTTATTAAGGGAAAAAATGGGGATAAGTGCCAGAAATGATGTTAAATATCGTTTCTCCACTGAAAAAATGCTTACTTCGATTATTGATATATATAGCTCTTTTTAATTAAATAAATTTATGGCAGGAAAAAATGAATATTTTAATATTGTTCACACAACCATGGCGAACAGGTGGTGCCGAAACACATGTTGAGGCTTTGATAAAGGGTTTAGCAAAACATAATATAATCTTGGCTGTCAACACCAATAGTGACACAAAAAAACTACAAGCATTATCAAAACATCATCCTAATATACGTATTGTTACAATCCAGTCACGCGGCATAAATTTCTTTAGCTGGTATCGCAGTTTCATATATTTAAAAAATTTATTAAACACACAAAAAATAGATATTATTGCCTGTCAGCAAAGAACTGCTGGCATTTGGGCCTATTTGCTATCTAAAAACAGTAATATACAATATACAATTACTATGCATGACCCATGGCACAGAGCCAAATTGAAAAAATTATATCCACGCATCTTTCCGCAAATGATAGCTGTCAGTAAAAATCTAGCATTGATTTTAGAAAAAGAATATCATTTTAAACAAGAACATATTGAAGTAATTAATAATGGCATTGATTTTTCTTCTTTTTATCCCCACGAACAATCATCTGCAAGACAACAGCTTGGACTACCACTGCAAAAAAAATTAATTCTTCATGTCAGCCGCATGAGTAATGTAAAAGGTGCCGTATCATTACTTATAATTGACACGATGCATTATTTGGCAAAAAAAGGACAATTCTATAATACTGTACTGATTGGCGAAGGTCCTCTCCGCAGCCAAATAGAAAATAAAGTTAATGAATTTAACGCCCAATATGGACAATGGCTAAGTGTCAAAAATTTTGTTACGGATATTAGTACATGGTATAATGCCTCTGATATATTAATTGGTGAGGGGCGTGTAGCCATTGAGTGTTTGGCCTGCCAAAAACCCGTTATCGCTATACGCAATATTCAATCTTTTATTGGGTTAATAACAAAACAAAATATAGGTTATGCCTGCGATGTCAATTTTGATGGTCATGACAAACCTGCTACCATGTACAGTCTGTCTGATGAAATTAATAACGCTTTTAGTTTACCTTCTAGTGACAGTGAATTTATTGCTCAATACATAAAGAAAGAATTGAATATTGATAAAATGACTGAGATCTACCTAAATATATTCACAAAAATGATAAAAAACATGCGCACTGATAAGGAAATATAATGCAAAAAATATTAATTATAAACCGTCTGGGCATTGGTGATGTTATTTTAACAACACCACTTGCACAACTTATAAAAGAAAATATTAAAAATGTCATGATTGGTTTTTTAGCAGCCGATAAAGCAACTGATATTTTACAAAACCATATATATATCGATGATGTTTTTTCTTATAAACATAAGCAAGCAAAAAAAAATATCATCGCCCAAATAAAACAAAAAGGTTATACTGATGCCATAATTGTTGATGGCCGATTAAGTTCAACAATATTCGCTTGGCAAGCTGGTTGCCGCTTACTTAACAAGGGTTATTGTGTTTCCATAAACCGGCACCATTTTTTCCCAAGAAAAGAAATGACTGCAAAAGCTGTAGAGGATTTTTCTTTATATGCAAAAACTCTATTAAATATTAATTTTGACAAAAATAACTTAACTCCCCGAATTGGTAACTGTACACATGAGCGTCAATTAGAAATAGCTGACTGGATAAAAACTATCCATGATACCACTAAACAAATAGTTCTCATAGTCCCAAGAACAGCAGCTGACATTAAAAATTGGAATCTCAAAGAATTAGGCAAGCTTAACTGCTATTTGAATGACAACGGTATTATTCCTATATACATTGGTTCTGGCAATGACAGCAACTACATAAAAAGCATAACTGGCAATAAAATAGATCTCTCTGGTAAACTTACTTTACGTGATTTACCAGAATTAGCAAAATACGCTTCTTGGGCTTTATCTATGTGTACTGGTCCGCTCCATATTTTAGGTACAGTTAAAAAGCTGCCAATTATCGCACTTTACGGTCCTAGTGACCCATTGCGCTGGGCTCCCAAAAATGCCATTGTAGTACAAAGTAAATTACCTTGTGTTCCTTGCCTTAATTGGGATAAATGTCCTAAACCTGCCGGACAAACCTGTATGGACGAAATAAAATTTGAACGAATAAAAACGATTCTGCTGGAAAACCATCTTTTATAACAAATCCATATATTGGGGGCAGTATAATAATGACCGCTAAAAAAATTTTCAATATCGTATCCGGTAATCCTTCAGGAGCATTAAATGTTTCCATGACTATTAGTAATTTTCTTAAAAACAATGGGTACAATGTAATAAATATTTTTCGTAAATACAATAATACTTCTTTAGAAAACATTACTGTAATTAAAGATAAATTTATATTAGATTATATTTTATCATTAAGTAAACTAATCCGAGCTTTTCAGCCTGATTTAATTATGGTTCATGGCTACAGTACTCACATTTGGACTAAATTTGCTTTAGCTCATAGTAAAATGGATGTAAAATTAATTCATATTGAGCATAATACAGAAAAATATACTATTTTACGCCGTTATCTGACAAAATACTTAGATAAGTATACTACCAAATATATATGCGTTTCCCAAACTGTAGCTGAGCATCTAAAAAAACAATATATTAATAAAAATAAAGTCAGCGTTATATATAATGGTATCGAGATAAAAAAATTTTCTGAAGTTCCCAAAAAAACGCATGACATTTTCACAATCGGGATGGTGGCTAGATTTGCTAAACAAAAAGACCATCTTACATTAATCAAGGCTGTAGAATATTTAATAAAGAACCATAATGAAACAGTAAATTTAATATTGATGGGCACTGGAAAAACTAAAAGTAAATGTGAAAACTATGTAAACAAACATGATTTAAACAATAATGTATTTTTCACAACAGGCAAATTTACTGACCTTATTCCTCAAATAGATACATTTGTTCTCTCTACCCATTATGAAGGACAAGGCTTAGTAGCATGTGAGGCTATGGCCTCTAAATGCCCTGTTCTTTTTACCGATATCTCCGTCGCTAGAGAATTAATAACCGATAATTACAATGGTTTACTATTCCCACCGGAAGATTATAAAAGCTTAGCCCACTGCCTATTACAAATAAAACATAAAAAAATTGACGTAGATTTCTTGATCAATAATGGCTATAATACTGTTTGCCAAAAATTTGCCGAGTCACAAATGTTACAGAGTTATTTAGTCTTAATTCAAAATCTTATCTAAACGTATATAAAAAGGACGTGCTATCATGAGCGAACTAACAATTGTTACCGCATTTTTCGATATAGGCCGTAATAACTGGTCAAACTCCCAACGAAGCAGCAACAAATATATTGATTATTTTAAATTCTGGGCCAGAATTAAAAACAATCTTATAATATATACCGAAAAAGATTTTGCCGAAGAAATTTTTAATATAAGAAAATCTTATGGTTTAGAAAATCGCACAACAGTGATAGTAATTGATAATTTTCTCAACTGTGATAAAGAAATTTATGAAAAAATATCTTTAGCAATGCAATCAAAAATTTTCCGCTATTTCCGAAAAGCCCCTAATAACCCTGAATCTTGGAATGTCAAATATAATTATATTACTTATCTAAAATCTTATTTTGTAGATGATGCTATAAAACGTGATTTAGCCAAAGGATTTATCGCCTGGCTTGATTTTGGTTTTAACAAAAACGGCACTGACGATTATCCTCATACCAAAGAATTTGATTTTCTCTGGCAGTATGATTTTGTTGATAAGATGCACCTTTTCGTAATAGAAGATGTGGGAATTGATAAACCTATTTTTGATATTGTTAAAGATATGGATTCCATAATAACCGGCACTGGTATCATAGGTCCACAATTCTTATGGCCTGTCTATCACAATCTTTGCCGTGAAAGCATGATAAGCCTTACCGATTGCGGATTTGCTGATGATGATCAGACAATAGCTTTAATGGCTTATAGGAAAAACCCTGATATCTTTAAATTGTATAAAACCGATACATGGCTTAGTTGGTTTAAGGAATTAGGTGCAGAACATTTAACGATAAGACCTTTCAAGAAAAAAAATTACCAACAGTATAAAAAATTATGTAAAATATCTCTAAAAGAAAAAAAATACAACCAAGCTTTTAATTATTATCTAAACTATTTATTCAGGAGGTTTAAATAGTAATGATATTTAAACCATATCACAGTTTTTTAGAAAAAATAATAATTTTTTGTATGTTAATATTCTCCTTAACCTTTTTTATTGAGGGAAAAGTTGCCGACACATTTATTCGTACTGCCTTTTTATTAATACTTATATTTAATTTAAAACAATCCTCAAAATATTTTAATTGGGAATATTATAAACCATATCTATCACCACTTATAATATTTTTTTTAATAGTATTTTTTATCTCATTTTTTAGCACAAATTTTTCTCGATCAATTTTAACATATGAAGCCTGGATAAAAATGATGATTCCTTTTTTATCCCTTATATTCTTTGATGTTAGGAAAAATACATTATATTTATTATTTTTTTCCCTCCTATTTAGCTTTATTTGCAATGATGTTTATAGTATTTATATCTATTTTACTCATGGCTTAAATCGAGTTGGTGGTTTTGATAATAATATTATGAGTTTTGCCAATTTATTATTGATACAAATACCCGTTTTTTTTATCTTCTGTTTAAGAAAACATCTTAAATTTTATCAAAGAATCCTCATTTTAATAATAACATCTATTGTATTAATAAGTTTATTCACCAATAATACTAGAGCTATTTGGATTATCTTCATTATTGACTGTTTTTTTCTGTTTTTTGTTTTAATTAAAAAATGGTATATAAAATTTATTTTTATACTAATCTTTATCACTTTGCTTACTAGTCTTTATTCTTTTAATGGAAAAATAAATAATCGTGTGAATAACATTTTTAACACTAATAATGTATCTACCCGTGGACATTATTTCTATATGAGAGATGGATATCGATTATTCCTACATAATTTTTATTTTGGTGTAGGCTTAGATAACTTTCCAAATGCTATACTTAAACAAAATCTAATATCTGATGAATCAAAAGAAAATCTCAAACATGATTTATCCGCCAATATTAATAATACTTTAGTAATTCCCCATGCACATAATGAACTAGTAATGTTTTTAGCGCAGTTTGGAATTATTGGCGCCTTATTATACATATTATATTATGGTAATATAATATTTTTTACTATCAAAAATTGGAAAAAGAAAAAGGATCCTCTAGATTTAGGCTTCTTTTTAATAACAATTAATTATCTCCTGCATGGATTAGTTGATTATAATTTTTCAAATCTAAATACTATAGCTGCATATTTCTTTATATGGGGTCTATATATAAAATACAATTATCAAACTACTAATGTAACAACAATAAAAATTTTTAAAAAAACTTATTTATTATATTTCTATATTTTTATCGTATTTATTATTTTATTACGAATAATAAGTCGTTATCTAATAAAATATCACTAAAATATATATTACGATTACAGAAATTGGAGATTTTATGCAATCAAAACAATTCGTGCTACAAAAATTTATTTATAGCAAGGTGCCACTAACTAAATTTGAATATGATAATTCTATTAATATTGGCTATGGTATTGATAATAATTTTGTCAGACCGATGGGCGTATCGATGACTTCAATCATTAATAATAACCCTCATGAAAAAATAATATTTCATGTTTTCATTGATTTTATTGATGAAGAAAATAAAAATAAACTTAAGCTATTTGCATTAAATAATAATGCAACTGTCATCATATATTTAATTAATCCTGCTATATTTGAGGACTTCTCCTATACTAATCATTTTGCTAAGGCTACATATAATAGACTGCTTATGCCAAAAATTCTAAATGGACTAGTCAGTAAAATTATCTATATAGATGCTGATATTCAATGTTTTGGTTCATTAAAGGAATTCTCCAACATCCATTTTGATAATAAAATTGCTGCTGTAGTAAATGATATTACAATAGTACGGCAACGACAATCTGCCTTCCTAAACTTAAAGGGTTCTTCTTATTTTAATGCTGGGTTTATGTTTATCAATGTTCCCAATTGGAATAACGAGGATATTTCTTCCAAAACTATGGATATTGCCTTTAAAAATCGTGATCGATTTAATTGGCAGGATCAAGATGCCCTAAATCTTGTTCTTGATGAAAAATGTATTTACTTGGATAAAAAATATGATTATTTACTTGATTTAAAATATAAAAATATATCAATTCCTGCTGATACTGTGTTTGTACATTATGTCGGTCGTTATAAACCTTGGGATGAATGGTGTCTTAATCCATTAAAAGAAAAATTTTTCTCCATAGAAAAATCCTCTTTATGGAATGGCTCTCCATTAAGTAAGGCTACATCCTATAAGACTATGAAACGAATGGGCTATTCCCATATTTTATATAGGAAATATACACAAGGAATTTATTGGTATTTACAGTATTCCTATAATAAAATCAAAACCAAAGTTTCCCGCCTTCTAAATATTTGATCATCAAAAAAATTAAATATAAAAATAGCAGCATCCTTAATTGGACGCTGCTATTTTTATTTATCAGCAAAAACCTTATGCGGTGCTATATTTTTATCAGCAGTAATTTTGCCGATACCGGCAAAATCATCTTTGTTATGAACGAGCAATACCGTTCCCTCGTCTTTTATGCCAGTATAAGCAATGCGTTTACCCTGACGAAAGTCAGCCATAGCTGCATCATTTATTTCATAATCATCCATTTGTCCTAATAGACTGTCCATTCCCTGTAAAACAGCTAAAGGCGCATTGGCTATTTCTTCGAGCGTAAAGGCCTCTGTTAACTTAAAACGTCCAATACCTGTACGCACTAAAAAAGCCATTGTAGCTGGAATTCCCAAAGCATCACCAATATCACTGCATAATGAACGTATGTAGGTTCCTTTAGAACAGTTTACATCAATGCAAAAACTTTTTTCATAAATATTCTGCAGTGAAATATCATGAATCATCACCTGGCGCTTAGGCATTTCAACAGCTATATTTTTTCGCGCTAAATCATAAGCTTTTTGCCCATTAATTTTTATGGCTGAATATACAGGCGGCACCTGCTCTATTTCACCCTGAAATTGTTCTAGGACCTCATGTATCTTAGCCTCATCTGGCATAACTACATCACTTTGTTCTAAAATTTTACCAGTATCATCACCGCTGTCAGTTTTTATTCCCAATAAAACCTCAGCACGATAACCTTTATCAACATCAGTAATATATTCTAAAACACGCGTAGCATAACCAATTGCTATTATAAGTACACCCGCTGCCGCTGGATCAAGTGTACCAGCATGACCGACTTTTTTAGTTTTATAGACACGTCGCATACAACCAACTACATCATGTGATGTCATTCCCGGCGGTTTAAGCACATTTATAAAGCCATTAATTCCCATGTTATTTCGCCGCCATTTCTGCTTCCACTACAGCCAAAATACACTTACGAGCATTTACCAAATCGTCATTTATTGTACAGCCGGCAGCTCTTATATGACCACCGCCGCCCAATTTCTCAGCAATTGACGCCACATCAGTATACTTAGAGCGCATACTGATACGCGTAACTTTATCATCAGAATATTTTACAACAATAGCAACATCAACGCCTTCGATGATACGGGCATATTCAACAAAATCAGCTGTACTGTCACAATTTTCTTTGATATCCTTAGTTACACTGATAATGGCAATTTTCCCATCATTATATAATGTTAAAGTATCAATAACTGCTGGAAGTATTTTTACATCAGTAAATTTCTTTTGCTCTAATGCCTCTGATATACGATTTGGTTCTACACCATAATCAAGCATTTTAGCTGCTGTCTGCATCGTAAAGCTGCTGGTATTGGAATACTTAAAAAAGCCACAGTCAGTTGCAATAGCTGTATACAGACAAATGGCTATATTCGTATCAAGTTCAATCTGCATATTGTCGAGCAGCAAATAAATAATTTCACCGGTAGCAGCTCTTTCTGGTGCCAAATATAAAAAATTTGCCGTTTTTGTATTAGATCGATGATGATCTAAATTTAATATTGGCGCTTTTATAACTTCTGTTACACGACCAATACGTTCTGGTTCAGCATCAAGAACAATTAACAGGTCAATACCATCTACCTGTTCCTCAGGCCTTATAAAATTTTCCCAGCCCGGTAAAAAACGAAAAGCATTAGGAATATCGTCATCAACAAATATTTTTACATTATGCCCGGATTTTACCAAAGCATGGTAAAGACCTAGTGTTGAACCAAGGCCATCACCATCAGGATTTACATGCGGGGCAATTGCTATATTTTTATTTTGCGATATTTTTTTTGCAGCATCATTTATCGTTATTTCCATCGTCAGTTATCCCCTCTTGATCCGACTGATGTATTTTATTGATAAGTTTTTGAATATGTGCACTATATTCCATGGTTGTATCAGGATAAAAAGACAGCTGCGGCACATATCTTAAACGCATATGCTTAGCTAATTCCTGCCGAATGTACCCTACGGAGTTTTTTAGCCCCTGCCATGTATCTTCAAATTGCTTGTCATTGCCTAATATACTTACATAAATACGCGCATTACGTAAATCACTGGATACATCCACACTAGTAATAGTTACAAAGCCTATGCGTGGATCTTTTAATCCACGCAAAATGATTTGGCTGACCTCATGCTTTATTTGTTCCTGGATTTTTTCAACACGAACACCCATTGTTTCACAACCTTTATCTTACAAGCTCTGCGGAGCTATCTCTTCCATGGTATAAGCTTCGATAATATCTTTTTCTCTAAAGTCACGATAATTTTCAAGAGTTATACCACATTCATAACCAGCAGCCACTTCTTTAACATCATCTTTAAAGCGGCGCAGCGAATCAATATTTCCTTCAAATACAACAACATTATCACGAATAATGCGAATCTGTGAGGAATTGGTTATCTTACCTTCTAATACATATGAGCCAGCAACTAGGGCTTTGGAGAATTTCATTACCTGACGAATTTCAACCTTACCTTGAATTACTTCCTTATATTTAGGTGCAAGCATCCCTTTCATTGCTGCTTCAATATCATTTATTGCTTCATAAATAACACGATAAGTACGAATATCTATGCTTTCAGTATCAGCTAATTTTCTAGCATTGGCATCAGGACGTACATTAAATGCCAAGATTAAGGCATTAGCCGCAGAAGCCAGCATAACATCAGATTCATTTACGCCGCCAACTCCAGTATGAATTATGCTTACGCGCACTTCATCACTTTTATTGAGTCCTAGTAAAGATGTTTTCAGTGCTTCTAGTGAACCCTGTACATCTGCTTTTATCAGGATATTAAGATCTTTTATCTGACCTTCACTTATCTGCTGGAATAAATCATCCAATGATACTTTTTTATTATTGATAAGCTCTGTACGTTGTTTTTCAATACGTTTTTCCGAAATTGTACGAGCTAAATGTTCATCTAAGGCTGCCATTTCATCACCAGCAGCTGGTACATCAGATAAACCTAAAACTTCAACTGGTACAGATGGACCTGCTTTTTTAACTTTTTCGCCACGATCATTAATCATAGCTCTTACTTTACCAAAAGTCGTTCCAGCAATTATTGAGTCACCAACATGGAGCGTACCATTTTGTACTAAAACTGTTGCTACCGGCCCACGGCCTTTATCAAGCTCAGCTTCAATGATTATACCACGGGCATCACGATTTGGATTAGCTTTAAGTTCGCCCATTTCAGCTACTAATAATATCATTTCCAATAAATCGTTTATTCCCATTTTCTGTTTGGCCGATACAGGTACCATAATGGTATCGCCGCCCCAGTCTTCGGGAATAAGCTCATGCTCAGACAGTTCCTGTTTTACTTTTTCTGGATTAGCACCAGGTTTATCTATTTTATTGATTGCTACAACAATTGGCACCTTAGCTGCTTTAGCATGATTGATAGCTTCAAGTGTCTGTGGCATAACACCATCATCGGCAGCAACTACAAGTACAGCAACATCTGTTACCTGAGCTCCACGAGCACGCATTGCTGTAAAGGCCTCATGCCCCGGTGTATCAAGAAATACAATTTTTCTGTCTTTGCACATTACCTGATAGGCACCGATATGCTGAGTTATTCCACCAGCTTCATTAGCCGTTACGGAAGATTTTCTTATTACATCAAGCAAGGATGTCTTACCATGGTCAACATGCCCCATAACAGTAACAACCGGTGGACGAGGCAATAAATCTTTTTCCGCATCTATAATTTCCGGTATTTCTGTTAAATCAACTTCTGGTGGTAATTCTTCTACGTTTATATTAAATTCTGCAGCGACTAGTACAGCCGTATCAAAATCGATATCCTGATTGATTGTTGCCATTATGCCCAGCATCATAAGTTTCTTTATGACATCAGAAATAGTATATGTCATTTTGCTGGCTAATTCTTTAATAGAAATGCTTTCGCCAACTTTTATTACTTTAGGACGAATAATTTCCTGTTTCTGCACTGGCTGATGATTTCTATTGTTGCGGTTATTTTTCCAGCTTTTTCTATTGTTATTATTGCGATTATTATTACTATTGTTATTGTTGTTATTGTTATTGTTATTGTTATTTCGTCTATTATTAGAAGTGTGGTTATTATTGCTGGTATTGCTATTACGCGTATTATTATTACGGCTGCGATTATTGTCACTTTGCTGCTTTACATTAGCATTTGCTTCTGCTGGTTTTTTATGGGTCACATTTTTTTGATTATTATGCTGCACCGCCTGCTGTGTTCTGGACTGCTGTCCATTAGCATTAGGTTTATCATTGTGTCTATTGTTGTTATTGGTATTATTTGTATTATGATTATTAGGTCTGCTGCTATTATTTGCAGATCTGTTATTTGATTGTTTTGATACTGAAGTATTTATTTTGTCACCGCCTCGATTCATTTGTTTTTTTTCATGCTGCTGTGTTTTATGTGAACTATCTGAATGCATAGTTTGCTGCTTTACCGGCACCTTTTTTTCAATTGGTGTCGCTATTTTTTTTATACTTTTTTCTACAATATTACGTTCATTGTCACCTACCGTACTGGCATGACTTTTTACCTCAATGTTATTTGACTTTAATATATTCAAAATATTTTTACTGTCGGTTGCAAATTCTCTAGCAAGTTCATATACTCTATATTTTGACATCGATCCACCCCCATTTAGCTGATGTCATCTAATATTTTAGTTATTGCTTTAGCAAAACCCCTGTCACATATGGCAATTGCCGCACGTTCTGTTTTACCTATATTATTACCCAAAAGCTGCTTTTCTATTGGTATAATCTTTAAAGCAACACCCGCACTTAGTGCTATTTTCTCATATTCTTTTTTGCTTTTTTCTGCTGTATCACAAGCAATCAATAATAATTGTATCTTATTATTTTCTATAGCTTTACTGACAGCAAAATCACCGGCCATAAGTTTATTGGCCCGTGCCGCCATGCTAAGCAGATTCATTAATTTTTGCTGCACATTATCCATCTATATCTGAAAATCCCGCTTTCAATTTTTCATATATACTATTATCTATTTTACTCTTAAAAGATTTTTCTAATTTATGTCCCTTAATAGCTGCCTCTAAGCATTCCATCTTAGGACAAATATATGCACCCCTACCAGATTTTTTACCAGTTGTATCAATCTGAAACTCACCTTCCGGGGTTCTGACTATTCGTATAAGTTCTTTTTTGCTATGATTTTGATGACAGCCAACACACATTCGTTCTGGAATTTTTTTTACAGCCATTTTGTTCTCCTTAGATATTAATCAACGGAAAAAGATTCTTCACCTATTACGTTTATAACTTCCATACCTTCATCCATCCCAGATTCAGCCGCTTGTGATTCGCTTTTTATATCTATTTTCCAACCAGTAAGCTTTGCTGCCAAACGAGCATTTTGTCCCTCTTTGCCTATTGCCAAAGACAATTGATAATCAGGCACAACTACCTTAGAAATTTTTTCATCCTCTTTTATGGCAACAGAAACAACTTTAGCCGGGCTTAAAGCATTTGCTATATATGTAGCTGGGTCTTGATTCCATTTTACGATATCAATTTTTTCACCACGCAGCTCATCGACAATTGCCTGCACACGCAGACCTTTTTGTCCTACACAGGAACCTACAGCATCAATAGCTTCATCCTTAGAATAAACAGCAATTTTCGAGCGCATGCCTGGTTCTCTGGCTACAGATTTAATTTCAACCATACCATCGCTTATTTCCGGTACTTCTAATTCAAATAACCGTTTCAATAAACCTGGATGCGTGCGTGATAATAAAATCTGCGGTCCCTTAGTAGTTTTCTTAACCTCAACAATGTAGAGTTTAAGTCTTTCATTTGGTTCATATTTTTCCAAAGAAATTTGTTCAGCAGGTGTCAATATAGCTTCTGTTTTTCCCAAATCAATGATAACATTTTTGCCTTCAATACGCTGTATTATACCTGTCAAAATATCGTTAGCCCGACTGGAATATTCATCATAAATATTTCCGCGCTCAGCTTCACGTATTCTTTGAACAACAACCTGTTTAGCTGTTTGAGCAGCAATACGGCCAAAATTAGCCGGTGTAATTTCGGTTTCTATAACATCACCAACAGCATAGTCATTGTGAATACGCTTAGCATCTGCTAAAGAAATTTCAGTTATATCATTTTCCAATTCTTCAACAACATTTTTAACCGAATATACATGAAATTCCCCGGTTGTACGATCAAGTGCTACACGCACATTTTGTGCAGAATTAAAATTTCTCTTATAAGCAGAAATTAGTGCTGCTTCAATAGCATCAAACAATACTTCCAGTGCAATGCCCTTTTCTTTGCCAACTTCTTCAAAAGCTTCTAAAAAGCCCTTATTTTTAGTAGCCAACTCTATATCCTCCTAATAACTCAAAAATCAATATGCAAACGCACTGATGATATCTGCGAACGCAAAATAATAAAATCTTCATCAATTGTTACTGATTCAGCATTAAAAGCAGTTAATTTCCCGGTGAATTTCTTTTTGCCATCAATGCGTGTATAAGTAACTATATCAATATCTTTTCCCAATTCCCGCTCAAAATCACGGTCTTTTTTCAACTGGCGGTCAAGTCCTGGCGATGATATTTCCAAAATATAACTATCTTTGATGATATTTTGCTTTTCAATCTCATCGTCAATTTCATGACTGAGTTTTTGGCAATCATCTAAATCAATACCGCCATCTTTATCGATATAAATACGCAAATACCAATTTTTTTCTTTTATATATTCAATATCGACTAATTCATATTCTGTATTCAAAAGCAAATCCTGTACCAGCTTTTCCGCTTTTGTTTCTATTTGTCCAGCCATTGCTTCCTCCTAAAAATCCTTATAATACTAAAGAGTGGGTTTGCCACCCACTCTTTAAATACATGCTTAAGTTGATATTACTATTATATCACTAGATTAAATAAATGTAAACTAAACTACCAAACAAATATATCGAAAAAAAACTACTAGATAAGACTATTTCAGCTGCTACTGTATACTTTAAAAATAAGCAAAAGCAAACATGGAAGCCACATTTTTGCTATAAAATCATAAATCATTGTCATTTTTCTTGCGCAATAAATTTAGCTTATCCAGCACCAATGGATCAATTCTATCTGCCACTTCATTTCGATGTAAAGAAACATCAGTCTTAGCATCATAATTTTTTCGTAAATGTTTTTTATTTTTATATACAGCCCTGCGTAGTTCCTTTACAGTCATACGATAGGCGCCGGCACCCAATATAGCATTTTGTTCCGCACCATCAGAAGTAACTACAAAAACATCCCTGCCATCGCGTACCGATTCATAAGCCAATCTTTCAATATAGCTGTCTGCCGTTTCCTTTTTCTTCGTATAAACAATAGTAAAATGCTTATTTATTTCGTCACTGGATTGTTTGGAGGATGTATATAGTGCATCAAAAACCACCGTTACATCATAATGTTCATATGAACCATATTCTAATAACAGCTGCACCAAATGATCACGGGCATGTTCCAAATCAAATGCCATTCGTGCTAATTCCGTCCAACAATTTATTACATTATATCCATCAACAATAAGATGTGCCCACGGAGCTTTTCGCATACATCATACTCTCCTTATTTAGTACGCTGCTTTACAGCCTCATACATCATAATAGCAGCTGCATTGGAAGCATTAAGCGAATTTACACGACCATGCATCGGTATCTTTACTAAAAAGTCACAATTTTTGCTGACTAAATTGCTTATTCCCTTACCTTCACTGCCTATAACCAATACTAATGGACCTGTTAAGTCAGCTTCATAATAAAAAGTTTCTCCAGCAGCCTCGGCGCCTACTGCCCAAAATCCTTCCTCTTGCAAACGAGTAAGTGTCTGATTAACATTATTAACGCGCATAACCGGTACATATTCAACAGCACCAGCAGAAGTTTTAGCCACAGTTGAAGATAAAGGGCAGCTGCGCCGTTTAGAAATTATAATACCATGAACACCAGCAGCATCAGCCGTTCGTAAAATTGCACCTAAATTGTGCGGATCTTCCAGTTCATCAAGCAGAACAAAAAATGGAACCTCTCCACTTTGTTTTACTTTTTCCAAAACGTCCTCAAGTTCAGCATAATCAACTGGCGGAGTATATGCGAGTATTCCTTGATTGCGTCCACCTGCTGATAATAAATCCAATTTGTTTTGACTTACTGTCTGAACAATAATTTTATTTTTTCTGGCCATGCCGATTATTTCCTGCAAAGAACCACCATGCGCATTTTCTGCCACCAATAATTTATTTATGGTGCGGTCATTTTTAAGTGCCTCCCGTACAGCATTACGACCGATTAATATGTCCGGCGAAATCTCAGCTGGTTCTTCTGCCGCTTCTTTTATTACAAAATCATTTTTCTTTTTATATTCTCTGTCCTTATTATAATTTTTGTCTTTTTTATTATAATCCCTATCGCGAGATGATTTCCCCTGGAATTTATTTTCACCGCGGCTGGTACTGCTTTTTTTCCCAGTGAAACGTACTTCTTCTTCATTTGATCTGCCTGTCCTTGCACCATTTCTTGCAGATTTATTACTTACTTTACCCATTTTATCGTTATTTCTATTATTTTTATTGTTGGAAAAATTTGTTTTTCTCATTGCTTATTCCTCACGTAATTTTATCATTTGTTCAAACAAACCACAGGTCATATCCCCTTCGTGGCATACACCTGTTTCGACACAGGACGGTCCAGCATTTTTAAATAATAGCGGAGCAACTTTTTTTACTTCCTTCAGCATCATATTAGCCATCGCTCTTATTTCCCATTGGGCCCTATTGCAGCAGCGCAAAGAGAAAAAGTGCAGTAACGAGCGAGCATTAAACGTAGCTACTATCTTTGTCTCAGTGGCATTGGACAAAACATAGCGGGCATCCTCTTTAGGAATTCCCATCTCGGAAAATTCATCATAGGTTTTTCTTATACTATCCATCAATGCTGTAAATTTTTCTTTAGCCTGTTCATTTTTAGCTATTGAGGCTGGCATAATATATTCAAAATCATGTTCTGCGACATACCGCTGTGACTGCTGTGAATAAGAAGCTATGCGATGTCGAACCAATTGATGTGTAAGCACTCTTGATATACCTTCAATGGCAAAAGTAAAGCTTACATGTTCCAGCGTTGACGCATGCCCCATGCTGACAATTTTCTTTACAAGTTTTTCAACCTGTTCGTCAGTCATTTTTTCTTCTAATTCTGCCGCGCCTACTGGAGAATAACATAACCGTGCCGCCATTGCCACGGTTCGTTCCGGTTCTTTAGTATATTTTATTAAATTTATTTTCATAATAATCCCCCGTTTACTAAAAACAGCCATTGCCTAACCGCAATGACTGTTTTCATTATACCATAATTACATTATATTATTCATGGGAAAATTGATCTTTTAGAATAACATCATGTGAGCCGCCTTCAACAATACTCGTTGAAGAAACCAAGGTTAATTTAGCCTTTTCCTGAAATTCTTTTATTGATAAAGCACCGCAGTTACACATTGTCGAGCGCATCTTACTCAAAGCCAGGCCCACATTATCTTTCAATGGACCAGCATACGGAACATAAGAGTCTACACCTTCTTCAAAGGATAATTTCTTATCGCCGCCCATATCATAACGCTGCCAATTACGTGCTCTATTGGAACCTTCGCCCCAATATTCTTTATAGTATGTTCCATTTATGCGCACTTTATTAGTCGGACTTTCATCAAAACGTGAGAAATAACGACCTAGCATCATAAAATCAGATCCCATAGCCAAAGCCAGTGTCATATGATAATCATGTACGATACCGCCATCTGAACAAATAGGAATATAAATTCCCGTTTCACGGAAATATTCGTCACGCGCTCTAGCCACATCAATTACTGCAGTAGCCTGTCCACGTCCAATACCCTTAGTTTCGCGAGTAATACAAATAGAACCGCCGCCAATACCAACCTTAATAAAATCAGCACCTGCTTCGGCTAAAAAACGAAAACCCTCAGCATCAACAACATTTCCCGCACCAACTTTTATATCTTCGCCAAAGTTTTCATGAATGTATTTTAATGTAATGCTCTGCCATTCACTAAATCCTTCTGATGAATCAATACAAAGTACATCAGCGCCAGCCTTAAGCAGCGCCGGTACACGTTGGGCATAATCACGTGTATTTATGCCAGCCCCTACCACATAACGTTTCTTGCAATCGATTAATTCTAATTTATTTTCTTTGTTATCAGTATAATCCTTGCGAAATACCATATAACGAAGACGCTGGTTTTTATCAATTAATGGCAGCATATTGAGTTTATTATCCCAAATCATATCATTTGCCTGTGATAAATTTGTCGTTTCAGCATCAGCATAAATTAATTTGGCAAAAGGCGTCATAAAATCCTTAGCCTGCGCATCCAAAGTCATGCGTGTAATACGATAATCACGGCTGGTGACAATACCCACTAATTTACCGGTAGCAGTACCATCGTCAGTAACAGCCATAGTAGAATGTCCCGTTTTATCTTTTAATTCCAAAATCTCCCCTAAAGTAGTGGTTGGTTTAATATTGGAATCACTATTTACAAAACCAGATTTATAATTTTTAACCCTAGTAACCATTTCAGCTTGACTTTCAATTGACTGCGAACCAAATATAAATGATACGCCGCCCTCTTTAGCCAAAGCTATCGCCATAGTATCATTTGATACAGCCTGCATTATTGCTGATGTCATAGGGACATTTAATTTGATTTTGGGCTCTTCCCCTTTTTTAAATTTTACCAACGGGGTTTGAAGAGAAACATTAGCAGGAATACATTTGTCAGATGAATAACCAGGAACCAATAGATATTCACCAAACGTATGCGCTGGTTCTTCAAAATAATATGCCACGTTACATTCTCCTTTTCTGTAAATTTGATTTGTATAAATAATAGTACTTTTATTTAATATTTGTCAACATTTTCTCTCAAAAAACTACTAAATAATTATCCTGCGCATCACAGCATAGCTTTATTTCATTTACATCTGTACACTTTGCTTTCAGGTTCAGTATTTGGGTAAAGTAAAGGCAGAAACAATATGCATATTATTTCTGCCTTTGTGCTTTTTATTCCTCTTTCAGTAGTTTATCTATCCCATATCGAATACTGGCAACAGAAAATCCCTTGCGATAAAGATACTGCATATTTTTTTCCCTGTCTGTCGTTTTTCTTAAACGACTGGGTAGAATTTTTATAACTGCTCTTTTTTCGTACTCGGTAAAATCAGCAGTGAGACAATTATTAACAATCTCACTGGAAAATCCCTTCGCCAGCAATTTAAATTGCAATGCTTTAATACTATAACGTTCTTCCCGCAAGTACACTTGTGCCTGTCTGGCACATAATTGAGCATCATCTAAATAATGTCTTGCCTTTAATTTTTCAAGTGCCTCATTTATTTCCTGCTCATCATAAGAACAGCGATATAATTTATCACGCAGCTGTTTTACTGAATAATCACGAATTGACAAATAATCAACAGCTTTTTCTAATGCTGATTTGTTACTTTTTAGGATCATTTGCATTTACCTTAGTATTTGCCTCAACTGTTTTTGCTTTTTCCTGGTTTTTTTTATTGTCTTTTTCTATTGTTTCATTTGGCGGCATAACTTTTATACGAATTTTATCTTCAATTTCCTGGCAAAGTGCTGCATTTTCTTTCAGGAACACCTTAGCATTTTCTTTTCCTTGGCCCAGCCGTGTTCCTTCATACGAATACCATGTACCACTTTTGTCAACAATTTCAAAATTAACGCCTAAATCAATGACATTACCTTCCCGGGAAATGCCTTCACCATACATAATATCAAATTCAGCCTGTTTAAACGGTGGAGCCACTTTATTTTTCACAACTTTTATCCTAGTGCGATTACCAACAACTTCATTAGCTTGTTTTATTGTATCAATCTTGCGAACATCAAGCCGAATAGTGGAATAAAATTTTAAAGCACGACCGCCAGTCGTAGTTTCAGGGCTGCCAAACATAACACCCACTTTTTCACGAATTTGATTAATAAAAATAGCTGTTGTCTTGGAACGGCTGATATAACCTGTTAATTTACGCATAGCTTGTGACATAAGCCGTGCCTGCAAACCAACATGTGAATCGCCCATTTCACCTTCAATTTCAGCTTTTGGCACTAAAGCTGCTACTGAATCGACAACCACTACATCAATAGCACCGCTGCGCACTAATGCATCAGCAATATCTAAAGCCTGCTCACCATTATCTGGTTGAGAAATTAATAAATTATCAATATCTACACCTAATTTTTTGGCATATACCGGATCAAGTGCATGTTCAGCATCAATAAAAGCTGCTACACCGCCTATTTTTTGTGCCTCTGCCACTGCATGCAGCGCTACCGTTGTTTTCCCCGAAGATTCCGGTCCGTAAATTTCTATAATACGTCCCCGTGGCAGTCCGCCTACCCCCAAAGCGATATCAAGGGCTAGATTGCCTGTATGAATGACTTCAATGTTCATATCAGCAGCCGCTTCGCCCAATTTCATTATTGAGCCTTTGCCGAAATCCCGTTCTATTTGTTTCAAAGCATTTTCCAATGCCTGTTCTTTATCCAAGCCTTGATTTTTTTCCATATATTCAAATCCCAGCCTTTCTTCTCTTTAGCTTGATTATACCTGAGTCTGTAAATAAAATCAATAAAATAATAAAGAAAACTGAATGTATTTATATGCAAATTCTTAACTTGATGTCAACCCACCATCAACGGTCCAAACAGCTCCCGTAACAAAACTTGCCTTAGGTGATGCTAAAAAACATATCACTTCAGCAACTTCTTCAGCCGCAGCTATACGTCCCAAAGGATATAATTCCTCCGTTGCTTTTTTTATATCATCACTACCTGCAAATTGCTGCTGTGTTAAAGGTGTATCTACATCACCAGGGCAAACACAATTAACTCTTATATTAAACACTGCCAATTCCAGCGCCAATGCTTTACTAAAGACTGTAACAGCCCCTTTAGCGGCACAATATAATGTACAAAAATAATTGCCGTTTATACCGGCATCCGACGATATATTAACTATTGCTGGCGAAGCTGTGCTTTTTTTCAGCAAAGGTATCATCTGCTGACACATAAAATATGTTCCTTTAACATTAACTGCCATCATGTAGTCAAAAACCTGCTCACTTACATTTTCAATGGCATTTTCCTGATACAGCCCGGCACTATTAATTAGTACATCAATTTTTCCATACCTTTGTTCTATTGTTTGAGCAGCTGCTTTACAGTCTGCATATTTGCTTATATCAGCCTGTATAAAAATATATTCTTTATTATTAACAGCGAGTTTTGCTCTAGCTTGTTTATATTTATCAGCAGCACGAGCAATAGCTATAACTTTATAATTGTTTTTTAACAATATCTCAGCTGCAGCCAACCCTATGCCCGATGTTCCTCCCGTTATAACTGCTATTTTCATATATTTCTCCTAAAAAAAATGCAGAGCTTGAATTAACAAGCTCTGCAAATGAATTATCATATTAGTTTACAGCATCTTTTAATGCTTTGCCTGCTTTAAATACAGGGTTTTTGGATTCTGGTATCTGAATAGTTTCACCAGTTTGAGGATTGCGGCCTGCACGAGCAGCACGAGTTCTAACTTCAAAGGTACCAAAACCTATAACTTGTACCTTATCACCTTTAACTAAAGTTTCTTGCACACTAGCAAAAATAGCATTAACTGCTTTTTCTGCATCTTTTTTGGTTAAGCCTGCTTGTTCGGCAACGCTAGCCACTAATTCGGATTTATTCACGAATATAGCCTCCTTTTTCATTTTGTTACGATACTCTCAATTCGCTGTAAATTGTAGTATTACCTTTTTTATCCATAAATTTTATTAAAATTTATAGTTTTTTTATAAAAAAGAGTATTTTGCCGTTTTCATAAATAAACATTATAACACTCTTTTTCAATAACAGCCATCATTATTTGCTGATTTACTCCTGTTGTTTAGCCTGATTCCATAACTCATCTAATTGTACTAAAGTAAATTCCTGCCAATCCCTATTTTGTTTTTTAAGCTGTTTTTCGATATAGGAAAAACGACGACAAAATTTACGATTAGAATTTATTAATGAAACCTCTGCATCTACATCCATAAACCGTGACAAATTCACCACGGTAAATAAAACATCGCCCAGCTCTTCTTCAATAGCGGTTTTATTGTCTCGGGCAACAGCCATTTTCAGTTCGGTTATTTCCTCACCCAGCTTATCCCATACTGAATCAATTTGCTCCCAATCAAAACCAACCTTAGCAGCCTTATTTTGCAGTTTATACGCACTCATTAAGGCCGGCAGGTCTTTCGGTACTCCGTCAAGTACTGATTTTCTGTCTTTTTTCTCCTGACGTTTAATAGCTTCCCAGTTTAAAAGTACTTCACCAGCATCCTCCACTGAAACCTCACCAAAAACATGCGGATGACGATGCACGAGCTTTTGACTGACGCCATTGATTACATCCTGCATAGAAAAATCACCTGACTCTTCTGCCATTCTGGCATGAAAGACTATTTGCATCAGCAAATCGCCCAATTCTTCGCACAAAAGCGCAGAATCATTTAAGTCAATTGCTTCGATAACTTCATAAACTTCTTCAATAAGATTTCGACGCAATGATTTATGAGTTTGTATTATATCCCATGGACAGCCTTCGGGAGACCTCAGCGTATGTATTATATCTGATAATGGCTTCATTGTAAAGACTGTTTTTTTGTCATAATGCCTTGGGACATAAAGACTTGTCAAATAATCAATGTCATTTTGCCTGTCCAATTCATAAAGACACACTCGTGTAATCTTTTCATCAGGCAGCCCTAAATGATATAAAAGCACTACTTCATGTTCATCAGGAAAATGTTCCATCAATGTCAATTTAACCTCTGAAGCCGTATGTTTACTGTATAGTTGCGTTATTATCATATCAACTGAACTATCAATATTTTTCTTATCTAAATCAAAAGAGTCCAGAATACATAATCCATCTATAGGGTCTATACCTAATTGTGTATAAATCAATTCTAAAAAACTCATACCGGAATAAATTTTTATTGGCACATTATTTTTATAAGCAAGATTTTTTATTAACATTACTGTTTTTTCTGCTACCAGGGGACTGCCCGGAACAGCATAAACAACATCCATTCCGTCTTGTGCTTTTTTTACAATATCGTTTGCTATTTGCTCATAAACAACGTCAAACGATTCCCCTTTATCATAAAAATCATCATAAGTTTTAAATTCAATATCTGCTTTTTTTACAGCCTCAACTGCTGGATGATGCTCTGTTCTTATATATAATACCTGTGCATCTTCCATCAGTGACCATGTTTGTCTTGTTATTAGACCTCCATCAGAAGGACCTAATCCCACAATGCTTATACTTCCCATTTTTTTACCTCTTTTCATTCTTCTCTTTGTATTCCTGCTAAACGCCTTATCGTCCGAATAATAATTTCTATCGGATTTTCTAAATTTTTCGGCGTTAATTTTAATCTGATAATATTTTCCTGCCCTTGAATAAATTTTATTAAGCTTCCCATATATTTTCGTAGTTCCAGCATATCTTCAGCTTTTATATTATGCTGGGCAAATACGGTAATATCGACATGTCCTTTTTTTTCTACAATTGACTTTATACCTAAGTTACGAGCATAATTCTTGATTTTCGCTATTTTAAATAAACGATGCACCGGCTCAGTCATACTGCCAAAACGATCCTGTAATTCTTCCTGCAAATTTTCCAGCTGTTCGTCATTGCGCAGTGCTGCTATTTTCTGGTATATTTCCATTTTATGCATAGCATCACTTATATAGTCTCCATCAATATACGCATCCACTTTTATTTCTATTATGGGTTCTATTTTCTCGCTTATTTTTTTACCACTACGTAATTCCTCAACGGCTTCTTCCAGCAGTCGGCAGTACATTTCAAAACCGACGCTGGCAATATGTCCATGCTGCTGCGAACCCAATAAATTACCGGCACCGCGTATTTCCAAATCACGCATAGCAATTTTAAACCCTGAGCCTAATTCAGCAAAATCCTTTATCGCTTTAAGTCTTTTTTCTGCTGTTTCCGACAGAACCTTGTCTCGCTGATAAACAAAATAAGCAAACGCCATGTTTTTTGAGCGTCCTACCCGACCGCGCATCTGATATAGCTGTGACAGGCCAAATTTGTCAGCATCGTAAATTATAATTGTATTGGCATTAGCAATATCAAGACCATTTTCAATTATACTCGTTGCCAATAATATATCATATTTGCTTTCAAAAAAATCCATCATAGCCTTTTCCAGCAACCCTTCAGGCATCTGACCATGCGCCGATCTTATACGGGCCTCCGGCAGCATATCTGTCAATTTTAAATACATCTTATCGATAGTATCAACACGATTATAAATAAAGTATACCTGCCCGCCGCGTCTTATTTCCCGGCGCACAGCATCACAAAGAATCGCATCATTATTTTCAATGACATATGTTTGTATTGAAAAACGTTCCTTCGGTGGTGTTTCAATAATGCTCATATCTCTGGCACCAACCAGTGACATATGCAGTGTACGGGGAATCGGTGTTGCGCTCAATGTCAAGACATCTAAATTAGCGCTTATCTTTTTTATTTTTTCCTTTTGCTTAACACCAAATCGTTGTTCTTCATCAACTATCAGCAGCCCTAAATCCTTAAACTGCACCTTTTTGTTGTTTAAAATGGCGTGTGTTCCTATTAAAATATCAACCTGGCCAATAGCAAGCTTCGTTAAAGTTTCTTTTTGCTCTTTAGCACTGCGAAAGCGGCATATTACATCAACTGTCGGCAAAAAGCCTTCAAATCTTTTACTAAACGTCTGGAAATGCTGCTGTGCCAAGACTGTAGTTGGCACCAATACGGCAACCTGTTTCCCATCCATTGCCGCTTTAAACGCAGCCCGTATCGCCACTTCTGTTTTACCAAAACCAACGTCACCGCATAATAGCCTATCCATTGGTTTAGCTTTTTCCATATCAGCTTTTATTTCCTTTATGGCTGACAGCTGGTCAGGTGTTTCCTCATAAGGAAATGCCTCTTCAAACTCCTGTTGCCATGGTGTGTCTGCCGAAAAGGCATAGCCAATACAATCTTTGCGCTCAGCATAAAGCTTTACTAAATCCTTGGCAATCTTTTCGACTGCTTCCTTAGCCTTATTTTTAGCCTTGGTCCAAGCAACGCCATCCATTTTGGTAAGACGCGGTACATCACCTTCACTGCCAATATATTTTTGCAGTAAATTAACCTGATCAGTCGGCACAAACAGTTTATCGTCACCACCGTATTTTATCGTAAGATAATCACGATGTATATTATTGACGATTATTGTTTTTACACCTAGATATTTACCTATACCATGATTGATATGCACAACATAATCGCCTATATTTATATCGCGAAAATGCGTTATTTTCTCACCCTTATTGCTTTGTTTGTGCTTAGTAGATGAACGTTTTTTCTGCCTGCCCATTATATCTTTTTCTGTTATTAAAACAAAATCGGATTCCGGCAGTTCAAAACCATTGGACAAAGTACCTGTCATTATGCAAACTAAACCCTTAGTTAATTTTCCCGTGCGCGAAAAATTAGCTGAAACTTTATGCTGATTTAATATATCATGAATATATTCGGCTTTTTGCTCATCATCCATCAATATAATTATATCTTTTTTGCTTTTAAGCCAATTCTTTAATTCCTCGCATAATAAATCCAACTGCCGCTGAAAAGGCGCCACTGTTTTTACTACGACACTTATCGTTTTATCCAGTTCTATACTTTCCAAACGCTGCAATAATAATGAGGAATATATTACATTTTTTTCCGCTGCTGCTGTAAGTACCTCTTCCCAGGAAAAAATATTATTTTTTATCTCTGGAATCTCTTTTACCATTGTTTTTATTTCATCTCTAACCCGCAATGGTTCATCGATAATTACAACGGCATTTGCTGGTAAATATGATAAAAACAAACTTCTACTCTGCCCATCTTCAATTGGTGCTAATGGCATTATCGTCAATAATCCGACATTTTTTACCGAACGCTGCGATTTTATATCAAAAACCCTAATTGACTCAATCGTATTATCAAAAAATTCAATACGAAAAGGGTCAACTGCATTTAATGGGAAAATATCAACGATGCCGCCCCGCATGCTGAACTGTCCAACATGTTCTACCTGATCAATGCTTTCATAGCCCAAACTCACTAGATCAGCTAATATTTTTTCTCTGTCGATCTCCTCATCTATTTTTAATGTCAGACTAAATTTATCAAAATCTGTCCGTGATAAATTTTTCTGTACGGCAGCTGCTGTACTGGCAACAACCACCATTGGTTTATTTTGTGTAAGCTGCCCCAAAATCTCCATGCGTCTTGCCAACAATTCTGTGCTTTTAGCCGTAGCTGAAACCGTCAGCATATCAAGTGCCGGCAACTCTGCAATTAAGACCTCATCGGGCAGTATCGCATTTAAATCAGCTAACCATTCACTGACAGCATCATTATTATTACAAATAATAACTGCTGTTTTGGGATTTTTAGTATAACACGCTGCCATTACAGCGTGCTTTTGGGCTCCCGATAAACCATATATATATGACTGCATTTTTTCACTGTCATAACATGGTATTAATTGTTGAACACTAGGATCCATTAATATTTTTTCCAAAAAGCCGTTCATCAAAGTCCTCCTTTATCCAACAGCTAATTGATATAACCTATTAGCACCTGCGGATAAATCTACTTTTATATAAAATTTATAATTGTCTTATTTTTCTTCTATCATTTGGCATACTATCCTTAATTAATATAATTTATTTAGCAAGCCAAAAGGGGACTATCAACGAAATAATTACTTGATAGTCCCTGCACACATGAATATTATTATAAAAGCTTAGCCGCTTATCGTCAAGATAATCTCACTTGGTGTATTTTATTGCTGATTTATTATATATATTAATATTCTGCTTTTTTTGTTTTATAAATAAATTCTCCTTTACCTGGTAAGCTCTTTTATATATAATGTTTTTAATGATTATTTTTTTAATCAAATAATTTGCGAGGTCGCAAAATGAAAAAAATCATAGTTTTTTCCATAATAATGTTATATTTTACTTTACTTTGTATTTTTTTAACCGAAAAAACGGATCCCTTATCCTTACAAAAACTAGCTTGGCAAATACATTTTGCCAATAAAGACGAAATAACCTGGCAAAGATTACCTTATCCCTGCTATTATGAAATTGATACTTTTATAAAAAATCCTGAAAATTCTGCCGTTAAGGAGCAATATAAGCTAATAAAAAGATCTTTTACCTTTAATAATGATTTCGCCCCCCCCACTGCCTTAATTCCCGTATATTATCGTATTAAAGCTTTTGGCCTATTCGGCAGTATCGGCCAGGCCTCCTCATTTAAAGGTGACCCTGTTTTTACAGGCAGTCCTTTAAAACCACATCCAATCACTAATTATGATCGTAAAAACCCGGCCAGTTATAAACCATTTCTCATTTGGCACACGGTTCCTAATGCCGTATATTATGAACTGGAAATATTATCCGGCCCGCCTGATGATCCAGAGGGTATCAGTTTATCACAGAAAAATCATCTCTATTCTACCCAGGAAATATTTACGCATGGCTATCAGGTTGATTTAACTGCCTTTAAAAAAATCCCTCAACTATTTTGGCGGGTACGGGCCCTGAATATCTACGGTCGGCCCATTGGCATTTTCTCCCATGCCCAGCCAATATATGTTGATAAAAATAAGCCCTATCCAGTCAGTCCGCTTATTGATAATTATGATGCTATCGCTCCTGAAACAATGCCCTTGTATCCTGTTTATCATTGGCTTCCTATGGTCAATGTCAGCCGCTATGAAATTGAATTATTATCCAATATTCCATTAAATAACAACCCTGCTATAATCGATAAATCTCATATAAAAACATTAACCGTTGACGGTCTTTTCACATGTTATGATACTGAAGCACTCATAAAATCGGGTACATATTACTGGCGCGTAAGAGGTCTTTCCAGTACTGGTCAGCCTATTGGCCTTTGGTCGGACAGCCAAAAGATTATTGTCCCATCACCTAAGGATATCAACGTTGATGTAGCAACATTTGGTGACAGCATTACTCACGGTGGCGGTAACTTATCATATTCACCAGCCAATAAAGAATACAATTATCAATTATATTTAGATTTTCCCACAGTTAATCTTGCTAAAAGCGGTGATACCGTCAAAATGGCTTTGGACCGTTTTGATAAAGATGTCCTGCCTTTTGCCCCCAAAAACTTATTAATATTATGTGGTACCAATAGTATTCGCAATGAAACAATTGCCGCTCCCACCATTATTGATAATTTGAAAAAACTGCGGCAAAAATGTCTCGACAACAATATTCGCCCTGTATTTATTACCCTTCCGCCTCTTAACCGACAGAACATAAAAAATTCCTTCCATACTAATACTGACCCCAAATGGAAAGACAAACTCGTTCAAGTTAATGGTTACATTTTAACCTTACCATATCATATCGATATCGAGCCCTATTTTTATGATAAAAATGGCAATTTAGCTGATATTTATTCCTCGGATGGCCTCCATCCCAATCTCGACGGCAAAAAGTTAATGGCTGATATAATAAACCAGCATAAAGATTTATTTATTTGGTCAAAGTAACTGCAGACAAAAAAGAACCACTCCTCGTTAACACTTATAAGGAGTGGCTTTTTATCTGTCATTTTACAATATTTTCTAATTCCTGTGCTGCACCCATGGCAGCAATAACGCCATGTTCAAAAGTAAGTGCTCCCTGCATATATACACTATATGGTGCACGCATTGGCCCATCGGCACTAAGCTCTATTGATGCCCCCTGAACAAAAGTACCCGCTGCCATTATAATTTGGTCTTCATAGCCCGGCATATCCCAAGGTTCTGGCGCTGCAAAAGAATCAACCGGCGAATATTTTTGAATACCACGGCAAAAGGCAATTAAATTTTCTGGTGTCTTTAATTCTATCGCCTGTATTATATCACCGCGTTTATCTGAAATCTTAGGCAGTGCCAGATAGCCAAGCTCTGTAAAAAACGCGGCGGCGAAAACAGCACTTTTTACGGCTTGTGCTACAACGTGCGGTGCTAAAAACAGTCCCTGGAATAATAAACGATTATTTTCCAAAGAAGCGCCAAGCTCTGCCCCCATCCCTGGTGAAGTCATACGGTACGATGCCATATCAACTAAGTCAGCCCGACCAACAATATACCCACCCGTCGGAGCAATTCCGCCGCCAGGATTCTTTATAAGTGAACCTCCCATTATATCAGCGCCAACTTCAAGCGGTTCTTTTTCTTCGATAAACTCACCATAGCAATTATCAATAAAGCAGATACAATCCGGCTTAATCTTTTTAACAAAGGTACAAATTTCGCCGATCTCATCAACAGTTAAGGTTGGCCGCATACTATAACCACGTGATCTTTGAATAAGCACCATTTTAGTGTTTTTATTTATACGTTTTTTTATTTCAGTAAAATCAGGTTTGCCCTGCGCATTAAGCGGTGCTTCCTGATAATTAATTTTGAATTCCTTTAATGAACCACAGCTGTCATGTTCCTGACCGATAACTGTGCGCATAGTATCATATGGTGCTCCCATAATCGATAAAAGCTCATCCCCGGGACGTAATATCCCAAACAATACAGTGGATAAGGTATGCGTACCTGAAACAAACTGGGTACGTACCAAGGCTTTTTCACCTTTAAATATTTGTGCATATAATTCTTCTAATTTACCACGGCCAATATCATCATAAGCATAACCCGTAGATGTGTTAAAATGAGCATCGGATACTTTCACCTGACGCATGGCATTTAATATCTTTAACGTATTATGTTCTGCTGCTTTATCAGGACTAATAAAGTATTCCTGACATTTTTCTAAAGCTTTTTCCTTAGCTGCTACTATTTTAGGTGAAAACACCCTTAATCACTCCTACTCAACAAATCATCTATACATAGAAAAAACCCCTATCCATAGGATAAGGGCCTCATTTACCATAAAAGCGCGTATTAGTTAGCACGCTGAACTTTGCTGCTGGTGCGCAGGCAACGAGTGCAAACATTGATGCGTTTTACTTCACCGTTTACAACTGCACGTACACGTTGGATATTAGGCTTCCAGGTACGTTTTGTTTTTAAATGAGAATGACTGACATTCATACCTGCCATTTCACCTTTTCCACAAATTTCACAAACATTTGCCATCTATAACACGCCTCCTTAATATTCATAAGTTAGATAACACACAGTACGACTAATATAACATACCTTCATATAAAATGCAAGATATATTTACCTCCGACGATACTTACCTATAGTAATTTCATTTATACAGGAACAATATTTTTCTGAAAAATCATTGCATATTTTTGCTGTAATTACTGTAAATGTAATCGTTAAAATATAAAATACTATACTATTTACACCTGTCATCACGATATTAAAGCGTGTCATAACAAATGCCAGCAACGAAATAAAGACAGGATGACATAAATAGGCAAAATAAGAATGCTTTCCCAATACGGCAAACAATTTTTGCAGCAATGTCGGACATTTTCCATTATAAAACTCACTAAATAAAAATATCGTAGCACCCAGTGTATAAAAAATCCCTGCTGGTGACAATTGGTGTGCCGTATTAATGGCTTCAAGCAGTGTATATTTTTTTATAAATAAACATTGATAATAATAGCCTAGCATCCCCAGCAGTGTAACTGCAAAAAACATTATTATTGCCATTCTATTTTTTCTCATAAATATTTTAAATTCATCAAAATGCACCGCAAGATATCCACCCAAAACAAAAATAAAAACATAATGAGCAACCCAATAATTCAAGCGATATATCAACAAATTGCGAACTGCGGCATTCATTATCCCATATGGGTTCATTATAAAACTAGAATAATAATCAAAGATCATCTGCAGTATGAACAATATAACAAGCAGCTTACAATTACTGTGTTTCACAACAAATATCCATAATGGCATAAATAAATAGAACCATAATAAAATAACCATAAAATACAGCTGATAGCACGCCAGTCCAAAAAACAGCACAAAAACCAGCTGGACCGGATGCAGCAGCAGTATATTAGCATAGGCTATACCATATAATAATATATATATGATTGACCACGTTATATAGGGGACTAAAACCGTCTTAAACCGCCGTTTAAGAAAAGCTCTATAATCAAATTTCTTATTTATGTCAAGATTATAAAAAAGGCCAAAGGCCGAAATAAAGAAAAAAATAGGCACTGAAAATCTGGTTATTATTTCATAAACCGCCACAAGATTCATATTGGCCGTAGGATTATTTACTATATATTGAGACCCGACGTGAATAGCAACAACTCCCAGCATAGAAATACCGCGCATATACTCAATCGCCTTTATTCGTTCCTTTTTTATCCCAGCCATATTATTATTTACCGCCTTTAGCCAATCTTGTCATAATTTCCTGCATCAATAATACCTGTGGCACAATTGTATCGAGTTGCAATTTTTCCTGTGGTGTATGGATATCAATATTATTCGGACCAATTGATATTATTATCAACTCTGGATTTTTATCAGCAAAATAATTGCATTCCAAACCGCCATGAATAAATTCCACTTTCATTTCTTTATTATTTTGCTGCTTGAATACTTCAGCAGCCAGCTGCACTAAATCAGTGTCAGGCTTACCATTCCAAGCTGGTGATGTCGGTGCAAACTCAATAGCAAAACCTGCCACTTTTGCAAAAACCCGATAACTGTTTTTCAGATTTTCCAAGCTGGCATTAGTAGCACTACGTGCCAATATTGATACTTTTATTTTTTTATTTTCTAAACGAACACGGCCGATATTAGCCGATAATTCCGGCAGTCTTGCTGCTTTGGGTGACATAGCAAATACACCGCTGTGCAGTATATTTAAAAGAGCAATCAAGGCATTGGCACTGCCTGCCGCAAGGACCTGCTGCGGCATATCAGCTGTTGTTAAAATAAACTCAGCATTTTTTTCCACATGTCCATGCATTTCCACAAATTCGGCTTTAACTTCATCCAGAATTGTTTGTATTTTTGCCATATCAGCATCATCAGCAACAATTACGGCCTGCGCTTCAGGTGCTATAGCATTGTCAGCTACACCGCCTTTAATGTCGGCCAAAGCAAAATCAACAGCTTTATCTTGAAGGCGTTGCAAGAAAAAGGCTAATGTTTTTATGGCATTACCACGATTTTGATTTATTTCTGTACCAGAATGACCTCCCAATAATTTTTTTATAATTATTTGACAGGCACTATTATTTTTTGGTGCTTCATATTCTGCTTCTTTATTAAAATTGAGGCGTACACTGCCCGCACTGCCGACAGTAACAACATCATAGTCCTCGGAATCACAGTTTATTACATATTTAATATCCTGCAAGTATTTTTTATCAAGACCACGTGCCCCGGTCATGCCATCTTCTTCATCGACCGTAAAAATTATTCGCAATGGTCCGTGTATAAAGTTCTGTGTCAATAAATATATTATGCTGGCAATGCCAATTCCATCATCAGCCCCCAAGCTTGTTCCTTCAGCTGTTAAATATTTACCATCATTTTTAATTTTTATAGCATCCTGCAACGGATTGTATTCAATATTAGGATCAGCAACGCAAACCATATCCATATGTCCCTGTAATAAAATTCTTGGGACATTTTCATAACCTTCAGCTGCTTTTTTATCGGCAATAATATTATTGTATTGGTCCTGCACTACATTAAGACCAAGTTTTTTTAATCTCTCTGCAATATAGTCACTAACTTTTTTCTCGTGACCGGATGGTCGCGGTATTTGTGCTAGCTTTTCAAATTCATATAAGACATTTTCTAATATACTATTCTCTTTCAAGTCAATTCCTCCTATAAATGTCATATGGTATATCCTAACAAATCCGCTGTAAAAAAACAACGAATTTATTTCTAAAAAAGGATATCATCTAGTTTTATTGAATTGTATTGTTAACAGGCAAAAAAACTTAATAAAAATTTAATAAAAATAAAATTGTTGAAGGATTTTCGATTTAGATATAGAATTATGACTGTCTGACTGATTTTTAAAAAATGTTTTTTATCTAACAAAATTAATATGCGGGTGAAACTTATGATAGATAATATTACTTATAATGACTTTGTTAACAAAGTTCATTCTTCATCCGACATTATAAAAGTAATCTCAGCATATGTTCCATTAAAAAAACGCGGTCATAATTATTGGGGGTGTTGTCCATTCCATCAGGAAAAAACCCCTTCTTTTTCTGTTGTACCCGATGAGGGATTCTTTTATTGCTTTGGCTGTCACACTGGCGGAAATGTTTTTAAATTTTTATCACTTGTTGAAAATATTTCTTACGGTGACGCCATCAAACTTCAGGCTGAACGCCTTAATATCCCCATTCCCCAAAAGAAAAAGTCTGACCGTGAAATCGAACATGAAAATAATATAAAAAATTTATATCGTATTCATGAAATGGCTCAAGCATTTTTCCACAATTGTCTCACTAAAACAAGTTATGGAAAACCTGGATTGCTCTATTTGAAAAAGCGTGGCATCAATAATGATATTATTAATTTATTTCACTTGGGTTTTGCTCCCCCCGGCTGGGATAAATTATCATCAGCATTTATAAAACGCGGTATCAATGAAAATTTATTATTACAAGTCGGATTAATTGTTAAAAAAAAGACCAGCGGTTATTACGATCGTTTTCGCGAACGTATTATTATCCCAATAAAAGATGAAAAAGGCAGAACCGTGGGTTTTGGTGCACGTTTGATAAAAGACGGCCAACCCAAATATCTAAACTCGCCCGAAACTCTATTATTTAATAAGCGCAATTTGCTATTTGGTCTTAATGAAAGCAAAAAATATATCCGTCAATACGATTATGCCATTATAGTCGAAGGATATATGGATGCTATTGCCTTAGCCAGTCATAACATTGCTAATAGTGTTGCTTCCTTGGGAACGGCATTTACTGCTGAACAATGTAAAAAAATACTGCGGTACACCTCCAATATTTATTTTTGCTATGACGGCGACTCGGCTGGACAAAATGCTACCTTGCGTGCTTTATCTATTGCCCGAGGGCAGCACGCTGCAGTAAAAGTCATATTGCTGCCTGATGGCAGCAAAGACCCTGATGAATTTTTGCAAAAGCATGATGCTGCCGCTTTTAACAAATTAATTGATAATGCTGTTAGTTTTATAGACTTCCACCTGCATTATATAATGCAAAATATCGACTACACATCTCTGGAAGGAAAGCTAAAAGCAGTTTCATTTATTTTGCCAATACTTTCTTCAATTGATAATTTAGTAGAATCCAATGCCTATGCGGTCAAGGTATCACAGACCTTAGGTATTGATGAAACTGATTTACGCAATGAACTGCAAAAATATCGTAAACATAGCAATCAATCATCTGCCCCCAGCAATTTTCAAATCAGTCAAACAATCAACTCTGCTGGTGACAGTGCTGCTATCAAAGCAGGTCGGCATATAATAACCAGAATATGGCAGGAACCTGATGTTTTAGATTATATTTTGGCTACTACACCGATTAACGAATTTGAAAATAAACAACATCGCGAAATTCTAACATTTTTAACTGAACAAATACACAACAATAATTTTATCAACGATATCACAGCATCAGAAAAACTCAGTGATGATAGTTATACCGAATTATCCCGCTGCCTAGTCGAAAAGAAAAACACCAATGAATCAAAGCTTCTCGATGATTACCTTAAAATCATTCACCGCGCTCATTTAGAAAAAAGCTACCTTGAACATAGTTTAAGAGCTGATGAACTCGAGCGCAGTGGTGACGACAGATTTCAGCAGGAACTTATAAAGATTCAGCGAATTAGAAAAGAAATGGATGGAGTTAAGTGAGTATTACACTAAATATTTTATACCTCAACATTATCAGAGAGGAGGCATGTAAATGCAGAAAATAACCAAAGACGCATCTACTGCTGTCTCACAAAGTGCCGAATTAATTCAGGCGCTGCTTTCTAAAGGAACACAAAAGGGCGGAACAATAACCTATGGTGAAGTATTAGAAGCCTTACAAAACATTGATTTATCTCCCGATGAAATCGATGAGTTATATGAGAAGTTTACCAAAAAAGGAATTAATTTTGTCGATGAAGACGATAAAAAAAGTCGTTCCAAAAAGTCTTCAGCCAAAGATGATAAATCTGACGACGATATTGATTTAAGCATCCCGGAAGGCGTTAATATTGACGATCCTGTCCGCATGTATTTAAAAGAAATTGGTCGTGTTCCTTTGCTTAGTGCCGATGAAGAAATTGCCTTAGCTAAACGCATGGAACAAGGCGACGTAACCGCCCAGCAGCGATTAGCTGAAGCCAACCTGCGACTTGTTGTCAGCATTGCTAAAAGATATGTCGGCCGCGGCATGCTGTTTCTCGATCTAATACAAGAAGGAAATTTAGGACTAATAAAAGCCGTTGAAAAATTCGACTACAACAAAGGCTATAAATTTAGTACCTATGCTACCTGGTGGATTCGCCAAGCAATTACACGAGCAATCGCTGATCAGGCCAGAACCATTCGTATACCAGTTCATATGGTTGAAACAATCAACAAATTAATTCGTGTTTCCCGACAGCTTTTACAATCCTTAGGCCGTGACCCAGCTCCAGAAGAAATTGCCAAAGAAATGGATGTTACGGTTGAACGTGTTCGCGAAATAATGAAAATAGCTCAAGAACCTGTTTCCCTGGAAACACCAATTGGTGAAGAAGAAGATTCGCATCTAGGTGACTTCATCGAAGATCACGACGCTCCCGCTCCAGCTGAAGCCGCTTCTTTTGTCCTATTGAAAGAACAATTAGAAGATGTCTTAAAGACACTTACTCCACGCGAAGAAAAAGTCTTACGCTTACGCTTTGGTCTTGATGATGGCCGTGCCAGAACCTTAGAAGAAGTCGGTCAAAGTTTTGGGGTAACTCGTGAACGCATACGCCAAATTGAAGCTAAAGCCCTACGCAAATTACGTCACCCTAGTCGCAGCAAAAAACTAAAAGATTTTCTTGAATAAAAGGAGTATTCATGTGAAAATTCTAGCACGTCAGCTAGCCATTGATATGTATAGTTGCAAAACAGAAAAAATAATAAATGCTGATTTATTATCTCTGGCTTTGCAAGATACTCTCGCTACCATAAATTTAACATCCTTAGATATAAAAATAACAAAATTTGCCGATGATAACCATTTTGTTATTTTCATCCCTCTGCAGCAAGGCCATATAACCATTCATGCTTATACAGCATTGCGTTACATCGCCGTAGATTTATTTATTTGTGAACCAAACAACTCGCCTGAAAGCATTATTCAGGCTTTGCGCAAGGCCATAAAGCCCGAAAAAATAAAAATGACTTATCTTTGCCGCGGTGATTTCGGCACTATTGCTGATATGAAACCTCATACCAAAGTACGCATTGCCCCGCTTCGACGTATTCAAAATACAGGCGTAAAAGTCATTCATTTATTACCTGGCAGTAAATTCGTAAAAAAATTAAGACGTAAAAATAAAAAGGGGCTGTGACAAAATGAGAAATCATTTTGTCCACAGCTCTTTTTTTGTGTTTATTTTTAATTTTTCACAAAATAAATCCGAAAAAAG
>NZ_JACHFH010000009.1 GCF_014201835.1 Pectinatus brassicae | reverse complement strand
CTACGGGGATAGCCTGTGGAGATAATGTAAGACGTGTTTTTTGCGCAACTATCTGTGAAGCAGGAACCCCGCGACTTTAGTCGTGGGAGGTTCAGAAAAAAGACTTTACAAGCACCAGATAGTAAATCAAAAAGTGATATGCTGCGCTTATTTATTGAATTGTCACAAATTGCTCGTCGTGAAGGAATTTTGGCACTGGAAAGCCGTATAAATGAGATAGAAGATCCTTTTTTTCGGTCAGGTTTATCGATGGTTATTGATGGTATGGATCCGGAGTTTGTCAGTGATGTATTAGATGCTGAACTACAGGTTATGGAACATAGGCACTCAGAATATATGTCTATTTTTGTTCAAGCTGGTACATATGCACCAACATTGGGGGTATTAGGAGCTGTTGTTGGGCTTATTGCAGCTTTAGGTAATTTATCAGATATTGAAAAATTGGGGCATGCGATTTCAGGAGCATTTGTGGCTACGATTTTAGGTATTTTTACAGGTTATGTTTTATGGCTGCCAATTGCTAATAAGCTAAAAATTATGTCACAATTGGAAATCGCACAAAAAAGAATGATTATTGAAGGTATTTTATCTTTGCAGGCAGGGGATTCTCCTACAGCTATTGAAGCTAAACTTATGATATTTATACCGCAATCAGAAAGAGATTCCATAAAATCTGAAAGAGGTGAATGATAGTGGCCAGAAAAAAACGCGGTAAGCCAAAAGAAGAACATCCAAGTGAAGCATGGCTGCTACCCTATTCAGACTTAATGACGCTTTTACTGGCGCTATTTATAGTATTATATGCTGTAAATGCATCTTCGCAAACATCGACGCAAACTGAGGTGATGGCATCTTTTAGGCACGGATTTAATGCCGGAGGAATATCATTTTTTAATAAGATGGGGTCACAAAGCGGCTATTCAGCTTATTTGACACAAAATGAAACTAAGGAAAAATCAGCTAAAAGTTATATGGCAGAAAATGACCAGCTAGAGCGTGAAAAAGAAAAACTAGAAAAGTATATAAAAGAAAATAATTTACAAAGTGAAGTCAGTGCACAATTGATAGAACCAGGCCTCATGATAAGAATAAAAGAAAAAGCATTATTTGCCTCTGGCAGTGCTGAACTTAGCAATGATTCTAATAAGGTGACAACGATTGTGGCGAATTTATTAGGCGAGGTTTCACAAAATGTTATAATATCGGGTCATACTGATAATGTGCCTATATCAAATAGTCGTTACCCCTCTAACTGGGAATTAAGCTCGCAGCGAGCGCTCAACTTTATGGAAGCAGTATTATATAAAAATGCTAAGCTCAATCCGGCAAGATTTCAGGCTACTGGTTATAGTCAGTACCATCCTATTGCGCCAAATGATACGGAAGAAAATCGCGCCCAAAATCGTCGGGTGGAAGTTTTAGTGGCAAGATCGGCCAAAATGCCAGAAATGCAGCAGATTAAGTAGTTGTATTGGATATAATAAAGTGATGCATATTGAATTTGATGTTTACGCATTTTATTTAATATGCATTTTACTATATGTGGCTAATTTTAATTTATTAAAAATATTATGGAGGGATTCAATTGCGGATAGTAACAGCAATGCAGATGAAAAATATAGATAAGGCAGCAATTGAAGACTATGGTATACAGGAAATAGTTTTGATGGAAAATGCCGGAACAGCAGTAGCAAAAAAAGTTGAAGAAATGCTGGGAAATATACATAATGGTGATATCTTTATTGCTGCGGGAACTGGTAACAATGGCGGCGATGCTTTTGTAGCGGCAAGACAGCTTTTAAATCATGGATTTAAAGTTAAACTATTTGTTTTAGGTGATAAAAATCATTTTACGGCTTCAGCTAAAATAAATTATGATATCTTGCATAAAATATCTAACGAAATTTATGAAATTGAGACTGATCATGATTGGGACAAGGTGAAAATGGCTTTGAGCTTATCCAATGCAGTGCTAGATGGTTTGTGTGGCACCGGCATGAAATTACCACTTCGTGCTGAACATAAAAAAATGATAAATTTAATTAATAAATATAGTAAAAAAACTATAGCTATTGATTTGCCAAGCGGTGTTGAAGCAGACAGGGGCGAAGTTGAAGACGATTGTGCTGTCAAAGCCGATTTTACAGTGACTTTGGGTTTGCCAAAGATTGGCAGTCTTCTTTATCCTGGTGCAGCTTTTGTTGGACAAATGCAAGTTGAAGATATTAATCTGCCAGCAGCACTTTTAAATGATATAAATATTTGTCATAAATTAATAGATTATGATTTAATAAAAAATTATCTGCCTGCTCGTCCCATGGATGCGTATAAAGGCAGCTGCGGGCGCGTTTTAGCAATAGCAGGGTCAGTTGGTTATACAGGAGCGGCAGTACTTTGTACAAAAGCTGCTTTAAAAACCGGGGCAGGTCTTGTTACCCTGGGAACTGGTGAAAGCCTATATGATATATTTGCCGAAAAACTACTGGAAATAATGGTTAAGCCGTTGCCGGAAGCTGATAAAGGTGCCGTAAGTACAGCTGCTGTTGATGTTATTTTGCCGCGGGAAGAAAGTTATGATGCAATATTGCTGGGACCAGGGCTTGGCAGAAATCCTGCGACATTAGATTTTGTACAGAAATTTGCATTGCAGGTTAAAAAGCCCTTAGTATTAGATGCTGATGCAATTTTTGCTTTTGCTGGACAGGCTGAAAAATTAAAACAATGTGCACACATGCCAATTTTGACACCACATTTAGGAGAATTTGCCAATTTACTGCAGATAAAAGTAAAGGATCTCAAGCATAATTTATGGCAATATGCACAAGAGTCTGCCAAAGAATATAATTGTGTTTTCGTAGTAAAGAGTGAAAAAACGATTGTGGCATGTCCTGATGGTCAGATTTTCTTGACCACAGTAGGAAATCCAGGAATGGCAACAGCTGGCAGTGGTGATGTTTTAGCTGGTATGATAACAGCGCTGCGCGCTGATAAGTTAAATACTATAAAAGCAGCTATTGCCGGAGTATATTTACATGGTAAGGCAGGTGATTTAGCAGCACAAGAAGGCATGGTGGGCGTTATTGCGAGTGATATAATAAATAAGGTACAAATGGTAAGAAAAAGTATCGATGTTAAATAGTAGTAATATCACGTATAAGTGAATACGTTGGCGAATAATGGCGGATAAATTAGGATTTTATGCTGTACTGCAATTGACAATTGTTATCGAAAAAATTATACTATACACAGCTATATCCTTGTTATATTGCAGTATTGGAGGGGTTTCTTTGTCCGCGGGCAAACGTATTGTTGTAGAAATGCCAAATGAACTAATTGGTGAATTAGATGTATTGGCACAAGAAGAACAGACAAGTCATGAAGAAGTATTGTGCAAAGCACTTCGAGTCTATATCAAAGACAATAGACATCGTAGTATTATTGAACGCATGAAAAAAGGCTATAAAGAAATGGGGTTAATTAATATAGCACTAGCGGAAGAAGGTTTATATGGAGGAATATCAAAAAAATAGCCGGGCTGTGATGAAGCGTGGTGATATTTTTTATGCTAATCTTAGCCCGGTGGTTGGCTCAGAGCAAGGGGGGTCACGTCCCGTATTGATATTGCAAAACGATATAGGTAATAAATACAGTCCGACTATAATTGTGGCAGCGATAACAGCACAAATTTCCAAGGGGAAGCTGCCGACACATATTGAACTTAAAGCAGATAAATGTAATTTGGAACGTGATTCCGTCGTATTGCTTGAGCAATTACGTACGATTGATAAAAAACGACTTCGTAATAAGATTACTACCCTTGATAAGGGGATTATGAAAAATGTTGATGAGGCAGTAAAAATTAGTTTAGGATTAGTGAATTTTTAATTAATTGCAGTGTCTTTTTATACAGTAGTTTTACATTACGATGCACAATATAGAGATTTTATATACATAAGCTGATGGTTAAGCGGGAAAGTGCTTGTTTGACTATCAGCAAAATATTTAATATGGATTTGCTTTTTTATAATGGTATAAAGATAAAATATTTATACTTATAATATTATAGAAAAGACAATCCATATATTGTTTTAGTAGTAAGAGAAAGTAGGATTTAGTTTGTTAAAAAGAATATTTGGCATGTTTTTTGTATTATTACTGCTGCTGCAGACTGTTTGTATGGCTTCGGCTAGAATTGAGGGATTTCGGTATAATACATTGTTTTCATCAGCACAGGCCCAGTTTTTACATATAGAAATATCACTTAATCAGAAAGTTAGTAAATATGATGTACATATTGATCCTGATAACAAAAAACAGCTGATAGTGACAATCCCTAATACAAAATTAAAAAATAATGATTTGGAAATGCGTAACTTAGATGGTAAAATTGCCAATAAAATAGCATTATCCGAAGATCAACATAATATAAAGGCTGTTATTTCACTGCCTTATAATGCAAGTTATGCTGAGTATAAGACATATATGGTGGATAAGGATAAAAGGCATCGCAAAACGCCAGTACTAGCGATTGATATTGCCAAAGAACCAGCAATTAATAATACTACGAGTTCTTTGCGGTCGCTGCGGGGTCATACAATAGTTATTGACCCAGGCCATGGCGGCAGTGATTCAGGAGCAGTAGGCCCTGATGGCATAATGGAAAAGACGGTTACTTTGGCTATTGCTAAAAAAGTGGATAAAATACTTTCAGATAACGGGGCGAAAGTAGTTATGACCAGGACTACTGATCGGGATGTTTATGCACCTAATGATACAGCAGTGGAAGAATTGCAGGCACGCGTTGATATTGGTGAAAATGCGGGTAATGCAGATATCTTTATGAGTATTCATGCTAATTCTTTTATTAATGATACAGCGCATGGTACGGAAACATTTTATTATAATGGTTCTGACAACGGGAAAAATCTTGCCTCCTTTGTACAAGATGAATTGGTAAAAGCGACAAATTTAGCAGATCGCGGAATTTCCACTGCTAATTTTTATGTGATAAAACATTCATCAATGCCAGCTATTTTGATAGAAACAGCTTTTATTTCTAATAATACAGAAGAACAGCTGTTAAATGATGAAACATTTCAAACGACAATAGCACAGGCAATTTGCCGTGGTATCGCTAAATATTTCCAAAATAACTAGGAGGTGGTATTTTGAAACAATTAAAGATAATATTAGCAATGATAATGATTTTGTCGTTATTGTTGTTAACAGGTTGTAGTAGTACAAAAAAAACTGAACAATCACCAGCGGATAATCAAGGAATAAAGATTACTGATAATAATGCAGCTAATAACGGCAGTGATGCCAATCAGGGAAAAAATATCCAGAAAATAATTGTTTATTTTCCCGATGAAAATGGCGAAAAATTAATTTCTTCTAATAAAATTATTGATTTAGCCAAGAGTGATAAATATACAGCAGCAGTACAAAGCTTGATAGATGGGCCGGCTGCCGGCCAGGGAATTGCTATAATACCTAAGAATGCTAAATTGTTAAGTGTTAAAGTAGACAATAACAAAATTGCTTCAGTAGATTTTAATAAAAACTTCCGAAGCAATTTTAGCGGTGGTTCTACTGGAGAATTGATGCTTATTGGTAGTATTGTAGATACATTGACTAATTTTCCAGAAATTACAGCAGTACGTTTTTATGTTGAAGGTAAACCATTGGATAGTTTGAGTGGTCATATGGACTTAACAATGCCAATAAAGCGAATGAAGAATGTTTTATAAAAATCGCGATGCAAAAAAGCTTCTGCCGTCAGTGTTAACTGATAGCAGAAGCTTTTTTATTAGACAGGCTGTTTGCTTTGCAGCCAAATACGATGTAATAGGGCATTATTTTTTTTATAAATATTTTCAATATCATCAGCAGTGAACTTAGAACAGTCTGATTTTTTTATGGTAGTAGAGAAAAAATCATTAAATTTATAAAGTAATCTAAAATCTTTTATTAAATAAATATTCTTATTATTTTTTGAGCAAAAAGTTGCATCTTTTTTCAAATAGGCTGTTTTATTATTGCTGTAGTATGAAAGCTTAAAATAGGAATCCTTATTATAAGGCTGTACCTGCCCCAGCAAAAAGATATTTATATGGGGATTATTCTTCATTGATTTTACAAGCTGTTGTAACTGGAGTTCACGTTCCTGTGGTGATGTGGTATATGCAATTTCGCCATAGGATAGTTGCCCCTCTTCAATATAATGCATGATATTGGCAGCGGGTAGTATAAAATCAATATGAGCTTTTTCAAATTGTTCTTCCCAGGTTATCTGCATATTTTGTATTGTCTGTTGCATATCAGAGGAATATTGATAGGTTGTTGAAGTGGATAAAAGATTCTTAAAAGCCTGCGGCGGCAGGAAAAATTCAAAACCCTTGGCACAAAATAACAGCAGATAATTATTGAGATAAAAAAAAGAACGAAATTTTATAAGTTCAATATCATTTATCGGCTGAATTAAATATGTATCAGCGGTAAATTTTTCGCAGGTACGTTCGTAGATATCAGCAGAGATTGTTTTATCGGTGATGTAGGTACAAATATCAATTAAATTATCATTATGCAGAGAATATTGCAGTGAAAAATGATTTTTTACTGTGATGATATTAGAATATTGGAACTTTTTATCATCATGGATATGAAAGGTAATTTCAATATAATGATTAAAAAGATTATATAATTTATCTATAAAATCCAGGTTTTCATTGGAAAGTTTTTGTATATTACAGCCAATGTGAATATCGATATTTTTACTGGAAAAATTGAAAACATTAAAAAATAGTTGTTTATCAAGCAATGTTATAATATCACCAGTGATATACATTTCTATATCATCAGTGATGTTATTTAAAACGGTAGCGATTTCAGTAATAAAGAAATTTTTTATATTAGTTCGTCCAATAATCGTTTTTTGCTGGCAATTATTAGCAACCGCAGGATTTTCGTCTGTTGCAACAGTGTTGTTTTCACGATAGTAGGCCTCAAATAACATATTATTGATTTCATCAAATAAAAATTTTTTTATTTTTTCTGCGGAAACATGTTGGGATAAATTTATCTGGAATTCGTTAAAGAATACATAAGTGAGATTTTGCTTAACTATTTCATCACTTATAAAAGAGGCAATACATGTGTTTATTCTGGTAAGATATTTAGAAGAAGGATGGTTGATGTTATTGCACCATTTGCTGATATAGGAAACATCATAACCGATAAAATCGGCTAGGGAACTAAGTTTTATTCCTGAAAATTTTATTAGATGACGTAGTAAAGCAGCATAGGTATTTTCCATATTTATACACTTTCCCTAAAAAAATTTGCTTGAATAGTAAATTTCAAAAAAAATCAAAAAAATAATAAAACTGTAATATATATGTATTATTATAAGTTGAATCTTTGAATAAAACAAGCTTATAAATTTGTAATATATTGTATTTGTTTTACAATGCCTTATAAATAAAGCTTAAAATAAATTGTATAAAAAATCAAGTAAATTCATAATAAAAAGACAATAGATTGACTTATTGCCTTGGAATAGCTACTATTAGTAGTGTTGAAGAGAAAAGTAATAAATAAAGAGACAAAAAAACATGGCAATAATAACAAGAATTTTATGAAAAATCAATAAAATTATATTATTTAAGGAGCGATGACAATGTACGTACAAAATTTTAATCCGTTCAGTAATATGTTTCAATCCGCATTATTAGCCTTTTTGCCGATATTATATTTTTTCTTTGTGCTTATTGTTTTTAAAATAAAAGGTCATTTGGCAGCAATTTCTACAACAATAGTAGCAATATTGCTGTCAGCCTGGATTTATCATATGCCAGTAATACTGTCGATAATGTCGGCAGTACATGGGGCATTATATGGACTATTTCCTATCGGTTGGATTGTGGTTGGGGCAGTATTTTTATACAACATAAGTGTTAAAACTGGTCAATTCGAAATTATAAAGAAATCTATTATTTCCATTACTGATGACAGAAGATTGCAGGTATTATTAATAGCATTTTCATTTGGGGCATTTTTAGAAGGTGCAGCAGGTTTTGGTACACCGGTAGCAATAACATCTGCTATGCTTATTGGCATGGGGTTTAAAGCCAAAAAAGCAGCATGCATGAGCCTTTTGGCTAATACTGCACCAGTTGCCTTTGGCGGTTTGGGGATCCCGGTCTTGGTTGCTGCACAGGTAACAGGCTTTTCCGGCGCTTATTTGGCTAAATTACTGGCTTTTATTTGTCCAATTATCGGATTTATTGTACCGTTTTATCTAATTGCTGTAATGACTGGATTGAAAGGTATAAAAGAAGTATGGCCGGCTGTATTAGTAACATCGTTATCATTTTCGATTCCAATGTGTCTAACATCATATTTTTTAGGGCCTATATTGCCGGATATAACGGCATCGTTATGCTCAATGATTGCATTGGTACTTTTTCTAAAAATATGGCAGCCTAAAAATATTTATCGCTTTGATAATGAAAAAGTTGCACCCCAGATTACTTTGAGCAAGAAAGCAGTTATAAAAGCATGGAGCCCATTTATTATATTGATAATATTTATTGCTGACTGGGGAATGGCAAGTGTTGACAGTATTTTAAATATGTTTAATATTTCTTTTGCCATTCCATATTTAAATGGGGCTATTATAAATGGAACTACTAATGCACCAATAGCAGCTATATTTAAATTGAATTGGCTGTCAGCCGCCGGAACAGGAATTGTTATTGCAGCATTTATGTCCTGTGTCATTTTAAGAGTATCTTTTAAGCAGTCGATAAATATTTTAACACAGACCTTTAGTGAATTGAAATTAGCATTATTGACAATAAGCGGCGTTTTAGCTTATGCGTATGTCGCTAATAATAGTGGAATGACTACAACCATGGGGTTGTTAGTAGCAAAAACAGGCAGTTGGTTCCCGCTTTTTGCGCCGATTGTCGGCTGGCTGGGTGTTTTTGTGACAGGATCTGACACATCTGCTAATGCACTGTTCGGTAAGTTACAGACAACGGCTTTTTCAGCAGTAGGCATATTGCCAGTAATGGGGATTGGAGCTAATTTAGCTGGCGGAGCAGTAGGCAAAATGATATCGCCACAGTCTATTGCCATCGTTGCCGGGACTACCGGTCTTACAGGTAAAGAAGGGGAAATATATAAATTCAGCATTAAACATTCCATAGTTTTATTGACGATGATATGTTTAATAATTTATTTTTACAAGGATGTATTTGTATCATTGTTGGCAGGAGAAAATGGTGCTGCTGTTGCGCAGGCGGCCGGAAGCGACATTATATCGAGTACTGGTATTGTGATCTTGGCAGCTTCATTTATTGTTATTTTTTTAGCCAAAAAGATATTAAATGGACCGGAAGAAATACACCATTATAAATTGCAGTAATAAAATTTAATTAATAAATTTATCTAGTTTGGGGAGTGTGAGTAATCATGAAGAAGATTTCACATGCATGGCAAAAATATTTACAGCAGGGATTTATTAATAAAAAATATTGGCAGGATTTTAGAGAAAATGCTCAGGCTGCTTCAGTAGAATTACAGGAAATAAAAGAATATAAAGACGCTATACCAATTATAGAAAAAATAATCGCTGAGACAGGTGCACAGCAACTAGGTGCTGTAGGGGAAGATGATAATAAAAACTTGTTAATGGTATATACTGCGTTACAAAAACAGCATAAATTATATACAGATAAATTTGCTATTGTGAAAAATGCACCGCAGCTTGATATTGGGTTTTCTACGGCAGAATTTGGTGTAGGCGAAACTGGCAGTGTTTGTGTCGACAACTATGCGTATGAGGCCAGACTTATAAGTATGCTGCCGCCAATAAATATAGTCTTTATGGATAAAAATAATATTGTAAATACGATGACCGATGCCTTTGCTGTTTTGGAAGATGTTTTTACTGAAGGATATACGGGATTTGTTACCGGTCCCAGCAGGACGTCGGATATTGAACGTGTTTTGACTTTGGGGGTACATGGACCCAGTAGATTTATTTTATTTGCAGTAGAAAATGCGGGGTGATAGAGATGCAAAGCCGTAATATAAAAAATGAAATTAATGAAAAAATACATGATGAGATTCTGCGCAGTAATTTAGCTAATTTTGCCCAGCAATATCCTTTAGCCAGAGCTAAAGCCTATGCAAATGTGGACAGTATCGATGAATTACGCGATGAATTAAAAAATATGAAACAATATGCGGTAAACCATATTGAACAGCTGGCTGACGAATTTGAATCATCTTTAGAAAAAAGGGGGGCTAAAGTTTTACGGGCAAAAGATGGCAATGAGCTAAAGGAACAATTGCTTAAGATTTGTCGGGAAAATAATGTCCACAATATTGTAAAATCAAAATCAATGGCGACGGAAGAAATAAAATTAAATGATTATCTGCAGGAAAAAGGGCTTCACATAAAAGAAACTGATTTGGGAGAATGGATGCTGTCAGTTGCCGGACAACACCCGTCCCATATGGTTATGCCCGCAATCCATTTAAATCGCAATCAGTGTGCCCATTTCTTTTCGGATGAATTAAAAGAAGATATTCCTGAAGATATTCCCTATATGGTACAGACGGCTCGCCGTGTTTTACGCAAGGAATTTTTGCAGGCTGATATGGGGATTTCCGGTGCTAATTTTGGCATTGCCGAAAATGGTGCTATAGGACTTGTAACAAATGAAGGCAATGCCCGCATCGTCACTACGATACCACCAATACATGTAATAATCATTGGTTATGAAAAACTCATTCCCAAAATAAGCGATGCTTCCAAAATAATGCGATTGCTGCCGCGTAATGGAACAGGTCAGCGCATGGTAAGCTATCTGACGATGATTGATGGACCAACTCCCGTAATCAGAGAAAAAGATGGCAAAATGGTGGAAGAAAACAAGAAACTTTATGCTATATTACTGGATAATGGACGTTTACAAGCGGCACATGATCCTGTAATGAAAGAGGTATATCAATGTGTGCGCTGTGCATCATGCCTTAATGTCTGTCCTATATGGTCAACTGTAGGCGGCAATGTTTATGGTCATATTTATTCCGGTGGCATTGGTGCTATCCTTACAGGGCTGTTAAATGGCATGGATGAATTTGCCCAATTTAGTGATTTGTGTATTGGCTGCCGTAAATGCACGACAGTCTGCCCCGGTGAAATAAACATTCCAGACCTTATTCAGGAACTACGCAATCGACGAGTTACACAAAAGGGGCTGTCAACACCGGAAAAAATAATATTCCAACGGATAATGACTAATCGCAAAATATTCCATTCATTGCTGCGTGCCGCAGCCTTGGGACAAAAACCGGTAAAATCAGGTAAATTTATCAGGAATCTGCCATTGTTTTTTGCGAAAATGACTGATGGCAGGAGTTTGCCAACGATTGCCAGTACACCGTTTAGGGATAGGGCCGAAACTTTATTACAGCAGGGACCTAAACAGGCTAAAATGCGCATCGCGTTTTTTAGTGGCTGTAATCTTGATTTTGTATTTCCAGAAACCGGTGAATCAGTTGTAAAGGTTTTACATGATGTCGGAGCAGAAGTTGTTTATCCGCAGCAGCAAACCTGTTGCGGCAAGCCGATAATCGGTGCTGGTGATTTGGCAACTGCCAGAAAATTAGCTAAACAGAATATAGAGGCATTGGAGACAGCAGAAGCTGATTATATTATTGTGGCCTGCCCTACCTGCGGCGAAACATTAGAAAAATCCTATCAGGAATTGCTGGCTGATGATGTAGTATGGTTTAAGCGGGCACAAAATATAGCCGCTAAAATAAGGGAATTTAGTTCATTTATCGATGAAATGTACAAAAAGGAAAATCGTATGGCAGTTGTTCATGGCAGCCAAAAGATAACATATCATGATTCCTGCCATATGAAACGTGGGCTGGGAATCTATAAGCAGCCACGGGAACTGTTAAATGCTGCTGGTAATTATGATTTTGTGGAAATGACTAATGCTGATGAATGCTGCGGCATGGCTGGTTCCTTTGGCATGAAATACGCTGATTTATCGGTACAGCTCATGGATAAAAAACTAGACGGAATTGAAGCAACTGGAGCTCAAACTGTGGCTGTTGCCTGTCCGTCGTGTATGATACAAATCGGTGGCGGCCTTGATAAAAAAGCGCCGCAGATAAAAGTTAAGCATATAGCTGATATTTTGGCAGAAAACATAGTGAATAATGATTAAGTGTTTGTTATATAACTGCTAGTTATAAATTGCCCACTCAATATCGAATTTTTTATGCGCTGTTTTTTAGCATAATAAAAAATTCAATTTTATATAGCTATATAATAATTAGAAATATTTTATAGGAGGTGGGATATTCTAATTGCGAACAAAATAACATAGATCCATTTATAAAATGATTATTATATAGCATTACAGCCATGTTCTTTTATAGAACATGGTCTTTTTTTACAAATAATTCTTACTTGACAAATAATGAATAGAATGTTATATTTTATATACCCTATAGGGGTATATGGAGGAGATATTATGGTCTGTCAATGTAACAACGAAAATCATGATAATATAAAACATAAAAAACGTGATTTAGATGAAAAGAAAAAACTTATAACGAGATTAAATAGGATTGAAGGGCAAATTCGCGGCTTACAAGCCATGGTGGAAGATGACCGCTATTGTGTTGATATTTTTGTACAGGTATCGGCGGTGCAGTCAGCATTAAATTCCTTCAATAAAGAACTGCTGGCGCGTCATATCAGAACATGTGTAGCTGAAGATATTAGAAAAGGCAATGATGAGGCCATTAATGAACTTTGTGAATTATTAAAAAAGCAAATGAAGTAGGTGATATAAATGAAAAGGAAATTTGCTGTTACCGGCATGACTTGTTCAGCATGTTCGGCACATGTGGAAAAAAGTGTGGCCAAAGCTCTCGGCGTAAATGCAGTCAGCGTTAACCTGCTTACTAACAGTATGCAGGTTGACTTTAATGAAGGACAGATAAATGAGGCAGCTATTATAAAAACGGTAGAAGACGCTGGTTATAACGCCAGTATTTTTACTGATAAAAATACTGCTGAAGAAATGCCGAAAATGATAGATGATGGCATAAAAAATATGCAAAATCGCTTAAGTGTATCTATTGTATTTCTATTATTACTGATGTATATTTCCATGGGTACCATGGTGTATGATGTATTTTCTGCCAATTTACCACAGTTTATGCTGAAGTATTTTATCGGGGATAAAAATGCCCTTGTTTATTCTTTTACCCAGTTGTTATTGTTAGTACCAATATTATTGGCCAATCAAAAATATTTTAAAAATGGATTTAAGACGCTTTATAAAAAAAGTCCTAATATGGACAGCCTTATAGCCATTGGTGCAGGGGCAGCCGCAGTATATGGTATATTTGCTATTTATCGCATTGGCTATGGAATGGGGTATGCCGATTGGCAGTTAGTTCAGCAATACCAGCATAATCTGTACTTTGAGTCAGCCGGGATGATACTTACATTAATAACAGTAGGCAAATATTTAGAAGCAAGAGCAAAAGGAAAAACCAGTGAAGCAATTAATAAACTAATAAATTTAACACCTAAAACAGTTACCGTGCTTAGGGACAATCAAGAGAAAATTATTGCGGCAGCTGATATTGTTGTCGGAGATATCTTTATTATTAAGCCTGGTGAAGCTGTTGCTGTGGACGGCATCATTATTGAGGGACAATCCTTGCTGGATGAAGCGGCAGTAACCGGTGAAGGTATACCGGTAGCAAAACAAGCTGGTGATAAGATAATTTCAGCATCATTGAATAAATCGGGACTTCTTACGGCTAAAGCGGTAAAGGTAGGCGATAATACAACTATTGCCCAAATAATAAAATTGGTGGAGGAAGCATCAGCCAGTAAGGCACCAATTGCTAAATTAGCAGATAAAATAGCCGGGGTTTTTGTACCGATTGTTATAACGATATCTTTACTGACAGCAATTGTTTGGCTTGTCGCAGGAGCAAGTACTGAATTTGCTGTATCAACCGCTATAGCTGTGTTGGTGATTTCCTGCCCGTGTGCTTTAGGATTGGCGACACCGGTAGCCATTATGGTAGGCACTGGCAAAGGTGCGCAAAATGGCATATTAATAAAATCAGGTGAAGCATTGCAGACAATCAATAAAGTTGATACTATTGTTTTGGATAAGACCGGAACTATTACCAAGGGACAGCCTCAAGTGACAGATATTATAACGCTGGCAGATTTATCGGCAAAAGAACTGCTGAAAATTGCTGGTTCTTTAGAAAAAGGCAGTGACCATCCGCTGGCAGAAGCTATAATAGATAAATGTAAGCGAGAATCTGCAGCCTTTTATAAACTTACTGATTTTTCGGCTGTATTTGGTAAAGGGGTAGCTGGTAAAATTAACGATAAATACTATTATGCCGGCAATCAAAAGATGATGCAGGAAAAAAATATAATATTGGCTGATGAAATAAATTTATTGATAAATAAATTATCATTAGCGGGTAAAACAGCATTATTATTTAGTGATGATAAAAAGATACTGGGAATTATCGCCGTAGCTGATACTGTAAAAGCTACGAGTAAGGCTGCAATTGCCAAATTAAAACAGCAGGGACGCCATATTATAATGCTTACTGGCGATAATGAAATTACCGCCCAGGCGATAAAAAAACAGGTAGGAATAGATGAAGTAATAGCCGGTGTTTTACCTGCGCAAAAAGAAGCTCAAATAACTGCATTAAAAAATAATGGTCATAAAGTTGCTATGGTGGGTGATGGTATTAATGATGCACCAGCCTTGGCTGCGGCCGATGTTGGCATAGCCATTGGTGCTGGTACTGATGTTGCCATTGAGAGTGCTGATATTGTACTGATGAAAAATGATCTTTTGGATGTCGTTAAGGCATTAAAATTAAGTACGGCCGTCATCCGCAATATCAAGGAAAATTTATTTTGGGCATTTTTTTATAATGTGATAGGGATACCATTGGCGGCAGGGGCACTTTATGCAGCTTGGGGAATCAGGCTTAATCCAATGTTTGCAGCGGCAGCAATGAGTCTCAGCAGCGTATGCGTGGTTACAAATGCCCTGCGCCTTAAAAGATTACAGATAAATACAGTTGATGAAAAAATAGGCGATAGTGAGCATTTTACTATAGAGAATGTAAAAGAAAAGGAAGCTGATACTATGAAAAAGACCGTAATTATGATTGAAGGCATGAGTTGTGGACACTGCACAGGAAGAGTGGAAAAAGCATTGCAGTCAGTAGTTGGGGTAACTGAGGTCAGCGTAAGTCTTGAAGATAAAAAAGCTGTAGTTACAAGTGAGGAAAATGTAAGTAGTGATGTATTGAAAAACACTGTAGTTGAAGCAGGGTATGAGGTTGTAGGTATAAAATAATAAAAAAAGGAAACAGCCCGGCAGTTTATGCAGTGAAAAGCATTGACTGTCGGGCTGTTTTATATGGAGATAATAATTTTTATTTATATAGAGACAGTTGCTGTTGTTCGTTGTTTAAGATATTTTGCGCAAGCTCAAATTGCATTTGTACCTGTTTAGGTGATGTGCCGCCGTAGGAATTGCGGTTATCAACACAGGTTTGGGCTTTAATGGCTTCGTGGATATCTTCACTGAATAAATCGGAAAGACTTTTAAATTCATCCATGGTTAAATCCTCAAGCCATTTATTATGCTCAATACAATAATGAACAGCCTTGCCGGAAACAGCATGGGCGCTTCTAAAAGGCATGCCTTTTTTTACCAGGTAATCGGCAAGGTCAGTAGCATTGGAAAAGTCTTCCTGTACGGCCTTGAGCATATTTTCCTTATTGACCTTCATGCCGCGGATAAGCTGGGCATAAACAGCCAAACTGAATTTTACGGTATCAATAGTGTCAAAAAGACCTTCCTTATCTTCCTGCAAGTCTTTGTTATAGGCCAATGGCAGTCCTTTAACAGTAGACAGCATAGCCATCAGATGGCCAATTACACGGCCGGTTTTACCGCGAACCAGTTCGGATACGTCAGGGTTTTTCTTTTGCGGCATCATACTTGAACCAGTACAATGGGCATCGTCTAATTCCACAAAGGAAAATTCGCGTGAACACCAGAAAATTATTTCCTCACTGATGCGGCTGAGATGAACCATTAAAATGGAAGCTGCTGATAAAAATTCCATAATATAATCTCTGTCACTTACAGCATCAAGGCTGTTGGCATAAACGGCAGAAAAATTAAGTTCATCGGCAACCATCTGGCGGTTTATTGGGAATGTTGTACCAGCCAGTGCTCCGGCCCCTAAAGGCATAATATCGCAGCGTTCATATACGCCTTTGAAACGGGAGAAATCACGTGACAGCATAGAAAAATAGGCCATCATATGATGGGAAAATAAAATTGGCTGAGCTCTTTGCAGATGAGTGTAGCCGGGCATGATAGTGTCACTGTATTTTTTAGCTGTTGCCACAAAGGCTGTTTGTAAATCCAAGATAAGTTTCTGCACAGCGGCTGTTTCGCGCCGTACATACATATGGGTATCAAGAGCAACCTGATCATTGCGGCTTCTAGCGGTATGCAGACGGCCACCGGCTTCGCCGATAGTTTCGGTCAGGCGTTTTTCGATATTCATATGAATATCTTCAAGGTCGATGGAAAAATCAAAATCGCCATGTTCGATTTGTTCCAATATATTTTGCAGACCATCAGTGATTTTACTACAGTCTTCGTCAGATATGATACCGCATTTAGCAAGCATTTTGGCATGAGCCATACTGCCGGCTATATCTTCATGATACATGCGTTTATCAAATTGAATAGAAGCCTGAAATTCATTTATCATTTCGTTGGTGGACTTAGAGAAACGTCCACCCCATAATTGTTCTGCCATATTATTTATTCCCTGTTTTTTCCTGCATTAAAGCCCGGACTTTAAGCGGTAATCCAAATAAATTAATGAAACCGTTAGCATCAGCCTGATTATAAACATCATCAGCTTCGAAAGTAACAAAATCATGGCTGTATAACGAATATGGTGATTTTGCGCCAGCTGGCATAATGTTGCCTTTATACAGTTTAAGATTTACAGTACCAGTTACAGTTTCCTGTGTGCTTTCGACAAAACCAGCTAGTGCTTCACGCAATTGGCTGAACCACATACCATCATAAACAAGTTCGCCATAACGTACAGCAACAGTTTCTTTATAATGGAAAGTCTGACGGTCAAGGCAAAGATATTCCAATTCTCTGTGAGCATAGTAAAGGATAGCTCCACCGGGATTTTCATATACGCCGCGGGATTTCATGCCGACAAGACGATTTTCTACAATATCAGTAATGCCGATACCGTTGTTAGCACCAATTTCATTAAGTTTTTCCAATAATGGTACAGCACTTAATTTTTCACCATTTACAGCAATAGGAATGCCTTTTTCAAAATCAATGGTAACATATTCTGGTTTATCAGGAGCATCTTCTGGAGCTTTGGCAATGAGATACATGCTGTTCTTCGGAGCATTCCATGGATCTTCAAGGTCAGAGCCTTCATGACTTAAATGCCAGATATTTCTGTCCATGCTGTATACTTTATTGCCGGCAGCAACAGGAATATCATGTTTATTAGCATAAACAATGGCATCCTCACGTGATCTGATATCCCATTCACGCCACGGGGCAATTATTTTAATATTAGGAGCGAGTGCTTTTACTGTAAGCTCAAAACGTACCTGATCATTACCTTTACCAGTAGCACCGTGGGCGATAGCATCAGCACCTTCCTGTTTGGCAATTTCTACAAGGCGTTTAGCAATTAGTGGACGGGCAAAGGAGGTACCTAAAAGATATTTGCCTTCGTATACAGCACCAGCTTTTAAAGTGGGCCATACATAATTTTCTAAAAAGTCTTCGGTGAGGTGCTCGATAAATACTTTGGAAGCACCTGATTTTAAGGCTTTATCATGAACAACGCTGAGCTCATCACCCTGGCCGATATCGGCACATACAGCGATTACTTCACAGCCATCGTAATTTTCTTTGAGCCATGGAATGATAACAGAGGTATCAAGACCACCGGAATATGCAAGTACAACTTTTTTTATTTGTCCCATTTATAGACATCTCCTTAGATTGTATAATAATTTTAGTTTATAGTGCAATTTAGTGATGATGATGCATATCACCCATCAAAAGAGCCATAATGGCTTTTTGGGTATGCAGGCGATTTTCCGCTTCATCAAATATTTCAGCGGCATGTGCTTCTAAAACTTCATCGGTGATTTCTTCGCCGCGATGTGCAGGCAGGCAGTGAAGAACCATAGCGCGCTTATCAGCAGCCTGTAATAGAGCAGAATTGATTTGGTAGCCCTTGAAAATTTTTACACGTTCATCATGCTCGGCTTCCTGGCCCATGCTGGCCCAGACGTCGGTATATAAGACATCGGCATCTTTGGCAGCAGCCATTACATCATCAGTTACCGTTACTGTAGCACCATTTTCAGCAGCATCAGCCTTGGCATTAATAAGTACATCGGCATTTGGTTCATAGCCTTTTGGTGTGGCCGCAACAAAATTGATACCGGCTTTAGCACAGGCATACATTAAGGAATGAGTCATATTATTGCCATCACCGATATAGACCATCTTAAGACCTTTGAGATTTTGTCCGCGATGTTCTTTTATGGTGAGTAAGTCAGTGAGTGCCTGACAAGGATGTAATAAGTCCGTCAGTGCATTTATTACTGGAATATCAGCATAGTGAGCAAATTCTTCGATTTTTTCATGTTCAAAGGTGCGGATCATGATGCCGTCAAGATAACGGGATAAAACGCGGGCAGTATCTTTTATTGGTTCGCCGCGCCCTATTTGTAAATCTCTGTTGGATAAAAATAAGGCCTGACCGCCTAGTTGATACATACCTGTTTCAAAGGATACACGTGTACGAGTGGAAGATTTTTCAAAAATCATTCCCAATGTTTTTCCTTCGAGTATATGATGTTCTATGCCAGCTTTCTGCATAGCTTTTAATTCTTGGGCTAACGATAGGATTTCGTTTACTTCGTCAGCAGTTAAGTCATGTATTGATAATAAATCCTTGCACGCAAGCATATAAAGCCTCCTGAATGAATATTACTTTAAAAGTCTATTTTTATATTATACATGTTCTGTTAAAACTTTATCAAGTGTTAAAATTAATTCATCAATGTGTTTTGTTGTTATTATAAGCGGCGGAACAAAACGCAGTACATTGCCGGCAGTGCAATTAATGATAAGACCGTATTCTAAACATTTATTGACAATGTCTTTGCCTGGTTTATTAAGTTCGGCACCAACCATTAATCCGCGTCCGCGTACTTCTTTGATTAAGGATGGATATTTTTCTTTTAATAAATTCAGTTTATCCTGCAGGTAATTGCCAAGCAAGGTAACTCTTTCTAAAAAAATGCTGCTTTGCATAGCATCAAGTACAACATTGGCAGCAGCGCAGGCTAATGGATTGCCGCCGAAGGTGGTACCGTGGTCTCCGGCATGAAGGGCTTGGGCAATCTTGTTGTTGGTGATAAAGGCACCGATGGGAACACCGCCAGCCAGTCCTTTAGCCAAAGTAACAATATCGGCGGTTACGCCAAATTGTTCAAAGCCAAAGAAAGTTCCGGTGCGGCCCATACCACATTGTATTTCGTCAAAAATGAGCAGGGCATTATATTTATCGCATAACGCGCGCACTTTTTGCAGGTAATCAGCATCAGGGACATTAACGCCGCCCTCACCCTGTATTGCCTCGAGCAGTACAGCACATGTTTTATCATTGATTGTATTTTCCAGCTGCTTAATATCATTATAGTCAATATGAGTAAAGCCATCAGGCAATGGACCAAAACCTTCATGATATTTTGGCTGCCCCGTGGCAGTTAATGTAGCGATAGTACGGCCATGAAAACTGTGATTGGCACAAATTATTTGTGACTTATCATTGTCAGTCATATGGGCGTATTTTCTGGCTAGTTTTATAGCTCCTTCATTAGCTTCTGCGCCGGAATTGGCAAAAAAAACTTTATCCATTTTGCTCAGCTGACTTAGTTTATAAGCGGCATCAGCCTGCGGTTGGGTATAGTATAGATTAGAGCAATGAATCATTTTAGCAGCTTGCTCACTTATTGCTTGGACTAGCTGCGGGTAGTTGTGTCCAAGTACATTTACAGCAATACCGCCGAGAAAATCAAGGTATTTTTTACCGTTTACATCATACACATAAGGGCCATCACCATGGTCCAAGGCTATTTTATAACGCGCAAAGACAGGCATATAATATTGTTCGTCTTTGGCAAAAATTTCTTCATCAGTCATAATATTAACTCCTTACTCAATTAGAATGTACAACTTCTGTGCCAATACCTTGTGAGGTGAATAATTCTAAAATTAATGAATGGGCTTGTCTGCCATCGATGATACTGGTTTTGCCAGCCCCTTTTTCCAGCGAACGCAGGCAGGCTTCCACTTTAGGAATCATGCCGCCATTGATGCTGCCGTCAGCAATCATGGCTTCTGCTTCTTTTTTGCTCAGCGTTGATATGAAAGTGCTTTTATCGTTATAATCACGATAAATTCCCTCGATGTCGGTAAGCAGAAGCATCTTCTTGGCACTCATAGCACCGGCTATTTCTGCTGCTACATAATCAGCATTGATATTATAGCTGTTGCCATCTTCACCAATGCCAATGGGGGAAATTACTGGTACATAATTTTGGTCAAGTAAATCATATAATAAAGCTGTGTTAATGTTTTTTACTTCACCAACAAAGCCAATGTCGGTATTGGTAATAGTATTATCAGCATTTTTAACTGCAGCATATTTTTTACTGGCAACAATAAGATTGGCATCTTTGCCGCTTAAACCGACGGCTTTTAAATTGAGGCTGTTTAAACGGCTGACAATTTCGGAATTGATTTTGCCGACTAAAACCATTTCGGCAATTTGGGCAGTTTCCCTATCCGTTACACGTAAGCCATTAACAAATGTACTTGTTTTACCAACTTTTTCCAAAAAACTGGTAATGTCAGGTCCACCGCCATGCACGATTATGGGACGAATGCCAACATATTTCATTAATACTAAATCGTGCATTACTTTGTTTTTCAAATCATCATTTATCATGGCATTGCCGCCATATTTTATAACAATGGTTTCACCGTAAAAGTTTTGTATATAAGGTAAAGCATCAACTAATATTGAAGCTTTAGCTTCAGCAGAAAATTCCAAATGATACAGCTCCTCAGGTATGGTATTCACCATTTATTTTTACGTATTCATAGGATAGGTCACATGACCATACAGTGGCATTGGTACTGCCCATATTAAGATTGATATCGATTGCAATATCATGTTCGGACATTATATCCTGCAGGGCGTTCTTGTCAAAAGCCGCACCAAGTCCATTAGAGTAAATAGTAATGCCGCCAATTTTTACTTCGGTATTTTCTGGATTCATATCAACACCAGAATAGCCTACAGCACAAAGAATACGGCCCCAATTAGGATCCTGTCCGAAAAAGGCTGTTTTTACCAGAGGGGAATTGGCAATTGACATACCAGCTAATTTAGCATCGCGGAAATTTCTGGCATTATTTATATTTATAGTTAAAAATTTGGTAGCTCCTTCACCATCAGCAGCTACTTTTTGCGCCATTTGGCAGCAAAGTTCGGACAGGGCTTGATAGAAAATCTGGTAATTTTCATCGTTTTCGATGATTTTATTATTACCCGCCTGCCCATTAGCTAAAACGATAACCATGTCGTTAGTACTCATATCACCGTCAACGGAAATCATATTAAAGGTTTTTTCAATTATTTCAGATAAAGCTGTTTGCAGACGAACTTGTTCGATATTGGCATCAGTAGTGATAAAGCACAGCATTGTTGCCATATTTGGCTGAATCATGCCGGCACCTTTGGCAATAGCGCCAATACGTACTTCTTTGCCATCAAGGGTAATACTGGTGGTTAATGATTTTGTATATGTATCGGTGGTGATAATAGCATTAGCAGCAGCATCACTGCCATCATTATTTAAAGTAGGGACAGCAGCTTTTATGCCAGTTTCAATTTTATCCATAGGCAGGGTTACACCGATTACGCCGGTTGATGCTACTATCACATCATCTTTATTTATATTTAATTCAGCAGCAGCAATCTGGGCTGTTTTATGGGCATCATCCATACCTTGCTGACCGGTGCAGGCATTGGCACAACCGGAATTGGCAACGATGGCTTTAGCTGTTTTTGTTTTTACAACATCTTTTGATACGTATACAGGTGCAGCAGCTACTTTGTTTTGTGTAAAGGTTCCAGCTACGGCAGCTTCAGTATCACTGGTGATGATTGCCAAATCAGCGTTACCGCTCTTTTTGATACCAGCTTTAATACCGGTTGCTTTAAATCCTTTGGCAAAAGTTACGCCTGCTTTATTTTCATTAATCATTAATAGGGCCTCCTAATATATATAATTATTGGTAGTTTTACGGATATACAGGGATAAAATCAAGTCCTGTTTTTTCGTCGAAGCCGCAGGCAATATTGAAATTTTGTACAGCTTGTCCGGCAGCGCCTTTGACAAGATTGTCAATAGCTGAGATGACGATAACTCTGTTGGTGCGTCTGTCAATATGCCAGCCAATTTCACAAATATTGGAACCGCGCACATTCTTAGTCGTTGGATAGCCGCCTTCACCGAGGAGTCTGATGAAAAATTCCTGCCCATACATTTTGGCAAAAGCCTCATTGATCGTTTTATCATCAACAGCAGGGGAGATATTGGCATAACAGGTGCTTAAAATGCCGCGAGCCATAGGAACAAGATGTGGTGTAAAGTTTAAAATAATATTTTCACCGTTTAGTATAGAAAGTTCCTGCTCAATTTCCGGTGTATGACGGTGATTGGCGACAGCATAAGCTTTAAAACTATCATATAACTCCGGCAATAAATTAGCTTGTTTAGCTGAACGACCGGCACCTGATACGCCGGAGGCAGCATCTATTATAATACTTTTGGCATCAATTAAGTGATTTTTTACTAAGGGTGCCAGAGCTAAAATACTGGCAGTAGTATAACAGCCGGCATTACCGATTATTCGGGCAGATTTTATTTCTTCACGGTGCAGTTCAGCCAAACCATATACACGTGAAGCTGCAGTATGGAGATGTTTTACTTTATACCATTGCTCGTAAGTAGAGATATCATTAAAGCGATAATCAGCACCTAAATCAATAATGCGTATATTCTTACTTTCTAATAATTGCCCTACTTTCATAGCATGGCCATGTGGCAGACAAATAAAAATAAAATCGCTGTCCTTGGCTATTTGTTCTATATTATCAAGACTGGTAAGCGTTAAATCACATCGTTCCCGTAAATAAGGATAGATAGCGGAGATTTTTTTACCAGTACTGCTTTCTGAAGTTAAATGAATTATATTGGCTCGGGGATGAGTATATAGTAACCGCAATAATTCTGCGCCGGCATAGCCGGTAGCACCTATGATGCTGATATTCATAATGAGTACCTCCTTTTGCTGTGTTATAATTATACATCTATTATGCATAAAAATGCAATATATTTTTCAAAAAAGTTAAAAATATATAGGACTAGCAAAGGATGTATAAAATTTCATTAAATGCCAAATATAGAAAAAGGTGATCTGATATTTTACTATCATCTCACCTTAATAAATTATTTAGTTTTTTTCTGATCTTTAACTGATTGGGCAAAAGCATCGTAGAACATATCGTTAAAAGTAGTATAGGAACGTAAATTATTGTCACCTTGTCCGCCGCCGATTACTTCATAGGAATAAAGATATTTATTGTCTTTGGCAGAGTATAAATCGTAAAACATGACAACACGGCTGTCCTTAGCAGCAGTTAGGACTAGATAAGCATCGGCATATTTTTTTACCTGTGCAGTAAATAATGATTTTGCTTCGTTTTTATCAAGTGTTTGTAAATCCTTGCCGGTTTCAGCTTGAATGTTTTTGGCGATAACGGAATATGGTATAATAGTCAAATGTTTGACGCTGCGGGAATCAAAACCAGATTGAGCTAAAGCCTTTATTACTTCATCTAATTTAGGGCTTTTTTCATTTTCAATATAATTAGGCATGGCAATAGCGATAGTATGGATAGAAGATAAATCAAAGGAATCATCCATTATAACGGTTTTTTCTACCGGAGCAGCAAAAGCTGCGGCTGTGCCCATAAGGAGCAGGCAAAAAGCTATAAATAATGATTTAAATGTGTGTTTCAAAAGAAATCCTCCTTGAAAAAATATATTTATATAGCTAAGTATACCTACTATAATAAATAACGTCAATTACTATATATACTACTTAGAGTTATTTCTGCAAAGATAATAATTATAGTATATGATTTAGTATATTTACTTGAAAATAGTAATATGAATAATGTTTTAAAAATAAAATAAAAAAGCTGTTGACAATATCTGGAAAAATATATATAATATTAAATGTTCGCAAGCGGCGACATAGCCAAGTGGTAAGGCAGAGGTCTGCAAAACCTTTATTCCCCAGTTCAAATCTGGGTGTCGCCTCCAATAAGAATATAAATTTTTTTATAAAAGGGAAGATGTTTCTTCTCTTTTTTTGTTATATGGAATATAGAGAGATGGTATTTAAATATAATTGAAAGAATAATTGCAATTAATGCTATATTACATGAAACAGTTAAACAATAATAAATAAGCTGGATTTGGTATAAATACATAAAAAACATGGATTTTTGTTTCAAAAAATTAATAAATATAATATAAATGAATTTATTGACAAAATTTATTTAATGATTTATACTAAAAATATACTTAAGCAATGGCGCTTTGATCTAAGGGAAAATAGGTCTGGGCGTTTTTTTTATACATTTTTTTAGGAAGGAGGGGTTGTTTTAATGATAAAACTACAGGGGATTAATAAATATTTTGGTGATAATCATGTTTTAAAAGATATAAATCTACATGTAAAGCAAGGTGAAAAAGTTGTAGTGATTGGCCCTAGTGGTTCAGGTAAAAGCACAATGATACGCTGCATTAATCAGCTGGAAAGACCTGATAGCGGAGATGTAATTGTTGATGGCATAAATTTGATGAAATCAAAAGCACAGCTAAAGCAGATACGACAGGAAGCTGCTATGGTATTTCAGCAGTTTAATTTATATCCGCATAAAACTGTTTTGGAAAATTTAACAATAGCCCCAATATTAGTGCAAGGAAAAAGTAAGGAAGAGGCATGTCAGACTGGTTTGGAATTTTTGGAGCGTGTAGGCTTGAAAGATAAGGCTGATGCCTATCCAGCACAATTGTCTGGTGGACAGCAGCAGCGTGTAGCCATTGCGCGTGCGCTTAATATGCATCCTAAAATAATGCTTTTTGATGAACCTACTTCGGCACTTGACCCTGAAATGATAAAAGAGGTTCTGGATGTAATGGTGGATCTTGCGCATAGCGGCATTACAATGGTGTGTGTGACACATGAAATGGGATTTGCCCGTGAGGTTGCAGATCATGTCATATTTATGGCCGATGGACAAATTTTGGAAACGGCTACGCCCGAAGCTTTTTTTGATAATCCGCAAAATGAACGAGCGCAGCAATTTTTAAGCAAGATTTTGTAATTATATAAATTTTACTGGTTTAATATATTTAGCAATTTATTTAGGAAGATATTTTATTATTATAATGTTTCATAAATTAGGAGGTATAATTATGTTTTTATCAAGAAAAAAATTAATGACCTTGGCACTAACAGCAGTTACGGCATTTTCTTTAGTAGCGGCAGGCTGCGGCAGTGAATCAAAGACAGCCGGTTCCAATGATATTATGAAAACAATTAAAGATCGTGGGACGTTAAAGGTTGGCTGTAAGGTTGATGTACCTTTATTTGGTTACAAAAATCCTGATACAGGTAAAATAGAAGGTTTTGAAATCGATTTGGCACATGCCGTAGCTAAAAAAATCTTTAATGATCCATCAAAAGTAGAATTTACGCCAGTTGTGGCTAAAACACGTGGACCGTTGCTCGATAGTGGTGAACTTGATACTGTAATTGCAACGTATACAATTAATCCGGAACGCAAAAAACAATATGATTTCAGTGATCCGTATTATACTGATCCAGTAGGTCTTTTAGTAAAAAAATCAGATAATATTACATCGATAAAAGATCTTGATGGTAAGACAATTGCAGTTCCCCAAGGCGCTACTACCAAAAAAGCCGTTGAAGAAGCAGCGAAAAAAGCGGGTGTAAGTGTAAAATTTGCTGAGTTCCCAACCTATCCAGAATGTAAGGCTGCTTTAATGGCTGGCCGTGCAGCAGCATATGCTATGGATACTTCCAATTTAGCAGGGTATGTTGATGATCAAACAATGATTCTTGCTGATAAATTCTCACCGCAGGAATATGGTGCAGCTACTAAAAAAGGCAATGAAGCATTAGCAAAAGTTATTAATGAAACCTTTAAAGAAATGAAACAATCCGGCGAAATGGATAAACTTTTAGCAAAATGGAAGTTAAATAAATAATGGATGTAAATAATCCTTTTGCACTGTACAAGTGGCAGGCGTTGTTTGATGCACGTGATATATTTATCGGTGGGCTTATAACAACGCTGGAAGTAACAATCGGTGCACTTGTTTTATCGATATTATTAGGGATAATTTTTGGTATCGCCGGTGTTTTTCCCAATAAAATTATTCGGGTAATAAATCGTATCTATGTGGAGTTTTTTCAAAATACTCCTTTGGTAATTCAGGTAATCTTTATTTATAATGCTTTGCCGCATTTACATATAATGCTGCCGGTATTATTAATTGGGATTTTGGGTGTTGGCCTTTATACTGGAGCCTATATGGCTGAAGTGGTAAGAGGCGGCATTATGGCTGTGCCGAAAGGACAGCTGGAAGCTGCTGTTTCCCAGGGCTTTAGCTATTGGCAGGCAATGTGGTATATAGTATTGCCGCAGGCCAAGAAAGTAATGCTGCCGGCGATGGCCAATCAGACTATAAATTTGGTAAAAAACACCTCCGTATTGGCAATGATTGCCGGTGGAGATCTAATGTATCAGGCTGATTCATGGTCAGGCAGCAATATGTATTATGGACCAGCTTATTTTGTATCGGGCTGCTGTTATTGGATAATTTGTTTTGCTCTTAGTAAATATATAAATAAATTAGAAAAGAAAGCCGGGGTGTAAGCTATTGTCAGACTTATTTCAAATGAATAATTTTTTATTTTTAATGGGCGGCTTTAAAGTTACACTGGAGATAGGTTTTTTTTCTATAATATTTAGTGTTATTTTAGGCACGCTTATTGGAGTAGCCAGATATCTGCAACTTCCTATTATTGGTCATATCGGTGGACTATATGTTGATATTGTACGCAATATTCCTTGTTTACTATGTGTCCTTATTGCACGTTTTATGACACCATTACCGCCAACAATGTCAGGAATATTGGCAATGTCCGTGTTTACTGGTGCGATTATGGCTGAAATTGTTCGTGGCGGTATAAATTCAGTGTCTAAGGGACAGTTTGAAGCGGCTTTGTCACAGGGACTTAACAGATGGCAGATTGTTTATCATATAATTTTGCCGCAGGCCTATCGTAATATTATCCCGCCGATGGTTTCACAGTTTACAACGGTAATTAAAGATTCATCGTTTGTTTGGGCTGTTGGTACGGAGGAACTTACGGGACGAGGTATGATATTAATCGGACGCTATAGTGATACAGTGCATTTATTTGTTATTATGGGGTGTGTAGCTTTAATTTATTTTGTAATCAATTATGCTTTATCGCTGTTAGCCCGTTGGGAACATCGTCGTCTTGCCGCTAAAAGTTTTTAAAAAAATGGTGCAGCAATTTTTAATTGCTGCACCATTTTTTAATATTTTTGCCGTTCACGCAGGGCTCGTTCTACTTCACGTTTAGCCGTTTTTTCAGCCAAAACCTGGCGCTTATCATAATTTTTCTTACCGGAAGCCAGTGCTAATTCTACTTTGGCTTTGCCTTTGGAAAAATATATTTTAAGAGGAACAAGCGTGAGCCCCTTTTCCTGAGTTTTACTGAATAGGCGGATTATTTCAGCTTTATGCATTAAAAGCTTTCTGCGGCGTAAAGGATCATGATTGAAAATATTGCCATGTTCATAAGGACTGATATGGAAATTTTCAAGGTAGGCTTCATTATTTTTTATTAAAGCAAAGCTGTCTTTTAAATTGGCTTTGCCGGCACGCAGTGATTTTACTTCGGTGCCGACCAAAGCAATACCAGCTTCAAACGTTTCATGAATAAAAAAATCATGGCGGGCTTTACGGTTTTCGCAGACAATTTTTATACTGCTGTTGTTTTTTCCCATAGTGAAAGTTCCTTTCTATATAAATTGAAATCGTATATTGTAGAAATGGGATTTATTTATGATTTGCTTTGAGATGTTTGCTGCGATGCTTTTTTTTATGAGTTATTTTTTGGTAGCTGTCAACTTTTTTGTTTTTATGGCGATGATTATGTGAGCTGTTTGTAGGCGTACTGTCTGCTGGTATCTGGGCAATTTTTTCCACAGCGGCAGATACTTTAGGACGTTTAAAATCGTTATAGACACCATTGCCTTTTAGTATAAAGTCGAGCAATCGTTCCTTGGCATCGGCGCGCATAATAATAATGGTAACGCTTTGTCCCATTTGATAACGGGTATTGGTACGCCGTCCTACTAAGGCATATTCTTTTTCGACATATTCGTAATAATCGTTAGCCATGCTGGATACATGAACAAGTCCCTCTACGCCGTTATCAAGCTCAATGAATATACCAAAGGAAGTTACACCACTTATGACACCAGTAAATTCATCACCGACAAACTGTGCCATGTATTCGATTTTTTTCATATCGACAGTATCACGTTCAGCATCAGCGGCAACACGTTCTCTGATGGAAGATGATACTGCGATTTCCGGCAGCATTTTATTTAACTGTTTTTGGCGGGTAGCTGCTAAATGTCCTTTAGCAGAAATTGTTTCTGCCAGTAACCGGTGCACAATTAAATCAGGATAGCGGCGTATTGGTGAAGTGAAGTGGGTATAAAATTCAGCAGCCAGACCAAAATGACCAGCATTTTCTTCTTTATAGCGAGCTTGCTGCATTGTTCGTAAGGCTAACGTTGAAATGATTTTCTCCTCAGGACGGCCTTCTACAGCAGTTAATACTTTTTGTATTGCCAGCGGGTCAATATTATTGGTTTTAGTATTTTTATTTATATGCAGGCCAAAGGTTGCCAATAAATCATTGAGATTAGCAATCTTTTCTGTATCGGGCTGTTCGTGAACACGATAGATAAATGGAAGTTGTTTTTTGGCCATATGCTGGGCTACCGTTTCATTAGCTATGAGCATACATTCTTCAATTATTGATTCGCCCAAAGATCCCTCACGTTTTAATAAAGCTGTTGGGATACCCCGCTCATTTAATTTTACTTTTACTTCGGCTATATTGAAATCAATTGAACCGCGGATGTGGCGTCGTTTTTTTAATATATTGCGTAGATCGCTCAGTGTGTTTAATAAATTTAAAATATCCTTGTTGGCAGTAATTGTTTCTGGATCTTTTTCTACAAGAATTTTATTAACAAGATTATAGGTTAAACGGCGATAAACATGAATGACTGTAGGGAAGATCTTATAGGAAATAACCTGGCCGTCAGAGCCGATTTCCATTTCTGCAGCCATGGATAAGCGGTCCTGGCCGGCATTTAAACTGCATATTCCATTTGATAAACGGGTTGGCAGCATTGGAATAACACGGTCGACGAGATATACACTAGTGCCGCGTTTGCGTGCTTCGATATCCAGTGTGGAATTTTCGCGTACATAGTGGCTGACATCAGCAATATAAACACCTAATAAATAATTACCATTGTCTTTTTTGGTGACATAGACGCCATCGTCTAAATCCTTGGCATCATCGCCATCAATAGTTACAATTGGTAAATCACGCCGGTCTTCACGTTTTTTATATTCTTTTTCCATGACGGACATTGGAACGTTTTTGGCAGCGGCGGCAACTTCAGCAGGAAAATCGAGTGGCAGATCGTACTGATGAATTACAGAGAGTATATCGATACCAGGGTCATCGGCCTGTCCAAGTATCTGTATGATTTTACCTTCAGGATTATGGCGTTTGCGCGGCCATTTAGTGATTTCAACAATTACTTTAGCCCCAACAGGAGCTTTGTTGAAATTGCGTTTATGGATAAAAATATCCTTGGTTATTTTGGTATTGTCTGGTGTTACAAAGCCAAAAGCGGTGCTTTTTTCAAACGTGCCGACAATTTGTTTATTGGCACGTTCTAAAATGCGAATGATCTCACCTTCGCGAGCTCTTTCACTAGTGCTGGTCTCGTTTAATCGACAAATAACCTTGTCATTATGCATGGCTGATCCCAGCAATGAAGGGGGGATAAATACATCACCGAGCTCAGCTTCATTTTTATCCTGTGGCAAAATAAAACCATAGCCTTTGCTGTTCATGCTTAGGGTGCCGACGACAAGATTCATTTGTGCAGGTAAACCGTAAAGATCGTTGCGGTTGCAGACGATAAGGCCGTCGTGTTCTAATCTATCTAAGATTGAAAATAATTCAATTAATTCTTCATTGGTCAAATTTAAGGCACTGGCCAAAGCTTCTTCACTGACTGGTCCAGTTGCCTCATTTTCCATATAATATAAAATTCGTTCTTGTAATTCCATAATCTCTCCAATCGTTATTTTATTTATTTTGTATAAAATCTGCTATAGCAGAAAAAACTATTTCTTTTTCGCTGTCCAAAGTTATTAGATGTCCGGAATGATTCAAATGTAAAATTTTTTTACTTGGACTTTGGACATTATCATAAAGGTATTGCGCACTTTTGGGGCTGGCAGTGTGGTCGTTATTACTTTGTATTATTAGTAAAGGAGCAGTAATGTTTTTTAAATTTATTTTTAAATGATTGATGCATTCAAGTAATTCATAAACACAAATTACTGGGGTTTTTTTATAATGGACAGTATAATGTTCATCAACGCCGGGATATTTGCGAGAAGGCTTAGGAATAAAATCATCATGACATTGTTTACGCGGCGGCAATGAATTTAAGCCGCGCTGAGCAGCAATGAATAGCGGGGTGCTAAGAGCAATGAGCTTGTCAACGTGATAATCAAGACTTAGCAGCAATGATAAGATACTGCCCATAGATAAACCGATGGCGGTTATCTGCGAGCAACAGCCTTTAAGCAGTAAGTACCCATCACAGACAGATTGATACCAATCCTGCCAAATAGTGTGTGACATATCTTCAGGTGTTGTTCCATGACCACATAGACGTACACCTAAAACAGTATAGCCAAGTTTATTGAGATACTCGCCTAACAGCAGCATTTCAGAGGGAGAGCCGGTAAAACCATGTGTTAATAATATACCATTTTCTTTATTACCTGGCAGAAAAAATGGTTCAGCACCCTTTAAAATCATGATAAAATACCCCGTGGAAAGATTTTATTAAAAAAAGCTCCCTATCGTGATGATAGAGAACTTTTTTTAGGCAGTCATTTTTGCAATTATTACAGTAAGAATTCCAAATAAAATTGCAAAAACAACTGTAACTTTAGCCATTAATGCATCCAGTCCTCTGGCTTTGGAACTAAATACTGTATCGGTTTCTCCAGAAAGTCCGCCCATGCCGGCACTTTTCCCTTCCTGTAAAAGAACAGAAGCGATTAAGCCGATAGCGATGACAGCATCTATTATCATTAAAATAGTTAACTCCAAACAATAACCCTCCTAATGAGCAAAGTTTTACATTTAAACATATAATATACTTTATATTTTAGCATGTAAGAAAGTATTTGTCTATAAATAGGCAGGGTTGAAATTTTACTATATTTATTTGTATAATATTTAGAGTTAATAATAAATTTTTATAGATATTTGAGGTTATAACGATGAACAAAAAGTTACAGGCAACAGGCCTGTTAGTACTTATGCTGGCAGGAATGCTGCTGACAGCAGGCAAAGAAGGATTTTTCATCAAGTTACTGCATAATGGTTTTTTAGCGGCAATGATAGGCGGCTTAGCGGATTGGTTTGCTGTTACGGCACTGTTTAGGAAACCTCTGGGAATATCGTGGCGTACAGCAATTTTACCGCGTAATCGAGGTCGAATTATGGATGAACTTATTAATTTTATTAGTAAGGATTTATTAAATTCTAATAATATCATGAAAGACGTTATTCGTTATGATATGGGACAGATGCTTGTCAATTATTTGACAAAAAAAGGTGGGACAGAACGATTATATACTACAATAACATCTTTGGGCAGAGAACTTATAAAAAAAATGGACATTACGGCTATCGTAACTGATGTACAAAATGTTGCTAAAAAAAATGATGAAAAATTATATAAAGAAGCGATAGTTAATATATTAGCTGGAATTATAAATTCTAAGCAGCTTGATATATTTATGAAAGCCGTGGGCATTTTTATTAACACGATGCTGGCTGATAAAAAAATGCAGTCAATGCTGGAGCAGCTTATTCATGATGTTAAAAATGAATATAAAAGTGGCTCTACTTTGCGTGAGATGGCAATTGCTATGCTGGATTTAAGCGATGAAAGTATTATGCAGGATGTTTTAGGCAAGCTGAACGCTTTTATCACTAAATGGGATAATAAAGATGATGAAAACAGGAAAAAATTACAAATCTGGCTGCGTGACACATGGCTGGTAGATTTGCAGCAGGAGGACAAATATAATGAGATGTTTGCTGCGATAGGCCGCGCTATTAATAAAAATAGTGATTTTGTCCAAATAAGCAATGATTATTGGGGAAAACTATTGGCTGATAAGCAAATGCAGCAAGAATTATTTAATAAAATCAATAATATTATTGATGGTCAATTGAAAAATTTTATTAATGATAAAAATATACAGAAGGTTTTTGATGGTTGGTTAAAGGACAAGCTGGCCACATTAGTGGAAAAAAGTGCGCCATACTTGCTGAATATGATAAAAAATAAATTAAACAGTTATTCGACAGAAGAATTTACAGCATTAATTGAAGACCATATAAGCAGTGATTTACAGATGATAAGGATAAATGGTTCTTTAGTGGGCGGCATGGCTGGTATAGCACTATATGTACTTACTTATATGGCAGAAAGGTTTTGTAATTGATGAAAAAATATAATCGTGCCGATAAGGTGTTGATAGTGGCGGCTATATTATTTATTGCTGCATTATATATAAAAGTACAGTATCCTAATAATATTTTCGTACAGGGCGTTTTATTTTGTGTGGAAGCAGCCTTAGTGGGAGGGATTGCTGACTGGTTTGCGGTTAAGGCACTTTTTGGCAGACCGCTTGGCATAAGCTGGCATACAGCAATTTTGCCGCGTAAACGTCAGGCTTTTACACAGGCTACTACCAAATTAGTACAGCAGCAATTCTTTTCCCGTAAAAACATATTTTTACAATTGCGCTCATTAAATGCTGTTGATAAAATTATTGTTTGGGCAGATAAAGAGGAGTATAAAGAAATTGCTGCCGATAAAATAATAGATACGGTAAAAACGGAAATAAAACGCAGCACTACAGAAGAATTTATTAATGAGTATATAGTAAAAATAATTACTGAAAATATATCAGCAACTGAAATTAAAATATATTTGAGTGAATGGCTGCAAAAACCACAGCTCCAGCAGCAGATTCTGCACAAGGTATTGCTGGTAGCCGGTAATAAAATAGCTCAGCCGGAAAGCAGACAGTATATCGAAAAAATATTAGACGAGAAAATGAAATCTAATGTGCCGTCATTTTTATTTTCTTTGGGAAGTATGCTTGATGTTATAAATACAGCTGAATGTGCAGTATTGGTGCAGAAAAAATTAATTGATTTTTTGCAGGAAATGATGCAGTCAGAAAGCCAGGTGCATCAGGATATAAGTCTAATTATTGCCAATAATATTGATGAATTAACAAAAAAAGATGCCTATGACAATATTGTGGTACAGTTGCAGACTGCTATTGCAGAAACAGATGTTGTAAGAAAAATTATTAGGGAATGGACTAATAATGTATGTAGTGATTTTGATTTGAATGAAGAACAGAGCAGATTGCAAAGACAGCTGCGATCGTTTATTAAACAGCAATTTGATGATGTCTTTATATTATTGAAAGAAAATATATATCTGCGTAAGCAGCTGGAAAAATTTATAAATGATGTTATTGGACGATCAGCGTTGCAGGGACAAAATATGATTGGTGATATTGTAAGACGGGTTTTAATGAATATGAGTGATGCGCAATTAAATGAGATTGTTTATTCCAAAATAAGTACGGATTTAATTTGGATAAGGGTAAACGGTTCATTGGTTGGCGGCAGCATTGGTTTATTGATTTTTATCATTGCACAAATGCTTAAGTAAAAGCATTTGTAAATTATTTATAACAGATAGATACAAATAATAATTTTTTTGTTATACTATACTACAGTATATAGACTAGGAGGTTTTTGTATGGGGAGAGCGCTGATTATCGGTTGTGGTGGTGTAGCCAGTGTTGCTATACACAAATGCTGTCAAAACAGTGAGGTATTTGAGGAAATTATGATTGCCAGCCGTACTAAAAGCAAATGTGATGCTTTAAAAGAAAAATTGGCAGGTGGCAGAACAAAAATAACTACAGCACAGGTAGATGCGGATTCTACTGAGCAATTGATAAATTTGATAAATGAATATAAACCAGATGTTGTATTAAACTTAGCATTGCCATATCAGGATTTGACGATTATGGATGCTTGCTTGGCGACTAAAACTCATTATGTGGATACAGCTAATTATGAGCCGCCAGAAACGGCTAAATTTGAATATAAGTGGCAGTGGGCGTATCGGGAAAAATTTAAAGCGGCAGGAATAACAGCTCTTTTGGGCAGCGGCTTTGATCCAGGTGTAACTGGTGTATTTAGTGCGCATGCGTTAAAGCACCATTTTGATGAAATAAACTACATTGATATACTTGATTGTAATGGCGGCGACCATGGTTATCCATTTGCGACCAATTTTAATCCAGAAATAAATATTCGTGAAGTAACCGCTAATGGCAGCTATTGGGAAAATGGCCAATGGGTAGAAACAAAGCCAATGGAAATAAAACGCGAATATAGTTTTGCCGAAGTTGGACAAAAGGATATGTATCTGCTCCATCATGAAGAACTTGAGTCATTAGGATTAAATATAAAGGGCATAAAACGCATTCGCTTTTTTATGACATTTGGGCAAAGCTATCTTACACATTTAAAATGCTTAGAAAATGTAGGAATGACTTCTATTGAACCAATAGATTTTGAGGGTAAAAAAATAATACCATTGCAATTTTTAAAGGCAGTTTTACCTGATCCGGCAAGTCTTGGCCCACGCACAGTAGGTAAGACAAATATCGGTTGTATCTTTACCGGCAAAAAAGACGGCAAAGAAAAGCATTATTATGTTTATAATGTTTGCGATCATCAGGAATGTTATAGGGAAGTAGGGTCGCAGGCAGTTTCTTATACTACCGGAGTTCCGGCGATGATTGGGGCCATGCTGGTCATGAATGGCACATGGCAAAAACCAGGTGTATATAATATTGAAGAATTTGATCCAGATCCGTTTATGGACGCACTTAATAAGTGGGGATTGCCTTGGCAGGAAGATTTTAATCCGACTATGGTTGATTAAATACTTATAAATAATACCGTTGTCAATTAATTGACAACGGTATTATTTATAAGTATAGTTTATTTATGAAATAAAAAGAAGGTGTTTTAATATGCAGAATGTATTTGATGCGGCGAAAAAATTACCATCGCCGTGCTATATAATATACGAAGAATTGTTGGAAAAAAATTTACAAATATTGGCAGAGGTGCAAAGAAAAGCAAATTGTAAAATACTTTTAGCGCAAAAAGCTTTTTCTATGTATTATTTTTATCCATTAATTAGTAAATATTTGTCGGGAGCAACGGCCAGTGGTATCTATGAAGCACGTTTGACACATGAGTATATGCAGGGAGGAGAAAATCATATTTTTTCACCAGCGTATAGCGAAGTGGATTTTCCCGAAATTGTCAAAATTTGTAATCATATTGTTTTTAATTCATTTGCTCAATGGGATAAATTTAAAGAACAGGCACTAAAACAAAAATGCCAATGTGGATTGCGGATTAATCCAGAATTTTCTACGCAGGATCATGTTATTTATGATCCCTGTGCTCCAGGGTCGCGTTTGGGAATAACTTTGGATAAATTTACTGGACAGGATCTAGAAGGTATAAGCGGACTGCATTTTCATACTTTATGTGAGCAGGGTGCTGAGGATTTAGCAGCAACACTAAAAGTGATTGAAGAAAAATTCGGTAAATATTTATATAAAATGAAATGGCTTAATTTTGGCGGCGGGCACTTAATAACCCGGCAAGGGTACAATATTAATTTATTGATAGATTTAATAAAAAAAATGCAGCAAAAATATGATGTTGAAATTTATTTAGAACCAGGTGAAGCAGTAGCTCTTGATGCTGGTTTTTTGAGTAGTAGTGTTTTAGAGATAGCTGTTAATGGTCAGCAAAATGTTATACTGGATACATCAGCAGCCTGCCATATGCCCGATGTAATAGAGATGCCCTATCGTCCTAATGTTATAGAGGGCTTTATGCCGAAAGAAGAAAAATATACCTATACCTTTGGCGGACCAACATGCTTAGCTGGTGATATTATTGGTGAATATTCTTTTGCGGAGCCATTAAAGATAGGTGATAAAATTATATTTTGTGATATGGCAATTTATTCTATGGTAAAAAATAATACCTTTAATGGTATGCCGCTGCCCGCAATAGCAGCAGTTGGCAAAGATGGAAAAATAACAATTGTGAAACGATTTAATTATGACGATTTTAAAATGCGATTATCATAAATATTATATAAAATATGGATTTATGATAGCAGTAATCTGTATAATGAATTTTTATCATACTGCTATGGCTGGGGCACAGGTCGAGCTGCCGCAAATGGCAGCGCCCGTGCTGGAAACTCCACAACTGCCCGCAATTCCAATGCCTAAAATGCCTGAAATTAAATTGATTGATACTGATAAAATTTCACAGGAAATAGAAGAACATGCCCGTATAAAACAGTCAGAAGAAAAAAAACAGACAAATGATCACGATACTGATAAGAGTGACAGCAAGAATGATAGTAAAAAATCACAGGCATATGATAAAATCCGGGATAATAAATATATAAAACGTGATAATAATAATGATGATAAAAAAGAAACAGTTGATGCAAAAAAACAGCAGGTAAGTGCAGCACTGCCGGAGACTGAGCAGGCACAAACAGATAAAAAAAATCAGCAGCCTGATGCTGCTGGTAATGTATCAGCTAAAGATTTATTGCAGTCACATTTTTTAGCGGTGATGTTTTATATTTTTGCTAAAACCTCATTAGCAGCAATAATTTTATGGACCGTATTTTTATTTGTAAATAAAAGAAAGTCAGCTGTTATAGAAACAATTGTATTTTTTGTTATAAATATAATTGGCAGTATGCTGTATTTTTCATTTGTAGCTAAAATGGAAAACGGTGTTTGGCATTTTGCCGGACAGGCGGTATTAGCCAGGGAGTTTGGACTTATAATAGGAGCTTTTGCCGGCTGCATGCTGTTTATGGCGGGATTAATAAGTGCAGCTATGGTACTATGGCCTAAAAATAATAAACTTTAGAGGAGAAATATAATGAGTAAAATTCCTAAAAATTTATCAGATAAAGATATGTTTAAAGATTATAAAGAAGAAAAAAAAGAAAAATCCCTGTTTGATATTGCCCGCGAATTTGATAAGAACAATACAGCAGCAGGTAAAAAAAATAACAACAATATTAAAGACAGCTATATTGATGCAAAACTTGCTGTTGATTTGGAAAAAGAATTGCTTAAACTAAAGCTTGATTTATACAAAGAGGGTATTGTTGATTATCAAATTAAGGTAAAGCGGGAAGATAATAAAATAATATTAGTACCAATGGTTAAAAAACACAAATAATTAGTCAAGCCGATTTTGGTTTCTGCCAATTTATATGAATGTATTTATTTTGTTTTATAATGGGTTTAATACAGGCTGAAATGGCCGCATAACGTGCTAATACCCGTAAATCTTTTGCTTTGATAATGTGGCTGTAACCGAGATGTTTCATAATGTTAACCTCCATTAAATAAAAAAAATATTTAGTTTTCTTAAAAAATAAAATTCAGATTTCTTTACACACATAATACACTAAAAAAAATATTTTGACAAGAATTATTTTCAATTTTATAAATCATTATATTTTTACAGGTTGATTTTTCCGAACAAATTAGGTATACTAAATAAAAACTGGAGGTTTAGATTATGACTGAGTTTGCTGAACGACTACGAAAATATATGATGGCAGCAGAGATAAGCCAAACAAAATTATCACGACTGACGGGGATAAATAAATCATCTATTTGTGAGTATTTATCAGGCAGTTATGAACCAAAACAGCAAAATGTTTTAAAGATTGCTGCAGCACTTAATATACCACCAGAATATTTTTGGGGAATGAACCTGCTCGATAAAGCTAAAAAGGATGTTAACGAAAAGGTAAAAAAGATTCCATTGATTGGCAGTATTGCCGCGGGCAGGCCAATATTGGCTGTTCAGGATTTTGACGAATATATACCATGTGACAGTTCTTTAAAAGCAGATTTTTGTCTGCGTATTTCAGGGGACAGCATGATAAATGCCCGTATATATGATGGTGATATAGTTTTTATTCATGAACAATCCGATGTTAACGATGGTGAAATAGCTGCCGTACTGGTCGATGATAGTGCTACACTTAAACGTGTTTATAAATATGGAAATATGGTACAGCTGCGCGCAGAAAATCCTAAATATAAACCTATGGAGTTTGATCGGAAAACCTGCAGTGATATACGAATTTTGGGTAAGGCCGTAGCATTATTGGGAAACGTTATATAAAATAATTATTTGGAAGACGATAAAATGAAAAGTAATGAAAAAGCATTTAAACAAGCAGTGAATGCCTGTATCTGCAATGTTAAAGCAGCTTTAGCCATATGTCGTAAAAATTCACTTAATACCAATGCAGCAGCATTAGCATATGTTTGTCAGGCACATAATTGTGCTAAACAAGTGCAATTATTGGCAGTAATAACAGGCGATAATAATTATAAGGATTTTTATAATTATTTTATTCGCTTCAATAGAAGTTTTATGCAGGCGGCCAGTAATAATATGCCGCAAACAGAAGCGTGCGGGCAATATGAACTATTAATACAACAATATGAGAAGCTCAGTTTTTCAGACTGATAGAAAGAAGCCAGAACCGTAAGGTTGTGGCTTTTTTGCTAGAAATATGCAGTAATTGTGTTTGAGAAAAGTAATGTTTTTGGGTATAATATTATATAGAATATTATTATACTGCTGGGGGGCTTTTTATGATTAGATGCCCATATTGTGCTAAATATATCAATGAAGATGATGAGTTTTGCCGTTTTTGCGGACAGTCCTTACAAGAAAAAAAATTAGTTTGTCCAGTGTGTGGTGAACATTTGAATTTAACGATGCAGACCTGCCCAAGCTGTGGACAAGAATTAAAATCTTTATTGTTGGTGGATAAACATCTTAAATATCAAAGAGCTGTAAGACGAAAGATAATGATTTTTTCTTTGATTTTTATATTATTGGCAGCGGGAATTACTTCATATGTTTTTTTTCGGCAAAGGGAGCTGAACAATTATAATCTGCAAGTTAGTTATTATATCCAAACCGTAAATAATACCAATAAAATATTAGCGGCAATGTTTATAAAAGATAAGAATTTAACACCGGAAGAATGTAGAAAACAGCTGCAAATACAGGCGAAAAATATTGATGAAATAAATAAGAAAAATGCAGCATTATTAGTACCACAGGAATACAATAAACTTGCTGCAGATATGAAGCAGTTACTAATAAATGAAAACAATCTTATACAACAATTATTGACTATTGTTAATACGCCAGTAAAAAATTCAATTGATGCTGATGCCAATAAAGTTAAAAATAACATTAAAGAGATAAAGCGTTTGGCAGCAACAATTGCAGTTGCAGAACAAAAAATTACTATTGATAATAATTTTTTGGCAATCAATGATAATGTGCTGGCGTGGGTAAAAAAATTACGAAATGATTATGAACAAAATAATAAACAATTTACTAATATGGCACAATTTTTAGCAGCAATAGAAACTGATGTACAGGAATATGAAATAATAAAAGAAAGATTGCCGGATATTTTAAGTAATTTGCGTAAAGGCGGCTATACTTGGGCCGAGTATTTTTCTGAGCTTGATAAAGCCGAGGCTAAACGTACTGAATTGCAGGGAGCAGTTGATAATATTACGGCTAATGTTCCAGAAGGAGCGGTTTTGCGGCAGTCACTTCATAATGTTTTAAGTATTTCGCTGCAGTACGTGCGTGCAGCAAGGCAGGCAGCGCGTATTGAATTTGAAGATAATGACTATAAAGAGGCCAAACCATATTATGATAAGGCCGAGATTATTCATCAGCGCGAAGAAGATGTTTATAAAAGTTTTATAAAACAATATGATGACGAAAAAAAGAATCAGGAAAAATTGCAAATTCTAGTAAAATAGGCAAAATATAATTAGGATACGATGATTAATGATATAAATAGATAGGGAGATAACTGTGCAGGAAAAATTAACTAAGCGGGAAAATAAAAAAATACAGTCCAAAAAAAGTATTATTGAAGCGGCTACTAAATTATTTATAGAAAAAGGTATGGCTGAGACTTCTATTGCCGACATAATGAAGGAAGCTAAGCTGGGGTTAGGGACATTTTATAATTATTTTGAATCGAAGGAAACGCTGTTAAAAGAATTGCTCAACCAAATCGCTAAACAGATAAAAGAATCTTTTATGGCGATATCACAGACGTCAGCTGACTATACTAAAATATTAGAAACAGTAATACTAGAAACGGCAAATTTACTTGATAAAAATCGTTTTGTTTTACCATTATTTATTAAGGCTGCTGATAAAAGTGCACAGCCTAAAGATATGGAACACAATAATAAAACAGCACCACTGTTTAAAAATGTTTTTTACGGCATAATAAAAAAAGGTCAGGAAAACAATGAGTTTCGTGATGATATCCCAGCGGAAATTATTACGGAAATGTTTCATTCTATTTTTCAGGCTGCGGCGTTTAGCAGCTTGGAAATTCCCTTTTGTGAAAATGTTGATTATAAGGTAAAGCTCATAATTGATGGTTTGCAAAAGAAATAATGGGTCTAGGTAAATACTAGTGGGTAAAACACAAAAAGACAGGCATAACGCCTGTCTTTTTGTGTTTTGCAGTATTAAATTATTTATGTGAAGTTAAGGGCTTTTTCAATATAGCAAGAATTAACATACTAACAGCTGAACCAATGATGATAGCTGCTAAATATAGTAAAGGATTGCCAATAGTTGGAACTACGAAGATGCCGCCATGCGGTGCACGCAGTGTGCAGTCAAAAGCCATGGATAATGCACCAGCTGTAGCTGAGCCAACAATACAGGACGGAATTACACGTAATGGATCACTGGCGGCAAAAGGAATAGCGCCTTCAGTAATAAATGATAACCCCATTACATAGTTGGTAATACCGGATTTTCTTTCACTGGCCGTGAAGCGGTTTTTAAAGAAAGTGGTGCATAAAGCAATTGCTAATGGTGGTACCATACCACCGGCCATAACAGCAGCCATAATACCAAATTCGCCGTTAGCCAGCATACCAGTACCGATTACATAAGCAGCCTTATTTACCGGACCGCCCATATCTACGGACATCATGCCGCCAAATATTGCACCGACTAATACACGGCTGCTTGTGTCCATATGTTTTAAAGTATCAACTAGCCAAGCATTAATGCCGGCAACAGGTGGATTTATTATAAAATGAATAACTATACCAATAAGAAGGACACCAAATAATGGATAAATAAGAATACTTTTTATACCCTCGAGTGATTGTGGTAAAAATGCAAATACTTTTTTTAAGCCGATAATTATATAACCAGCAGCAAAACCAGCAATAAGTGCACCAAGAAAGCCTGAACCACCAGCATTGGCTAAAGCACCACCAACAAAACCAGCAACAAGACCAGGTCTGTCAGCAATACTCATGGCGATAAATCCGGCAAGAATTGGAAGCATAAAACCAAAGGATGCACCACCGACCTGCATGAAGAAAGCCGCTAAAGGAGTATTAGAACCAAATTTAGAAGGGTTAGCCGGATTAAAGGTATCAAATAAAAATGCTAGTGCTATTAAAATACCGCCGCCGACAACGAAAGGCAGCATATGGGAAACGCCGTTCATAAGATGCTTGTAGATTTGACGGCCTACGCTTTCACTTTCATTATCAATAGTCTCGCCGGAACTGTCGGCATCATGTTCATAAATTGGAGCTTTGCCACTCATGGCTGTATCTAAAAGTTCATCAGCTTTATTGATGCCGTTGGCAACTTTGGTTATGACGACAGGGCGTCCATTAAATCTGGCCATTGGGACATTTTTATCAGCGGCCACAATAATGCATTTTGCTGCTGCAATTTCTTCGGCTGTTAATTTATTTTTAGTTCCTTCTGAGCCATTCGTTTCTACTTTTATGGTGATATTTCTTTTCTTGGCATGCTGTTCTAAGCTTTCTGCTGCCATGAAAGTATGGGCGATACCAGTAGGACAGGCTGTTACAGCTAAAACTTCATAGCCGCGGGCTGCAGCTTTTTCTGTTTCGGTCGCTGCGGGAGCAAATCTGTCGGCTTCTTTATCATCAATAAGTTTTAAAAATTCTTCAATGCTCTCAGCTGCGATTAAGCTTTCCTTAAAATCACTGTCCATAAGCATGGTAGCCAAAGCACTGAGCATTTGTAAATGTTCATCATTATTGGAATCGGGGGCAGCAATCAAAAAGAATAAGTGGGCTGGATTACCATCCATTGATTCAAAGTCCATACCGTCTTTTACTACCATAGCAGCAAGTCCGGCACTTTTGACAGCGGAACTTTTGGCGTGAGGGGTAGCAATACCGTCGCCTAAGCCTGTAGTACCAGAAGCTTCTCTATCCAGAACAGCTTTTTTATAAAGTTCCTTGTCAGACAGATTACCAGTGCTGTCCATTAAGTCTACCAGCATGCTTATAGCATTATTTTTATCAGCTGGTTTGGCATTAAGCATAATGCCGTCTTTTTTTAATAAGTCAGTGATATGCATAATCGATCTCCTTTTAAATAATGATATCCTTTAGTAAATTATCTATTTCAGGTTTGGTGGCGAGATTTTCGGAAAAAGCAGAAGCCGAACCTGACGCCACTCCCATGCGAAAAGCTTCTTTATAATCATTGGTATTGATATAACCAGCAACAAATCCAGCTACCATGGAATCACCAGCACCAACAGAATTTATTAGAATTCCTTTAGGCGCAGGGCACTGCATATAGTCACCTTTTTCAGTCAGTAATATAGCACCATCACCACCGCGTGAAATCAAGATATTGCGGGCACCTTTTTCCTGTAATAATTTGGCGTGTTCTACAAGTTCTTCAACGGTGGTTAGTTCTTTACCGAAAATACCGCTTAGTTCATGATTATTTGGTTTAATTAAAAATGGGTGGTAACTTAATACATTAACAAGCAATTTCCCTTCAGCGTCAACAATAACATTTATCTTTTTGTCAGATAAGTGCTTTAATATTTTTTCATAAATATCATTCGGCAAAGTGTTGGGAATGCTGCCAGCCAAAACAAGATAATCACCATCTTGTAGAGTACTTAATTTCTCAAACAATGCATTAAGTGCATTGGTGCTGATATCAGGACCTTGACCGTTGATCTCGGTTTCATTATCAGCCTTTATTTTTACATTAATGCGGGTATTGCCTTCATTTAAATGGATGAAATCACAATGACAATGAAAAATATCAGTTAATTGTCGTTCAATTTCTTTGCCGGTAAAACCAGCAGTAAAGCCTAAAGCGGTACTATCCATACTTAAATTTTTAAGAACAATCGATACATTTATTCCTTTGCCGCCGCAAAGAAAATTTTCATAATTTAAGCGATTAATAGTCCCGGATTGGAAAGAATCAAGACGGGCTATATAATCCAAAGAAGGATTAAAGGTTACAGTGTAAATCATTGGACGAACTCCTTTTAAAATAATGGTCAAAAAAATTCGAAATAATATAAATATTACTCAGCAACAATAATATTATATTTCATATATGATGCATCAGGTTTTTTATCAGTGATAATAGTTGCTGCTGAAAGCGGCGCAAAAGTAACAGGTGTTATTTTGCCGAATTTAGAACTGTCTGCCAGGATGTAAGCTTTTTGACAGTGGTTAATGGCAGTTTCTTTCACTAAAGCTTCTTCAGTGGTTGGGGTTGTAAATCCAGCTTTCAAACTTATGCCATTCGTACCTAAAAAACCAATGGTGAAATTATAGCGCTTTAAATTAGCAATGGCCATAGCACCCACTGTTGCATAAGTAACAGATTTCATATTGCCGCCTATGATTATTGATTTAAAGCCGCGGCTTATCAGCTGGGTAGCATGTGAAACATCATTGGTAATATATACAGCATTTTTTTCATGAATGTGCTTTACTAAAAAATCAGTACTAGTACCGGCATCAATGTAAACAACATCGTTAGGCTTTATCAGATTAGCAGCAGTGATTGAGATTGATTGTTTTTGTTTAATATTAATGGATTGACGTGTTTCAACCTTATCTTCTGTTGTTAAATAATTTTCGCAGGACATTGCACCACCAAAAATTTTAACCAATATACCTTTTTTATCAAGGGCAGTTATATCGCGGCGTATTGTTGCTTCAGATGCATCAAGCATTTGAGCTAAATCAATAACACTTACGGAATGGCGTTGACTTAAAATCTGCAGGATTTTGTTTTGACGTTGTGCAGCTAACATAGCAAATTCCTCTTTTTGATTTAATTATATCCATAAAGACAATCAAAGTCAATCAAAAATAATCAATAAAACACATAAGTTGAAATGTTAACAAAATTTAATCATACTATAAAGTGTTACAGCTATACAAAACACTGGAAATGTTGTATAATTAATATGTAAATTTAATAGCCTTTTATACCTGCTAAACGTTAGATGAGGTGATTTGATGGCGATAAGACAAGTTGTAGTAGACCGAAGGGATAGTGCGATCTATCGAAATGTATTAAAAAGAGGAGGGTTTATTTCGGCTAGTTATTTGTCAATCAATGGATTTGACGCTACACGGTTAAAGAAAATGGCTTTGCAGGGTAGGCTTGACGCAGTGCGCTGTGCGATTGGTAAATCAGTTCGCTGGTATTATCAGGAAAATCAGGCTGAGCTGGCGCATTTAAAAGGTGAAGTATAGAGAAAAAAATATGGCTGCTATTTATAGGTCGGGATATGCCGGCCTTTTTTTATTTTACCATTTATGAATATATATGTTATAATAATGAAGTATTTTAATTAAATTTGTATATTTGTGGTGTTTGATATGAATGAAAATCAGAAGACTGCTCAGCATTGGCAAGATGCTTTAAGCTGGATGCAGGCTTATATGAAGTCTTTTTATAGTGATAATGAAGAGATTCAAAAAGCAATATTGATAAAGGAAGAACATACAAAAAAAGTTGTTAATTTGTCAGAAAAATTGGCAGAACATCTTAAACTAGATATGCATGATGAATTTTTAATTAAATTTATTGGTCTTTTTCATGATATTGGCAGGTTTAAGCAATATACGCTTTATAAAACTTTTAATGATGGCAAGTCGGTAAATCATGCTGCATTGGGATTGGAAATATTACAGGAAATACCTATAATGCAAAAATTATCATCAGATGATTGTGAGCTTGTTAATTTTGCAATTGGTAATCATAATGCCAAGCAAATAGAAGCTGCAACTGACCCGCGTAAGATAGCTTTTGCTAAAATGATTCGAGATATTGATAAGCTTGATATATTTCGTGTCTTAAAACCATATCTTACTTATGATGATATAGAACCGTGCAGTTTAGATTTTATTGAACAGTTTAAGGCTGGCGGTCAATGTGATTATCAAAAAATGCGTACGCAAAATGACCGTAAATTAGTTCGTTTGCTATGGATTTATGATTTGAATTATTCGTGGACACTGCAGCAGATATTGCAGAAAAATTATATTGAAGAAATAATTAAAAGTTTGCCACAGACAAATGATATGCAACAGGGCTTTTCTATTTTGTATAAATATATTAAGAAGAAAGCTGCGCAGCAGGATATTGTTTTTTCTTAATATAAATATTTATACAGCGTAAAATCCATATGAGAGTTGTTAGCTTTTTTATGGTTATAAATACAATATTGTCATAAGACTCATTTAGAGAGAAAATATATATAATGTGTTTTTATGTCGAAAATTAAAATTAATGAGGGATAGTCAATGCCAGACAATGTAAAACTTTTATCTAATTTTATTCATAATATTATTGATGAAGATTTAAAAGAAGGAAAATATGCCGAAGGAATTCATACTAGATTTCCGCCAGAGCCTAATGGATATTTGCATATTGGACATGCAAAATCAATATGTATAAACTTTGGTACAGCCCAAAAATATAGTGGCTTATGCAATCTTCGTTTTGATGATACTAATCCGACAAAAGAAGATGTGGAATATGTGGATTCGATACAAGAAGATGTAAAATGGCTTGGTTTTACATGGCAGGATAGAAAATTTTATGCGTCGGATTATTTTGATCAATTATATGGATTTGCCGTAAAACTGATCGAAAACGGCAAAGCCTATGTTTGTGATTTAACGGCAGATGAAATTCGCCAATATCGTGGAACATTAACTGAAACTGGTAAGGAAAGCCCATATCGCAACCGTACAGTGGAAGAAAATTTAACATTGTTTGCTCAGATGAAAAATGGTGATTTTGCTGATGGAACAAGAGTTTTGCGGGCTAAGATAGATATGAGCTCACCCAATATAACAATGCGGGATCCAGTCATATACCGAATAGCACATATTCATCATCATCGTACCGGTGATAAATGGTGTATTTATCCAATGTATGATTTTGCCCATCCATTATCTGATGCTATTGAAAATATAACTCATTCGATATGTACTTTGGAATTTGAAGAACATCGTCCGCTATATAATTGGCTGCTTGAGTCATTAGGATTTGATATAATGACAAGACCAAAACAGATAGAATTTGCCCGACTGAATATTACTAATACAGTTATGAGTAAAAGAAAATTACGTCAGTTGGTTGAGGGGAAATATGTTTCTGGCTGGGATGATCCGCGTATGCCGACTATTTCAGGATTCCGTCGTCGTGGTTATACGCCTGAATCAATCCGTGATTTTTGTGAACAAATCGGTGTAGCAAAAAGCAATAGCCTTGTCGATGTGGCTATGCTGGAACATTGTGTACGGGAAGATTTAAATGAAAAAGCCGATAGAGTTATGGCGGTGCTTAAGCCGTTAAAGGTAGTCATTACCAATTATCCTGATGATCAGTGTGAATACTTATTGGCAGATAATCAGCCAAATTCCGATAATCACCGTTATGTACCGTTTACCAAAGAGCTGTATATTGAACAGACTGATTTTATGGAAGAGGCACCAAAAAAATTCTTCCGCTTAAAACCTGGTGGGGAAGTACGTTTAAAGCATGGCTATATAATAAAATGCACTGATGTTATAAAAGATGATGCGGGTAATATTACTGAGATACATTGCACTTATGATCCAGATTCCAAGACTGGCGGAGCAACAGCCGGCCGTAAAATTAAAGGGACGCTGCACTGGGTTAGTGCTCAGGAATGCCTGACAGCACAGGTGCGCTTATACGATTATTTATTACGTGAGGATGAAGATCCGGAAAAAGATTTTATTGCTAATTTAAATCCTAATTCTTTAATCACCATAGATGATTGTAAGATTGAACCGTCGGTAGCTTGGGCGGCAGTCGGTACAAAATATCAATTTTTGCGTCAGGGCTATTTTTGTATTGATAAAGACACACAAAAAGATCATTTAGTCTTTAATCGTATAGTGGGATTGCGCGATAGCTGGGCTAAAATGGCTAAAAAATAAGTGCTTTGCAGACAATTAATAAATTAATTATTATTACCCAAAACACTATGATGATAGTCATAGTATGCATACTCAATTATTAAAATACCGCCATGACACTATGGTAAAAATCAAACAGGGAAGGTGTAGGAATGTTAGAAACAAAAGCTATACTCGCTATAGTGATTTTTGTTTGTATTTATGTGTTAATTATTTCTGAAAAAATACAAAGAACGGTTATTGCTTTATTTGGCGCAATGATTATGATTTTATTGGGAATAATAACCCAGGATCAGGCGATCCATCATATCGATTTTAATACGATTGGATTACTGACCGGTATGATGATAATTGTCAATATAACAGCAGAAACGGGTTTGTTTAATTATTTGGCGATATGGGCCGTTAAAAAGGTAAAGGCTAATCCCATAAAGTTATTATTGGCTCTTGCCACTTTAACGGCAGTTTGTTCGGCCTTTTTGGATAATGTCACAACGGTTTTACTTACTGTGCCAATAACTTTTAGTATTACTTCGCAGCTGGAATTACCAGTTTATCCTTACTTGGTAGCGCAAATTTTATCTTCTAATATCGGTGGTACAGCAACGCTGATTGGGGATCCACCGAATATTATGATTGGCAGTGCTGTAAAACAGCTTGATTTTATAACTTTTTTAGATAATTTAGGTGTTGTTTGCACGATTATTTTTATTATTACTATGGCACTTATGATATTTATTTATCGCAAGCAGTTACATACTTCTAATGAGCTCAAGGCCAAAATTATGAGTCTCGATGAAAAAGCACAATTAAAGAGTCCGCGTTTGATGAAAAAATGTTTATTTGTTTTGGCGATAACAGTGGCTGGCTTTACGATTCATGGTGATTTAGGACTGGAGTCAGCGACGATAGCCATGAGCGGTGCATGTTTGCTGATGCTTATAAGTATGAGTGGCAGAGAAAAGATTATTGCCCGAGTGTTGAGTAACTTGGAATGGCTGGCTATTTTCTTCTTCGCTGGATTATTTATACTTGTAGGCGGTTTGGTGGAAACAGGTGTCATAAAAATGGCGGCAGAAAAGGTTATGAGCCTTACGCAGGGGAATTTACCGCTGACAACAATGCTGGTGCTATGGGTAAGTGCAATAGCTTCATCATTTGTTGATAACATACCGTTTGTTGCTACGATGATACCGATGATTAAAGATATGGGTTCGATGGGAATAACTAATCTTGAGCCCTTATGGTGGGCATTATCGCTAGGTGCTTGCCTGGGGGGGAATGGTACTATTGTTGGAGCCAGTGCCAATGTAATAGTCATTGGCATGGCGGCGCAGCATGGCAGGCCGATTAAATTTTTGGAATTTATGAAAATAGCATTTCCGATGATGATATTATCAATAATAATAAGCAGCCTGTTCTTATTTATTGTATATTTATGATATGGCAAGAAACTGTCACACTTTTAATAGGTGTGGCAGTTTTTTTATAAAAAAAATCAGGGTAAGCATTTTGTGCTTTCCCTGATTTAAAGCTGAAAGAATTAATTATCAGATATTACTTTTTTCCACGGAATCAAATATATCAGTTATTTCTTTGGCCGGGACTTTATCGATTATGCTTACAACATAAATTGCCAGCAATGAGAAAATAAACCCAGGAACGATTTCGTAAAGTCCCCAAATAGCAAAATGCTTCCAAACAATAACAGTTATACCCCCGACTAAAATGCCCGCTATTACACCGAGATTGGTGGTGCGGCGCCAAAATAATGCAGCCAGCAGTGCTGGACCGAAAGAAGCGCCAAAACCAGCCCAGGCATAAGACACCATATCTAAGATAAGACTCTGTGGATTCATACCGACAAAAACGGCAATAGAGGCAATTATAATTACAGAAAGACGACCGACCCATACAAGTTCTTTGGGATTAGTCGGTTTACGAATTACTGTTTTATAAAAGTCCTGCGCGAAGGCAGAAGCGGCAACTAACAACTGGGAGGAAGCAGTGCTCATAATAGCGGCTAAAACTGCCGATAGAATAAGACCGGCTATAAAAGGCGGGAAAATATCATTGGTAAGTACTAAAAAAACAGTTTCAGTAGCGCTGCCGTTTAAGGTTGAGGTCAGGAAAATTTTGCCGACCATACCGACAAGCACGGAAGCACTTAAGGAAATAATTACCCAGGTCATGGCGATATGAGAAGCTTGTTTTAACTCCGAAGAAGCTTTTATCGCCATAAAGCGAACGAGAATATGCGGCTGACCAAAATAGCCAAGTCCCCAGCCTAATAATGAAATTATTTCAATAAATCCCATATGAGTATTGTCGGGTTTTATAAAAGGATTAAAGACATGCGGTGTCATTAACTGCATTGCTGAAAAACTATTGGTAAAGCCGCCTAACATCAGCATGGCAAAAACCGGAACGATGATAATAGCGATGAACATCATAACGCCCTGGATAAAATCAGTCCAGCATACGGCTAGAAATCCACCGGCAAAGGTATAAAAGACGATAACAAATGCACCTAAAAATAATGCATATTCGTAAGGTATATTGAATACCGTATGGAAGAGCTTGCCGCCGGCAACAAAACCGGAGGAGGTATAAATAATGAAAAAGATGAGGATAAAAATGGCAGAAATGATGCGCAGGGCATCGTTTTTGTTATGAAAACGATTTTGGAAAAAGTCTGGTAAGGTTAGGGAATTGTTAGCCAGTTCCGTATACTTTCTAAGCCGTTTGGCAACAAATGCCCAATTGGCCCAAGTGCCTAAGGCTAGTCCTAAGGCAATCCATATGGCGTTTAACCCGGCAACATAGGCAAATCCAGGCAGCCCCATCAGCATCCAGCCACTCATATCGGAAGCTTCTGCACTCATGGAAGTAACCCATGGTCCAAGTTTTCGTCCGCCTAGGATATAATCAGACATATTATGGGTGCGATGGTAATAATAGGCACCGATAAACATCATCAATAAGAGATAACAGGCAAACGCTAAAATAATAGCAATGTTATTGAACAAAGAATCAACTCCTAATAAAATATATGAATGTAAACTTATCAATAATATTATGTATTTTGGCAGCATTATAAAATAGGTGAGATATTTGTTTTTTAATATAGATGAAATGATACCATAAATCTAAAATTTATTTATAAGCAATGTAGTAATTATATAATTTTTTTTACTTGCATTGCAACCTAAAAAAATATTATCTAGGCATGAAATCTTTTTATTAAAAGGAAAAACCATCGTTTTAAAAGAAAAAACATTAAAAAACACAAACTTTTACTGAAAAATGTTGACAAAAATACCAAAAAGTACTATCCTGTAATAAATCAATACAGCCTAGGCAAAGAAGCCTTGTTAAAGTGTTTACTTTAACAGGGCTTTTTTTCGTTGGGCAATTTGATAACTGCATTTATACATTTTTTTATGCAGACAATAAAGACGGGAAAGGATGATTTTTATGAAAAAATTTAGTTTGGCACTTACTGCACTGACGTTTATGGCAGTTACTGCTCCAACGGCTTTTGCGGCTGCACAGGGGACGGCAAAATATGTTTCGGCAGATACTACCTGGACATTGATTGGTGCATTTCTTGTTTTTGTTATGCAGCCGGGGTTTGCCATGGTAGAAACAGGACTAACCAGAGCTAAAAATGCTGCTAATATCGTAATGAAAAATTTTATGGATTTTAGTATTGGCAGTGTGGTTTTCTGGGTTGTGGGTTTTAGCTTGATGTTTGGCAATGATATATCAGGCATCATTGGCGCACCGGATTTTTTCTTAAGCAATTATACTGGTGGGGATGCACCTTATCCAGCACTGACTTATTTAATTTTCCAGACAGTTTTCTGCGCAACAGCAGCAACAATTGTTTCTGGAGCAATGGCTGAACGTACAAAATTTTCGGCGTATTGCGTATACAGCTTAGTAATCAGTGCTGTTATTTATCCAATATCTGGTCACTGGGCTTGGGGTGGCGGCTGGCTTTCTACTTTAGCTGTACCGTATCATGATTTTGCTGGTTCTTCCGTAGTTCATATGGTTGGTGGTGTTGCAGCACTGATTGGTGCATCGCTGTTAGGGCCGCGTATTGGTAAATATAATGCGGATGGAACACCTAATGCTATTTTAGGCCATAGCATGCCGCTGGCTGCTTTAGGTGTGTTTATATTATGGTTTGGCTGGTTTGGCTTTAATGGTGGGTCGACAGTAAGTGCTACTGGAGATGCCACTTTATTATCAATAAGTAATATATATGTAACGACTAACTTAGCAGCAGCAGTTGCTGCCTGTACGGTTATGATACTGACATGGGTACGCTATGGTAAACCAGATGTATCTATGACTTTAAATGGTGGTTTAGCTGGTCTGGTTGGGATAACTGCCGGCTGTGATGCAGTAAATCCTTTTGGCGCCTTTGCTATAGGCCTTATCTGCGGGATTGCCGTGGTATTTTCAGTGGAATTTTTTGATAAGATTGCCAAAATTGATGATCCGGTTGGGGCAATATCTGTCCATGGTGTCTGTGGCGCCTTAGGAACTATCTTAACCGGCATATTTGCTGTAGATGGTGGATTGTTATATGGCGGCGGAACAGCAATGCTGGTAACTCAGATAATTGGTGTTGCAGCTATTGCTGTATATGTAGCTGTAGCGATGTTTATAATCTTTAAAATCATTGATGCTGTTATCGGTCTTCGTGTCAGCAAAGAAGAAGAAATTGAAGGTCTTGATATTCGTGAACATGGTCTTGTGACAGCTTATGCCGGTTTTGGTTTTGAAAGAACAGGAGCTGCTAATATTACTGGTGCACCAATTAATATTCCATTATCGGTAGTGGAACACGATAATGAAGTGCCGGTTGAACACAAACCAGCAGTTACAACTTCTGATGGTCATAAATTAACCAAAATATCCATTGTGACATCAGAAGAACGTTTTGAATTATTAAAAGATGCGCTGGAACAGTTAGGGATAACTGGTATGACAGTAACCAAGGTAATGGGCTTTGGCATACAAAAAGGCCATAAGGAACTTTACCGTGGTGCAACAATCAAATCGCAGCTTTTACCTAAAGTAAAAATAGACTTAATTGTTTCGGCAATACCAGTTGATTTGATTATAAAAACAGCCAAAGATATTTTGTATACGGGTAAATATGGCGATGGTAAGATATTTGTTTATGATGTGGAAAATGTTTTAAAGATACGTACAGGTGAAGAAGGCTATGCTGCATTGCAGGATAAGCCTATAGAATAAAATTGTAAGTTGAAAATTCCCTTATAATAGATGAGGTGTTTCTTATTAGTTTATGTCTGCTGAAACATTTCATACTATTAGGGGAATTTTTTCTTACATGTTATAAAAATGAAAAGAGACGAAAATAGAAGAAAATCAGAGATTTTATCTGTAAAATGAAATAAATATAAAATACTTAAAAAAAATCGATAAAAGTATTGACACTTTTGTTGATTTTAAGTATAATGTTTTTTGTTGGCAACAACAAATATATGAAATTCCTTGATAGCTCAGTTGGTAGAGCAATCGGCTGTTAACCGATCGGTCGTAGGTTCGAGTCCTACTCAAGGAGCCAATTATATTCCTTGATAGCTCAGTTGGTAGAGCAATCGGCTGTTAACCGATCGGTCGTAGGTTCGAGTCCTACTCAAGGAGCCAATTATATTCCTCGATAGCTCAGTTGGTAGAGCAATCGGCTGTTAACCGATCGGTCGTAGGTTCGAGTCCTACTCGAGGAGCCAAAACGGGCCTCTAGCTCAGTTGGTTAGAGCCACCGGCTCATAACCGGTTGGTCGCAGGTTCGAGTCCTGCGGGGCCCACCAACCTGAACATAAATGCAAAGCATATGCTTTGCATTTTTTTGTTGTGCAGGGATTTGCTCTTTTTAACGATAACTGTTATAATACTTAACAAATAATAATTATTATAATTAGCTAGCGGTAACATAAATAAATTTTATTGTTTAACGATGAGAAAATTGTGTCTGAGGGGATAATTGAATTATTGTTAGTAAATATAAACTGATTTATGAGTTGTTTTATATGGATTATAATATATAGGAGGTTTTTACTATCAACTTTAAACAGATAGAAAAAGAAGATAAAGCGGTATTTGATTCGTACTTTAAAGCAAGATACTATGAGAATTCTCATTTTAATTTTACTAATCTTTTAATGTGGCGCAAACCGTATAATATGATGTGGTGTGTTGAAGACGACGTTTTGTTTTTGAAGGCACAATGGGAAACTGATGAATTTGCCATGCAGCCCTTCGGTCCGGCTGACAAAATGCAATTGGCAATAAAAAAATGGCTGGCATATTTTAAAGAGATAAATAAACCGCTTATTTTTTATGGCATAGAAGAATCGATGGCTGAAGAATTAAAAAAATATCCTGATGCTGAATTTACAATTATTGAGGATGAGGATAATTTTGATTATGTATATAATAGTGAGGATTTAATAAAGTTAGGCGGCAGAAAATTTCATTCCAAAAAAAATCATTTGAATAATTTCCATAAAAATTACCCTACGGCTGAATACGTTCCTATTTGTGAAGATATAATAACACTGTGCAAATTGACTGTTAATGGCTGGTATAAGACGCGCAGCCAGGACCTGCCGGATGATCCGTTTATTGCGGAAGAAAGAAATGCGATAATTGAGGTACTTAATAATTTTTCTGAGCTTAATCTAAAGGGCGGAGCAATAATGGATGGTAAACGTGTGTTGGCGTTTACGTTCGGTGAGCAGCTAAATGACGATACAGCTGTAATCCATGTAGAAAAGGCTGACCCTGATATTAATGGAGCCTATACCTTTATAAACCAAGCATTTGTTATGCATGAATGGGCGGATATGAAATTTATAAATCGCGAGGAAGATATGGGGATTGAGGGGCTGCGAAAGTCAAAAAAATCATATCGACCAGTGAAGATGATAAAAAAATATTTGGCAGAGATAAAATAAATATTATTAAAGCTGATGCTGTAAAAGGCATTGGCTTTTTTAGTGATGGGTGTATAATAACATGATTGCCCTTTTAATTATTAATAAAAAAGATATTTTATTAATTTATTGTTGGCTTTTATCAGTCAGTACGCTATAATAACTTATATGTTTGCAAAAAAGGAGTCGAAATGGAGAAGGTTATTTTAAAAGTAGAAGGCTCGCAGACCGATGCATTAGGGGAAACGACAAACATAAAATTTATGTCAGAAGGGCAGTACTACTATAAAGATGGTACCGGGTACGTTTTATATAATGAAATGGACTCACGTGGAATGGAAGGTACTAAGACACTTTTGAAAATTGCCGATAATACGGTGCGGCTTGTACGAAAAGGAAAAGTGGCACATGAACAGTTTTTTTCATATGGAGAAAAAAGTGATAGTAATTATCGTACACCGTTTGGCGATATAAAGATTACTGTATATACAAAGAAACTAGCGATTGACAAGGGCTTGATTTCTAGCAGTATACATATAATTTATGACATGTCAATTGATGATGCATGGCAAAGTAATAATGAATTGCACGTAGAAATTACTGCAGCCGATAAAACAAGTGAGTATTTAAATTAATGGGGAGGATTGTTTTTTGAATATCCAAAAGCTGATAATAGAAGCAATAAAAGAAGCGGTACAAAAAAATATTGATGCAAAAATTTTCCCGCAGGCACAGATTCCTGATATAGTACTAGAAGTGCCGCCGCAAAAAGACTATGGTGACTTTGCCACTAATTTTGCAATGCAGTCAGCACGTGTATTTCACATGGCTCCGAGAAAGATTGCTGAAGAATTGATAAAACAAATAGAGTCTGAATATCTTGTTAAAGCAGAGATAGCAGGCCCGGGTTTTATCAATTTTTATTTGAAGGCAGAAGTTGTTCACAATCAGCTAAAAGATGTTATCGATAAAGGGTTATCTTATGGAAATCTGCCAGCTAAAGAACATGCCAGAATACAGGTTGAATATGTGAGTGCTAACCCCACAGGACCATTGCATGTTGGACATGGTCGTGGTGCAGCATTTGGCAGTGCACTGGTTAACTTACTGCGGGCAGCAGGGTATGATGTACAAAGCGAATATTATATCAATGATGCTGGTAACCAGGTAGATAATCTTGCAGCCTCGGTTAACGCCAGATATCTTGAGCTTTTGGGAAAAGATACTGAATTCCCGGAAAATGGCTATCATGGACATGATATTATTGATACGGCACAGCGTATTATTGATAAAGAAAATGATAAATATTTATCAATGGATAATGATGAACGTTTAGCAATATTTAAGGAATTGGCTTTAAAAGAAAAACTGGCAGCATTAAAAGAAGATTTAGCAGCTTTTAATGTTCATTTTGATAAATGGTTTAGTGAACGTACGCTGCATCCTGCAGCGGTTGAGGATGCATGCGCAGTACTTATGAAAAATGGTGCTATGTATGAAAAAGATGGTGCAAAATGGCTTAAATCAACTGAATATGGTGATGATAAGGATCGTGTGGTAATTCGTGATAATGGTGTACCGACATATCTCGCTGCTGACATTGCCTACCATAAAAACAAATATGAACGAGGCTTTGATAAACTTATAAATATTTGGGGTGCGGATCACCATGGTTATATTTGTCGTGTAAAAGCGTCAATGAAAGCTTTGGGCTTTGATGCTGATAAGCTGGATGTGCTTTTGTTACAGATGGTAAGCTTATATCGCAATGGTGAGCTTGTTAAGATGTCAAAACGAACCGGTCAAAGTGTAACTTTATCGGAACTCATTGAAGAAGTGGGTAGCGATGCAGCCAGATATTTCTTTATAATGCGCTCATTGGACAGCCAGCTTGATTTTGATCTTGATTTAGCTAAATCGGAATCCAGTGAAAATCCAGTTTACTATGTCCAATATGCACATGCCCGTATTTGCAGTATATTCCGCCAAGCTAAAGAAGCCGGAATTACTGTAGATGAAAATACTGATTATAGTTTGCTTACAGATGAAGCAGAACAAGCACTGATGAAAAAGATATTGTCATATACCGATGAAATAAATTCAGCGGCCAGAGATTATGCCCCGCATCGCATTGCTAATTATGCCCATGATTTAGCCGCTGATTTTCATAGTTTTTATAATAAATGCCGCATTATCGGGGTGGATATGCCGCTGGCACAAGCACGTTTAGGCTTGGCCGCTGCTGCTAAAAATACTATAAACCATGCCCTTAATATACTCGGTGTGAATTCACCGGAAAAAATGTAAAAGATAATTGAGAGGAAAGATACTTAATGGATTTCACCAACAAACCAGAAGTGGACGTAGCTTACTATATTTTGTCTGAGCTGGGCGATACAATGTTTTACAAAGATTTGATTATGCAGGTAATAGAGAAGAAAAATAAACCAATACAGTCTTTATCGACAGCTATATCAGAAATATATACACTTATAAATATGGACAGCCGTTTTCGTCATGCTGGTAATGGTATGTGGCAGCTTTCTGAGTGGATTACACAGGAATAATAAATATAAGATTTAAATAAAAATAATATAGATTAATTATTGTATAATGGAGGAAGAAATGGCAAAGTATATTTTTGTTACGGGCGGAGTGGTATCGTCATTAGGGAAAGGAATAACAGCAGCTTCATTGGGACGCTTGTTAAAAAGCCGCGGTATAAAAGTTACTATTCAAAAATTTGACCCGTATATTAATATTGACCCAGGTACAATGAGCCCTTATCAGCATGGTGAGGTTTTTGTAACTGATGATGGGGCTGAAACGGATTTGGATCTTGGCCATTATGAACGTTTTATTGATATTAGTTTATCCAAGGCGTCTAATATTACAACAGGTAAAATTTATTGGTCAGTGCTAAATAAAGAACGTCGTGGTGATTATTTAGGCAGTACTGTACAGGTTATTCCACATATTACCAATGAAATAAAACAGCGTGTTTATGATGTAGCCGCTGCTGATGGTGCCGATGTAGTAATAACTGAAATCGGTGGAACAGTTGGTGATATTGAAAGTCAGCCATTTCTTGAAGCAATTCGTCAGGTAAAAAAAGAAGTTGGTAAAAATGATGCATTATATATTCATGTAACATTGGTTCCATATATTTCAGCTGCTGGTGAACTTAAAACAAAACCGACCCAGCATAGTGTAAAAGAACTAAGAAGTATTGGTATTCAGCCGGATATTCTTGTATGCAGATCGGAAAAAGAAATATCAGCTGATATGAAAAAGAAATTAGCATTATTTTGTGATGTTGATGTTGAGGCTGTTATTGAAAATAAAACTGCTTCAACAATTTATGAAGTACCGCTTATCATGCAAAAAGAAGGACTTGATAAGATTGTACTGCAGAAAATGAACATGGATTATAGTCCAGCCAATATGGAAGAATGGGAACGCATGGTCTATAAAATAAAAAATCCTAAACAGCGTATTAAAATCGCGGTAGTTGGTAAGTATGTGGAATTGCCGGATGCTTATATTTCTGTTACTGAGGCCTTGCATCATGCCGGTATATCGAATGAAACCGATGTTAAAATTACATGGGTTAATGCTGAAAAAATCGAAAATAATGAAGTAGAATTGGATGAAGCTTTTGCAGGCTGCAGGGGAATTCTTGTGCCGGGAGGATTTGGCGATCGTGGTGTAGAAGGTAAGATAACGGCAATTCGTTATGCCCGTGAACATAAAATTCCGTTTTTAGGACTTTGCCTGGGGATGCAGTGCTCTGTTATTGAATATGCGCGTAATGTATGCGGTATGGAAAATGCCCATAGTACAGAGTTTAATAAAGAAACACCATATCCGGTAATAGACTTGATGCAGTCACAGCTTAATGTGGAGGATAAAGGCGGTACTATGCGCTTAGGAGCATATCCATGCAAATTAACTGAAGGCAGTCATGCTGCAACAGCTTATGGACAGGCACAGATAGAAGAACGTCATCGTCATCGTTATGAATTTAACAATAAATTCCGTCAGATTCTGCAGGATAAAGGCATGGTTATTGCCGGCACCTTACCAGACGATAGTTTGGTAGAAATTGTCGAAGTTAAGGATCATCCTTGGTTTGTAGCGTCACAATTCCATCCAGAATTAAAATCACGTCCTAACAGACCACATCCATTATTCCGTGATTTCGTTAATGCGGCATTAAAATATGGAAATTAAATAAAATTACTGCCACCTGCTGCTGCGGGTGGCTTTTTGTTTTACATAGAAAAAACCACAGCTTATTGCGGCTATGGTTTTAATAAATGGATTTTATAATATATTTTTATTGATAATAAAGGTGCTGCTTAATTCATAAAATAATTTAAGTCCATAAAAAATAATAACAATGCCGCAGGCTAGATTTATTCTGGCAAAAATAGTACGGCTTATTTTGTGCTTGAAAGTGGAAACAAGAAAAGATAACCCAATAAACCAAATGAATGAGGCGCTGATGATACCACTGAGAAAAAGGATGGCTTGATTGTTATTGAAAATAGCATGAAAAGCTCCTAACATAATCGTACCGTCAACAATGGCCTGGGGATTGCACCAGGTGACAACACACGACTTATAGATAGTTTGCGTAAATGAGAGTGGAACAGTGTCAGTATTCGTATTTAGTGCAGGGTGCTGTATTAATTTATAGCCGATATAAATGAGTAAAATACTGCCTAGGCTAAGCATGATTAATTTTAGGGCGGAAAAATAATCTATCATGGTACCAATGCCAAAAAAACACGACAGGGATAACGTTATATCAAAAAAAATAACTATTAATGCCGAAATTATGGCACGGTGGCGATTGTGATTTATGGCAGTATTTATTACATATAAATTTTGCATACCGATGGGAGCTAGATAAGCCAGCCCGATAAGTAACCCTTCAAGAAAATAATACATAGTGTTCCTTTCCAACCAAAAACAGGTTAATATTTAATTTATAGCAATATTATAGTATAATTAAACTTATAAATATCCAACCAAAAAAATATTTAAAACCAACCAAAGGAAATACAATGAACAGTAAAAATAAACTTGATTTACCGGTGAGCTGGAAAGCTAAGGAATACACGATTAAGCCATTATATCAGCAGATTGTGGATTTCGTTTGTCAAAAAATTGCCTGTGGTGAATGGAGTATAGGGACAAAATTGCCACCGCAGCGCAAATTAGCCGAAATTTTTGGCGTCAATAGAAGTACGGTGGTTACGGCTATGGAGGAGCTGGCTTCGTATGGAATTATTAAGAGCTATGGTCGTTTAGGCACGAAGGTTGAGGCTAACACGTGGTCGGTAATGCTAACCTCATCATTGGATTGGGGGAAATATATAAATTCAGGTGCTTTTAAGGCTAATAATCATATTATCCAGGAAATAAACCGCTTAGAATTTAAACCTAATATATTGCGGTTGGGAACAGGAGAAATTGCGCCTGACTTATTTCCTTATAAAATGTGGGATAAAGTTTTGAGTAAAATCAGTAAAAAACATATTAAATTTGGTTATTTGGAAACGTTAGGCTCCATACAATTACGACAGGCATTGGCAGATCATTTGCATAAGCAAGGAATGAAAAATATAACAGCAGATAATATATTAATAACATCAGGATCACTGCAGGGGTTGCAATTGATATCGGTGGGGCTTATGCAGGAAAAAGCCGCTGTTTATATGGAAATGCCGACGTACCTAAAATCGTTGGAAGTATTCCAGTCGGCCGGGATGAAACTGCAAGGGATAGGCCTTGATAAGCAGGGGATTAAATATTGGCAGATACCATCAACTGTTAAAGATATTAATGAGAAAAAATTTCCGATATTATATACGATACCAACCAATCACAATCCAACAGGAATTAATATGTCCTTGTCACGCAGACAGGAATTGATAAAATTTTGTCAGGAACGGCAATTGCCGATTATAGAGGATGCTGCCTATCAGGAACTGAATTTTAAAAAAGTAATGCTGCCGTCACTAAAATCATTAGACAGAAATGATTTAGTAATATATTTAGGAACAGCATCTAAAACACTGGCACCGGGTCTTAGGGTGGGCTGGCTGGTAGCAACGGAAGCTATTGTGCAGCGACTGGGTGATATAAAAATGCAGATGGATTATGGAACCAGTTCGATTTCACAATTAATTTTGGCAGAATTTATTAACAGTGGTTTATATGAAAAACATTTATCAAATTTATGCGTCGAGCTGCAAAAACGCTGTAATAATGCCTTAGCGTTCATAAAAAAATTATTTGGTGATATTGCCGTATGGAATAAACCACAGGGGGGCTTTTATATATGGCTGACCTTTAATAAATATATTCCAATTGAAAAATTGTTTTTTATGGCGGTACAAAATAATATTTTGATAGCACCGGGAGATGTTTATGATTTTAAGCCCAATAACTCCTTGCGTATATCATATGCCTATCTTAACTGTGAGGAATTTGGCATTGCGATAACAAAATTGGCAAAAATAATAATGAAACTACTGTAAAATAAATACGCCTGTATAAATTGGATTTAACACTAATTTATACAGGCGTATTTTCTATTAATAGTTATCAAGTTTGGTAATTAAAATTTTGTCAATACGAGTTCTATCCATATCAACAACTTCAAATTTTAGATTCTGCCAGATTTTGTATTCGGCGGTTTTTGGAATATAGCCAAAATATGAGGTTAAAAAGCCGCCAATGGTTTTATAGTGACCACGTTCTTCGCCGGGTAGCTCCTCAATGTCAAATTTTTCCTTAAAGTCATCGATATCATATAATCCGTCAATATACCAAGAAGTTTCAGTACGCTGAATTATTTGTACAGCTTCCTTTTCTTCAACAGATGAAATATCACCAATTATTTCTTCAACGATATCTTTTAAGGTTATTAAACCGACAACACCACCATATTCATCTACAACAACAGCTTCGTGGATATTGTTGTCGCGAAATTTTTCCAGGACGCGAAATGTTTCCATGGAACGGGGGACAAAGATGGGCTTCTTTACAAATTTAGCCAAATCACATAAATCATTGGATAATGCAGCGTTTAATATATCCTTGGTGTAGATGATTCCTAAAAGATTATCTAAATCATCGCGGCCAATTAAAAAAAGTTCATGAGGGTTTTTTCGGATGACATTAAGATTGGTTATTAAATCATCTTCAATATCAAGCCAAATTATTTGGGTACGTGGTGTCATTAAGGAGTAGGCTGTCTGATCGCTCATATGGAAAATGCTGTCAACCATATCCTGCTCGGCTTTTTCAAATGTTCCTTCTTCTGTACCACGTTCTATGAGATCTTTTACTTCGTCTTCAGTAACGGAATCGTTATCGGGGGGGTTAGAACCGGTTATCATTAGAATAAAATTTACAGCATAGGATAAAAAAATGATTGGCGGCTGTATAACTTTATTAAAAATAACTAGAAAAGATAAATTGTGTATGATATAAAATTCTGGTTTTATCTGTGCTATCTTTTTGGGCAAATGATTAGCAAACAATATATCTATAAATAAAGTGATGATGGCACCAAGCAAAAAGGCCAGTTCATAAGAATAGGTGAATTTTATGGGCAATTTTTCCATTAGGTAATAGAAATAGGGGATGGTTGCAAAAAACGTTATTATACCAATGAAAAAATTTAGACAGATGGTACAAATGGAAAAACCTGTCAGTAAATTATCGGTTTCGTCAATGATGACAGCAGCTTTTTCTAAGCGTATATCATTGTTGTTAAGATTTTTTTCTAACTGACTCTTATGCGATTCGACAAGAGCTGTGCGCAGTAGGATAAAAAAACTATTGATAAAAAATATAATAATCAGTAAAATAAAAAATAAATCGGTCTCGGGAACGTCCACGAGAAAGTCACATCCTTATAAGTAAAGTTTTTTTTATTATAGCATAAATAGTGGTTTATTATCAGATAGTGGTTATAATATTTTTGTCATTGTAAGAAAAATTAATAATTACTGTACTTGGAGTGATAGGGCCGGAAAAATGGGGAAAAGTAAATATAGTATAAAATTTTTAATATGATTTTTTTAATTTAAGTATTGACATTTATTTTGTATAGTGTATAATAATATCCGTTGCTGTGGTTGATAGCAAACAAGCGGGAATAGCTCAGTGGTAGAGCACCACCTTGCCAAGGTGGGGGTCGCGAGTTCGAGCCTCGTTTCCCGCTCCATAATATGCGGAAGTAGCTCAGTGGTAGAGCACCACCTTGCCAAGGTGGGGGTCGCGAGTTCGAGCCTCGTTTTCCGCTCCATAATATGCGGGAGTAGCTCAGTGGTAGAGCACCACCTTGCCAAGGTGGGGGTCGCGAGTTCGAGCCTCGTTTCCCGCTCCATATCTGCGGAAGTAGCTCAGTGGTAGAGCACCACCTTGCCAAGGTGGGGGTCGCGAGTTCGAGCCTCGTTTTCCGCTCCAGAATATAATCCCGGCTATATGCCGGGTTTTTTTGTTTTATATATAAAACAAAATTATTTATGGGATAAATAAATAGTACTATTTTTACAGATATAAAAGTATGATGACAGCTAGTCCGTTACAGCATGTAAAGGCTTGTATTTGCAAAGGGTTTATGTTATTATGCTTATAGTATATTAGGTGTACTGCGGCCTTCATTCCCAATGGGTCGTTTTACATTATAATTTTAGGAGGTTATTTTATAAAATGAAAGTCAGTACAGAAAAAGCAGACAGCCAGAAATTGGTTCTAACTATAGAAATGCCGGCAGATGAACTTGCCAAGGCTGTAACAGCTGCTTGCAAGCAGTTAGGTAATCGTGTTAATATCCCAGGATTTAGAAAAGGTCATGCACCTAAGCATATTCTTGTTCAAAATATTGGTATGCAGACTATTTTGGATGAAGCTTTTGAAATTCTTGCACCTAAAGCTTTTGATGAAGCTTTAGCTCAGGAAAAAGTTGAACCAGTAGATCGTCCGCAAATTGAAATTGTTACTTTAGAAGAAGGTAAAGATGTAGTATTTAAAGCTACAGTTACAGCAAAACCTGAAGTTACTTTGGGTGATTATAAAGGTCTTACGATTGAAATGCCAAAAGCTGAAGTAAGCGATGAAGAAATTGATGAACAAATCAAAAATATGCGTGGACATCATGCTAAAATGGTAGATGCTGCTGAAGATGCTGTTGTTGCAAATGACAATTTTGTAACTTTAGATTTCTTAGGTACTGTTGATGGTGAAGCTTTTGAAGGCGGCGAAGGTAAAGATTATCCGCTTCAGATTGGTTCCGGCCATTTTATTGCTGGATTTGAAGAACAACTTATTGGCTCTAAAGTTGGTGAAGAAAAAGATGTATCTGTAAAATTCCCTGAAGAATATCATGAAAAATCTTTAGCTGGCAAAGATGCAATGTTCCATTGCAAAATAAAGGCTATTAAAATACAGGAACTTCCTGAATTAAATGATGAATTCGTAAAAAGTTCTACTTCTTATGAAACAGTAGAAGATTTAAAGAAAAATTTACGTGAGAATATGATAAAATCTGCACAATCACGTGCTGAAGGCGAATTAAGAAACAATGCTATGAAAGCAGCAGCTGATAATGCAGCTGTAGAAATACCTGATGTCATGATTGATAATCGTGTAAACAGCATGCTTAATGAATTAAATGCCAGCCTTGAACAACATGGCATGAAAATGGAACAATATCTTCAATACAGCAACACTGATATGGCTAAACTTCGTGATTCATATCGTGAGACAGCACAACAGGCTGTTAAGACTGATCTTGTTTTAGAAACTATCGCAGCAGCTGAAGGCGTTAAAGTAGAAGATAAAGAAGTTGATACTGAAATTGCTTTAATGGCAGCACGTTATGGCAGCACTGCCAAAGAAGTTAAAAAGATTATAACTAAAAATGGTTATATTGCTAGCCTTTACGATACAATTCGTCGTCAAAAAGCTGCACAGTTTATTGTAGACAATTTAGCAAAATAGTTGTATAATTCTCCGAAAAGGGAGGAGTGAGTCGTTATGAATTATGTACCAATGGTCGTTGAACAGTCAGGCAGAGCAGAACGTGCATATGATATTTATTCACGCTTACTAAAAGATCGTATAATTTTTCTTGGTGGTCCTATTGATGATAATGTTGCTAATGTAGTAATAGCACAATTGTTGTTTTTAGAATCGGAAGATCCTGATAAAGACATACATTTATATATAAACAGCCCTGGCGGTGTTGTTACTGCAGGACTTGCTATTTATGATACTATGCAGTACATAAAGCCAGATGTATCCACTATATGTATGGGACAGGCAGCTAGTATGGGTTCGCTGCTGCTGACAGCTGGAGCTGCCGGTAAACGCTTCGCATTGCCTTATTCCCGTATAATGATACATCAGCCACTGGGTGGTGCGCAGGGACAGTCTACTGATGTTCAGATACAGGCGAAAGAATTATTGCGGGCCAGAAAAATTTTGAATGAAATCCTAATGCGTCATACCGGTCAAAAGGAAGAAAAAATCGAACTTGATACCGAACGCGATAATTTTATGTCTGCGGCTGAAGCTAAGGCTTATGGGCTTATCGATGATGTTATAATCAGACCAGAAGATGCTGATAAAGCCAAGAAATCGGACAATAAATAAGAGCTTCGTCTTATTTCCAAGGAAGAGGTGATAAAAATGTTAAAATTCGGTGACGAAAAAGGCCAACTCAAATGTTCGTTCTGTGGTAAACCACAAACACAGGTTCGAAAGCTCGTAGCAGGACCTGGTGTATACATTTGCGATGAATGTATTGAATTGTGCAATGAAATAATAGAAGAAGAGTTAACTGACGGAATCGAAGTGGAACTTAAAGATATACCCAAACCCAAGGAGATAAAAGTTATACTTGACCAATACATTATTGGCCAGGAAGAAGCCAAAAAGACCTTGTCTGTAGCGGTTTATAATCATTATAAACGAATAAATGCAGGGTTAAAGCATAATGATATCGAATTACAAAAATCTAATATTCTTATGCTGGGACCTACTGGTTCAGGAAAAACCTTATTGGCGCAGACTATGGCACGGATAATTAATGTCCCTTTTGCTATTGCTGATGCTACATCGTTGACTGAAGCCGGCTATGTTGGAGAAGATGTGGAAAATATCTTACTCAAACTTATACAAGCAGCAGATTATGATATAGAAAAAGCAGAAAAAGGCATAATATATATTGATGAAATCGATAAAATTGCCCGTAAATCAGAAAATCCATCAATAACACGTGATGTTTCTGGTGAAGGAGTACAGCAGGCATTATTAAAGATTTTAGAAGGAACCGTTGCCAATGTGCCACCACAAGGCGGCAGAAAACATCCACATCAGGAATTAATACAAATTGACACGACTAATATATTATTTATTTGCGGTGGAGCTTTTGATGGTTTGGAAAAAATCATTGAAAATCGTCGCGGTGAAAAAAATATGGGATTTGGTGCTGAGGTAAAGAGTCATAAGGTCTATAATACCGGGGAAGCTTTTCACCATGTTTTGCCGGAAGACTTTTTGAAAAATGGCTTGATTCCAGAGTTTATTGGTCGTTTGCCAATTGTAGTAACACTTGATGCCTTAGATGAAGAGGCTTTAATAGATATTTTAGTGAAACCCAAAAATGCACTAGTAAAACAGTATAAGAAAATGCTGGAAATGGATAGTGTTAATTTGGAATTTGACAAGGAAGCATTAAGGTCAATAGCGAAGGATGCTATGAAGCGAAAAACTGGGGCACGTGGCTTACGTTCAATAATTGAAAAAATAATGCGCAATGTTATGTTTGAGATACCTTCGACAAAAGGTGTTACTGCTTGTCGTATTACCAAAGAGGTTGTGGAAGAGGGTATAGATCCTTTGTTGACTTATGGTAACAAGAAGAAGCAGCCTGCGAAAAAAGCAATAACAAGTGAAGAATCAGCATAAATATTATTGCCGTTAGTAATCTTAAACTAGATGTTTCTGGTAGTATATAATTGACAAGAACCGTGAGACACACGGGGTTAGCTCGCTTAGGCTTATAACGATAGTTATATCGAACGAGAACCCCCCACTTTAAATGATAAAACCTTAAGTGTTGGGAATATGTCACAGAGTTGTTATATCTATAGGGCTGAAAAAGTAGGAGTACTTTATTAGCTGCTTGGCAATGATGGTTCCTTATAAAGGAATTATCTGCAAAATATAGATATAGCAGCTCTTTTTATTATATTGAAATTTTGCAGGCAGGGAATTTAATACTTTTTAATGAATTAACTATAATAATAGTTTAAAGATATTTAATGATTCTTTCTAATGTATAAATACCAATTGAGTAGAGTTCTTAGTAAAAAATTATAAATTTTAGAGAGGAAGTGTATTAGATGGCAAAAGAAGAAAAAAGAAAGAAATTGCCGTTGCTAGCACTCCGAGGAATAGTTGTATTTCCTTATGTAATAGTTAATCTTGATGTAGGACGTGATAAATCTGTAGCAGCATTGGAAGAAGCTATGGTGCATGAGCACAAGATAATGCTTAGTGCCCAAAAGGATGCTGCGGTAAATGATCCTGGCGTCGATGATATATATGAAGTGGGAACTGTGGCAGAAATACGACAGCTTTTGAAATTACCAGGCGGCTCTATGCGTGTTTTGGTAGAAGGTATGTACCGGGCTCAGATTACTGATATTAACTTTGGTGAAAAATATAATGAAGCAGAGATTATCGAGTATAAGGAAGATAAGCAGGATGACTCGATAAATATGGAAGCTTTGACGCGTGGCGTAGTAAGCCAGTTTGAAAAATGGGTGAAATTGAGTAAGAAAATTCCACCGGAAACATTAGTGTCGGTGGTTATGATAGAAGATGGTGGTCATTTATGTGATTTGATTGCCAGCCACATGAATATGAAATTAGAGGATAAGCAGGATTTATTATCTTTAATTGACATTACAAAGCGTTTGGAAAAACTTTATGCAATTTTAACACGCGAAATGGAAATTTTAGGTATTGAACAGCAGATTAGTCAGCGTGTTCATAAGCAGATGGAAAAAATCCAAAAAGAATATTATCTGCGTGAACAATTAAAAGCAATTCATAAAGAATTGGGCGATAGAGATGGACAACGACCTGAAGTTGATGAATATAAAATACGAATGACTAAAGGCAAGTATCCAAGCCGTGTTATGGAGGTATTAGCTAAAGAAGTAGCACGCTTGGAAAGAATGTCACCGGCATCAGCAGAAACGGGTGTTGCACGCTCATATATTGAGTGTTTATTGGATTTACCATGGAATCGTACCAGTAAAGAAAAGCTTAATATTGATGCGGCCAGAGATATTATGGAAAAGGATCATTATGGCTTAAAGAAAGTCAAAGAACGTATTTTGGAATATTTGGCTGTGCGCAAATTATCCAATGGGAAGAAAGCTCCGGTAATTTGTTTGGTAGGTCCACCAGGTGTTGGTAAGACTTCTTTGGCCTCATCCATTGCTAGGGCAATGGGAAGAAAGTTTGTTCGGGCATCATTAGGTGGCTTGCGTGATGAAGCTGAAATCCGCGGTCATCGCAGAACATATGTAGGATCAATGCCGGGCAGAATAATAAATGGCATTAAAACAGCCGAAAGCAAAAATCCTGTATTTTTACTTGATGAAATTGATAAAATTGCGGCTGATTTCAGAGGTGATCCAGCAGCTGCACTGCTCGAAGTGCTCGACCCAGAACAAAATAATACTTTTTCTGATCATTATGTGGAAATCCCCTTTGATTTATCACAAGTGTTTTGGATAGTAACTGCCAATAATATAGCAAGAGTACCACGTCCTTTGCGTGATCGCATGGAAATTATAACATTGGAAAGTTATACCGAAGAGGAAAAATATCAGATAGCTAAGCAATATTTGGTAAATAAACAGATGGAAGCAGCTGGTTTAAAGAAAGCACAATTGCAGTTTATGGCGGGATCTTTGCAGAAAATAATAGCGGATTATACTAGAGAATCTGGTGTGCGTGAGCTGGAACGTCAAATTGGTGCTGTATGCCGGAAAATTGCTAAAAAAATTATTGAAGAAGAAAAAGATAAAATTCGCATTACTGCTAAAAATTTAGAAGAATTTTTAGGACGTGCTAAATATGCCCGTAATAAAGCTGAAAAGAAAGCTGAAGTAGGTGTATGCACAGGACTGGCATGGACAGAAGTAGGAGGGGATATTTTACCTACAGAAGTCACTGTCTTAAAAGGCAAAGGGCATTTAATATTAACCGGTCAATTAGGTGATGTTATGCAGGAATCCGCTAAAGCCGGACTTTCCTATATAAGAAGCCGCAGTGAAGAGTTAGGGCTTGATGAACAATTTTATGAAAAGAAAGATATTCATATTCATTTGCCGGAAGGAGCTATTCCTAAGGATGGCCCATCAGCGGGTATAACAATGGCTACAGCAATGATATCGGCGCTTACTGATAAAAAAGTTCGTAGTGATTTAGCCATGACTGGCGAAATTACGTTGCGTGGTCGTGTACTACCGATCGGCGGGCTTAAAGAAAAAACGCTAGCTGCTTATCGTGAAAAGATATATACAATAATTCTGCCGCAGGAAAATGAAAAAGATATTGAAGATATTGATGAAGAAGTCAGAGAAAAAATGACCTTTATACCAGTTGCCAGTATGGATGAAGTTTTGAAATATGCATTGGTGGACGAATGATAGAAAATAAAAAAGAAATGATAAATATAATTGGTGCTGAATATATAGCATCAGCGGTAAAACCAGAGCAATTTCCTGAGGAAAAAATGCTGGAAATTGCTTTTATTGGTCGATCCAATGTTGGTAAATCATCATTGATTAATTCGCTTACGCGTACACGCAATTTAGCGCGGATAAGCGGTACGCCGGGAAAGACACAGACTATAAATTTTTTCAAATTACGTGCTAAATATTACGAAGATGAATCGGTAAAAGATTTTTATCTAGTGGATTTACCAGGCTATGGTTATGCTAAAACAGGTAAATCTGCCCGAAAAATATGGGCTTCGTTTATCGAAAAATATTTTCTGACATCTGAGCAGATCTATTGTGTATGTCAGCTTATTGATATACGACATGACCCTATGCAGTCGGATATAGATATGTTTAAATGGCTGGTAAAAAATAATTTACCAGTTTTCGTAATAGCAACTAAAGCTGATAAAATTAGTAAAAATGCCGTAAATAAAAATATTGCGCGCATAAAAAAAGCTTTAGGAGTGCCTGAACTTATGATATTGCCGTATTCTTCCGTAAAAAATGACGGCCGTTCATATTTACTTGACTTTATAGGGGAAGCTTTGGTAGAATAATTATATTAAATATGAATCAGATTCAATTATATAATTATAAATACGAGGTAGATAAATGCTGACACTATCAGACAAAAAGATTTTGAATGCTATACAGACTAATCTGCCATTGACCCCACAGCCGTTTGCTGATTTAGGCAAAATCATTGGCCTGTCTGAGCAAGAGGTTATAGAACGGCTCAATAAATTAAAACAGGCTGGATATATTAGGCGAGTAGGTCCTTTTTTTGATTCTGCTAAGCTTGGTTATAGTGGGACATTGGTAGCATTAAAGGTAAAGGAAGGCTATATGAAACAAGTTGCCAGCGCGATAAATAATTATGAGGGAGCAACACATAATTATGAGCGCAAGGGGAAATATAACTTATGGTTTACTTTGCTGACACATAGTGAGCAGGATCGTGATGAGATTTTGTCAAATGTACGGAAACTGCCAGGCGTAGAGGCTGCAATGAATTTGGTTTCTCGGAAAAAGTATAAAGTAAATGTAAAATTTAATTTGAAGTAGGTAATGATATGGATACATTGGATAAAAAAATTATTAGAGTAATGCAAAATGATTTTCCTCTTGTAGCTAATCCCTATGAAGAATTAGCAAAACGCATTGGGATAACCGAGAGCGAATTATTACAGCGTCTGACTAAGTATAAAGAAAATGGCCAAATTCGTAAGATGGGTGCAGTACTGGCTCATTATACAGCTGGTTTTTCGGCAAATGTGCTTTGTGCATGGGTGGTTCCTGCGGAAAAGATGGATGAAATTGGCCGGGCAATGGCTGCTAATGCAGCTGTATCACACTGTTATGATAGAACAACTACACCGGACTGGCCCTATAATGTTTATACGATGATTCATGCAACCACTAAGGAAGAATGCGACGATATCGCTCAGACCTTAGCACAGGAAAATGGCTTAAATGAACGGGTTATGCTTTACAGTGTAAAAGAATGGAAAAAAACAAGCATGCGTTATTTTGAAGATGAAAAAATAGCACAATAAATAATTTTGGACTGCCATAAAGAAAGATGCTTTATGGCAGTTTTTTTTACATGCATAGTACGAAAAAATATAATTAAATGAAAGGAAAGTGAAAAAATTTGTTTAAACCAGCAGAAAATATGGATAATATTAGAAATAACCCGCATTTAAAAACAGAACGACTTAGTTCTATTGTAGAACGTAAAAGTGAATTTACGGAATGCTTTGCCCGATTAAAAGATATGATAGGTGAAGAGGATTTTGTTAAATATATCGAGCCTATCCATAATTTGTCTAAAAATGATAATACTTTACTTATTACAGCAGGCAATGAACTGCAAAGAATCCATATTCAGGATTTAACACCAGCGTTAAAACAAGTATTCAAGGTAAAAGTGGTAAAAGTTATCGGGATAATGAAGACAATGTTTTAATTAAAAAGGTTTCTATCCAAGGAATTATTAGGGTGGAAACTTTTTTATTGATAAAAAAGTCATTAAAGATTATAATTTATCTTAGACTGTTTTGACTTATAGGGGATTGTTTGATAAAATTTTACGTAGTCTATTCATAACGGAGAATAGGCTGCCAATATATTTGTTATTAACAATACTTAGTCTAATGCATAAAAATGTCTTTACTATAATAAGAGGTGACATATTTGTTAGGTTTTTTAAAAAGTTTATTAGGAGATAATAACGAAAAAGAAATAAAACGCATGCGCAAAATTGTGGAAGCAATAAATGCGCTGGAACCAGAGTATCGCAAGATGAGCGATGGTACATTGTGCGGAAATACTGAAAAATTCAAAACGCGTATAGCTAATGGTGAATCTTTGGATGCAATATTGCCAGAAGCTTTTGCTGTTGTACGTGAAGCATCACGCCGCAAGCTCGGGATGCGCCATTTTGATGTACAGCTTATAGGGGGTATCTGCCTGCATGAAGGTAAGATTGCCGAAATGAAAACAGGTGAAGGGAAAACCCTTGTAGCGACAACAGCTGTTTACCTTAATGCCTTATCACAAAAAGGTGTTCATATGATTACAGTCAATGATTATCTGGCTAAACGTGATAGTGAGTGGATGGGGAAATTATATCGTACACTTGGTTTATCAGTAGGCCTTATTACGCATGATATGGATTTTGCTGAACGTAAATTTGCCTATAACTGTGATGTTACATTTGGTACTAATAATGAATTTGGTTTCGATTATCTGCGTGATAACATGGTTATCTATAAGGATCAGATGGTGCAAAGAGATCTCAATTATGCTATTGTCGATGAAGTAGATAGTATTTTAATTGATGAAGCCCGTACACCACTTATTATTTCAGGTCCTGGTAGTAAATCAACCAATATGTATTCAATTATGGCAAGAGCAGTAGCACCTTTAAAAGAAGGCGAAGATTATACGCTCAATGAAAAAGAAAAGAATGTATCGCCATTAGAGTCAGCTGTAAGCAAGATCGAAAAGGCCTTAAACATTGAAAATCTCTATGATACAAGTAATATTGAAATGTCACATTGCTTTACCCAGGCATTACGGGCTAAGGCACTTATGATTCGTGATAGGGATTATGTAGTGCGTGATGATGAAATTGTTATCGTTGATGAATTTACCGGACGCCTTATGTTTGGCCGTCGTTATTCTGATGGTTTACATCAGGCTATTGAAGCTAAGGAAAATGTAAAAATTCAGCGTGAATCACAGACTTTGGCAACAATAACATTCCAAAATTATTTCCGTATGTATGATAAATTATCAGGCATGACAGGAACAGCTAAGACTGAAGAAGATGAATTCCTCAAAATTTATAAATTGCCGGTTATAGTAATTCCTACTAATAAACCTATTCAGCGTTTAGATCATCCTGATGTTATTTATAAAACGAAAAAGGCTAAATTAAAAGCAGTTGTAAATGCCATCAAGGAATATCACACTAAAGGTCAGCCGGTTCTTGTTGGTACAACTTCAATTGTGCAGTCAGAGGAACTGGGCGATTTACTAAAAAAACATCATATTCCGCATAACGTTTTAAATGCTAAATACCATGAACAGGAAGCGCAGATTATTACTAATGCTGGTCAGGCGGGAGCTGTTACTATTGCTACCAATATGGCAGGCCGTGGTACAGATATTACGCTGGGTGAGGGTGTTAAAGAAAACGGCGGGCTCCATATCATTGGTACGGAACGCCATGAATCACGCCGTATTGATAATCAGCTGCGTGGTCGTGCTGGTCGTCAGGGTGACCCTGGTTCATCACGTTTTTATCTGTCACTTGACGATGATTTGATGCGTTTATTTGGGTCAGACAATATTGCCAATATCATGGATAAACTTGGTATGGGCGAAGATGATCCGATTGAACACAAGCTGGTTACGCGTTCTATTGAACAGGCGCAAAAGAAAGTGGAAGCACGCAACTTTGATATTCGTAAGCATGTCCTTGAATATGATGATGTTATGAATCAACAGCGTGAAGTTATTTATGGACAACGTCGTACAGTACTGACCAGTGAAAATTTAAAAGATAATGTTTTACAGATGATTCATGAAATTATCGATGATGAAATGGATTTGTATGCTAATGAAAAACTTTATCCTGAAGAATGGAATATTGCTGATTTAATAGAAGATGCAGAAAAAGTTTATGCTGTACAGGGAAAATTACAGCAGGGTGGGCTGGAAAGCATGAGCCGTGACGAACTAAAAGAAATGTTATACAACATGGCTGATGAGAATTATAAAGCACGGGAACAGATGTTTGGCGAAGAAAATATGCGTGAATTAGAAAAAATAATCATGCTTAAAGTCGTTGATAATAAATGGATGGAACATCTTGACGAAATGGATATGCTGCGTGAAGGAATTGGACTTCGTGCTTATGGACAAAAAAATCCAATTGTTGAATATAGAACAGAAGCTTATGATATGTTCCAGGCTATGATTAATAATGTCAAGGAAGAAGTAGCTAAGCTGATGTATCGTGTTAATATCGTACAGGAACAACAAAGTCAGCTTGAAGACCATTTGCAGACAGCAACAGCATCACATGGCGGCGATGAGACTGAAGAAACTAAGAAGAAACCAGTGGTGAATAAAGAAACAGTTGGCAGAAATGACCCGTGTCCTTGTGGCAGCGGAAAAAAATATAAAAACTGCTGTGGACGTAATAAATAAAAAAATACAGCAATAGCCTATCTGGCTGTTGCTGTATTTTAAGAAATACCGGAGCGGGTATAATTTTATATAAATTTTAAGGATGTGAAAGACAGTGTTAGAAGATTTACGTACAACAATTGTAGACGTCAAGAAAAAACTGGATGAAATGGGGGCTTCACTTTGACGTCGCTCGCAAAAAAGAAAAAATAGCCGAGCTAGAATATAAAATGGGTGAACCAGCTTTTTGGGATGATCCTGAAAAAGCCCAGAAAGTATCTACAGAATTAAACGCATTAAAAGATGGTGTAGAACGTTACGAAAACCTTATCAATAAATATGAGGACATGCAGGTATTATGGGAAATGGGCATGGAAGATAAGGATGAAAGTGTCTGTGCTGAAGTTGAGGGTGATATAAAATTCATTCGTACACAGTTAGAACAGCTTGAACTGGAAATACTTTTATCAGGCCATTATGATGCTAATAATGCTATTTTAACACTGCATGCTGGTGCGGGCGGAACAGAAGCACAGGATTGGACACAGATGCTGCTGCGTATGTATGGTCGCTGGGCAGAAAAAAATGGTTTTTCTGTAGAAACAGCTGATTTATTACCAGGCGATGAAGCCGGTGTGAAATCGGTTACTCTGATGATAAAGGGGCATAATGCCTATGGTTATTTAAAGGCGGAAAAGGGCGTACATCGTCTTGTTCGTATATCACCATTTGATTCGAATGCTCGCCGTCATACATCCTTTTCAGCTTGTGATGTAATGCCGGAAATCGATGATAATGTGGAAGTCAATATTAACATGGTAGATGTTCGTGTTGATACTTATCGCGCCAGCGGTGCTGGTGGGCAGCATATCAATAAAACGGATTCAGCTGTTCGTATGACCCATATTCCAACTGGGGTTGTAGCTCAGTGTCAAAACCAGCGCTCCCAGCTGCAAAATAAGGAACAATGTATGCGGTTGTTGCGTGCTAGATTATTTGAGCTCGAACTACAGAAAAAAGAAGAAGAACTGTCTAAGTTGGAAGGCGACCAGCAAAAAATAGAATGGGGCAGCCAGATACGTTCATATGTTTTCCATCCATATAATATGGTAAAGGATCATCGTACTAATGTAGAAACAAGTGATACTCAAGGTGTCATGGACGGCGAAATAAACATGTTCATTGAAAATTATTTGCGGGCAAAGGCAAATAAACAAATTTAATATAGTTGATAGTGCAGGTGATAAATTTGCGAAAAGGTTTAGTTGTTGTTTCTTTAATAATAATAGTGTTAACAGTGCTGACTAATTTACTATTACCTAATTATATATCTTTTACAATACGAAGTTATTTAAAGGATAATATGAAGGCACAGCATATATATGGCGAGATATACACACATCCATCATTTATGATTGCTAATGGTAATATTGATAAAATTTCTTATACAGCGGATACAGCACTTATTGGAGAAACCGAGGTACATGATTTATCATTAGTTGGAACCAATATAAAAATAGATATGAGTTCACTGCTGGAAAAGCATTTAAAGATTGCTAAAGCTAAAAATATCACGATGTCATGTACTATTGACGAAAAGTCGTTAGAAAAATTATTAGCTAAACGTATAAGTAAGGTTCATAACGTAAATGTTGATATTATGCCTAAATTTGTAACAGTAAAAGCAGAAATTCCATTATTGGGGAATAAAATATTAGCTAATATGCGGGGAAATCTTTATACTAAAGATGGCAATATCTACTTTAAAGTTTCAGAACTTGATGTAGAGAATGATTTATTGGGAAAAATCAGCTTAAACAGCATGGAAAATATCCTATTAATTGATAAAACTAAATTGCCGTTTGATGCACAGATTGATACTGTAACACAAAGAGAAAATAAGCTGGCTATTGTAGCAAGTGCTCACAAAGAATAGACAAGGTGGGGAACATTTTGAAAGTTTTCAATTACAACCGTTGGTTTGTGTTGCTAATTGCAGTAGGTTTGGTGGCTGGATTAATAATCAGTTTTCAAAGATATCATATAGAACAAAGTAATAAGACTGTTGAGCTAGTGCTCGACTATGAAGATGTATTAGAATTAGCAGAAGATGAAGGCTTACCACCATCCGAAGTACTTGCACAGGTGAAAAAAGCAGGGATAACATCACTGGCTGTTTACGAAACAACATTTAAAAAATTAAACGTTAATGGAAAAGCCGCAGCAACACCAGGCAGCGAAATATTGCGAGCTTACTATAATGGAACATTGACTGATCCGGCTTGGCGAGAATTAGCAGAAAAAAATGAGATAAAAGCTGAGCAGATATATGTCACAGGTCATGATGCACAGACTTTTAAGGAAATAAAAGAAGATTTATTACTGCGCTTAGGGGCAAATAGAGTCCATCCAACAACAGTAGGCAGTCAAGAGGTATTAGTGGTAAAAGACCGCTATGAAGATTTTGAAAAAATGAATATTGGTATGCCAACTGATGAAATGAAAGCAGTAAATGCTGCTGGCTTTTATGTAGTGGCTCGTCCAAGCAACTATACTGATATTAATAAAGAAAAAATAGATGCTGTTTTTTCTCGTTTAAAAGGTATAAAGGTATCTGATATTGTATTTTCTGGTAAGGCAACATTGGGTGCACCTGATTTATCCGAGTATACAGTAGAACAGATGAAAAAACGTAATATAACACTTGGTATGATAGAAAATGTAACACAGCTGCAATTTTATCCGCAAGCAGGTCTTTTGGATTTGGCCAAAGGTTTGGATTATAAAGCAGCACGCCTTTATGTAATTCCTGAAGGTGAGCAGCCTAAATTGAAGATGGCAGATGCTGTTGAACGTTGGAGCAATACCGATGAAGAAAGAAACATTCGCATCGATTTACTAAAACTCTATAAACAGCCTGCACCAAATATGTCGTTGTTTGAGACCAATATGAAATATTTCAGTGCTGTCAAAAACAAACTTGAGGCTAAGGGTTTTAAAATTGGGCCGGCAAGTACTTTCAATGAATATCAGGCTAATCAGGGACTTAGAATACTTTTAATGCTGGGAGTTTGTGCAGCGGGAGTTTTATACCTGTCGCTTATTATTCCAGGTTTTAAAATGAAATATCAGTATGCATTGTTTATTATTGCATCACTTATCTGTGTAATTCCCTTAGCCATGGGACATGGCAATAAAATACGCTTGATAGGAGCATTGGCATCAGCTAATTTATTTCCCGCGCTATCAATGATTTGGGTGCTGGAACGATTAAAAAACCGTGATCGCAGTGAAGATAAATCAATTATTGCTGCTATTGTAACGGCGGTGGTGGGGATAATTGTTGCCAGTGTAATATCATTTATGGGTGCAGCATATTTATCAGGATTATTATCTGATGTAAGATACTTCCTTGAAATTGACTTTTTCCGTGGTATTAAATTGACCTTTGTTTTACCAATGATATTGGTGGGGATAGCACTTTGCCAGCGCTATAATATTCTGGATGACAATAATCCACTGGTACCAATGAAACTTATTGAGCAGATAAAATATTTACTTAATATGAAAGTATTAGTGAAGACACTGATGATATTCTTCTTTTTATTAGTTGTATTAGTGGTGTTTGTTGAACGTTCTGGTCATACAGCTGGCTTCCCAGTGCCGGGAATTGAATTAAAAATTCGTGCTATATTAGAACGGGCATTTTTTGCGCGGCCGCGCTCCAAAGAATTGTTTATTGGTCATCCGGCATTTATTATTATGGTGATAGCTTGGCTTAGAAAATGGCCGGTAATGTTATTTGGCATAATAGTTTTTGCAGCAACTATTGGACAAGGATCAATGATTGAAACTTTTGCGCATATGCGTACACCAATGTATATGTCATTAGTTCGTGGAATAGATGGCATTGTTTTGGGGGCATTGCTTGGTATTATAGCGGTATTGCTGTTGGAAGTATGGCGATACGTATCTTCTCGTTTAGAGAGGAGGAAAAATATCGGGCATGAATAACATTGTAGTTTCAGGGTATTATGGTTCAAAAAATGCCGGTGATGAAGCAATGCTTGCCGCAATGTTGGAAGTTTTTACAGAACTTGACCCTAAAACAAAATTTACGGTTATATCGGCAAATCCTGAGGATACAAAGAAAAGACATGGGGTAGATTCAATCGGTTGGCTCGATATATTGGCAATAATTAAGACCTTAAAGAAATCTGATTTACTGCTAAGTGGTGGCGGCAGTTTGCTGCAGAATGTAACAAGCGGCCGCAGTTTGTATTATTATTTGGGAATATTATTTTTAGCTAAATTACTTAATACGCCAGTAATGCTTTATGCCCAAGGAATTGGTCCTGTTTATGGCTGGCTGCCGCGTAAGCTAATGAAATGGATCTGCAGTAGAGCTAAGTATATTACAATTCGCGATGCTGGTTCACTCAGTGAATTAAAGCAGCTTAAAGTGACTAAACCGGCAATAAAAGTGACAGCCGATCCGGTTTTAGCTATTCATCCAGTAGCTATTGATATTGGTCGCAAAATATTGGCAGCTAACAAAGTGCTTTTAACAAAACCAATAATTGGCATTTGTCCTAGAGAATGGCGCGGTCTTAAGCATTATAAATTAACATTGGCAGCGCTTGCTGATAAAATCAATGAGAATTTTGCGGCACAAATTGTTTTCATACCAATGCAGTTTCCAGAAGATGTAAAAGTATCGGGAAAAATAGCATCATATATGAAAACAAAGCCCATAATCTTAAACGATGAATACACTACAGGCGAGTTACTATCATTGACGGGCAATATGGATATGCTTATATCTATTCGCCTGCATGCATTGATATTTGCTGGAGTTATGGGTGTGCCGATGATTGGCTTATCATATGATCCTAAAATAGATAGATTTTTAAATTCTATTGGGGAAAAAGCAGTAAATACACTTGAAGATGCTGATGTAGATAAAATATTGCATGAATTCACCCAAAAATGGCGTAATAAAGACGAATTCAAAGCAATGAATAAGAATCGTTTGGCACAGTTGCGAAAAGATGCTTATAGCAATGCAGAAACGGCACTTTCACTGTTAATAAAAAAATAATAGGTATATTATAAATCATAATTAAAAAAATACTTGTATTTTTAATAATTATGATTTATAATATATAACGTACTTAAGGAACTGACTCACTAGCTCAATTGGTAGAGCATCTGACTCTTAATCAGCAGGTTCGGGGTTCGATTCCCCGGTGGGTCACCATGTAAATTCAAGGCTTCTCGTATTCGGGAAGTCTTTTTTGTTGTAAAATGATGTCAAAAATGATGTCAGCTTGTATAGAAATAGCTTAATTAAATTTATATACTTAATAACTAGGAGATATTATCATGAATAATGACTATATTTTAAATTTACTTGCTTCTCAGGTCAAACATGAAAGAGAAAAAGGAATAAGATTGTTTGCTGAATATGGTGCTTCAATAATGCCGGTATTGAATGATAACTTTTATAGTGACAATACACGATTAACAAGTAGTATTATTAATATAGTATCTAAATTAGGTGATAATAAAATAATTGAATTATTTCATTGGTTTAATACATATTACATAAAGTATTATAATATGTTTGAGAAAGCACATTTGGGAATATTAAATGACACTAGTAATCACATAACCAATTCTTTGATTAAATATGTAGTAAATGATAGAAATTTAGACCAAATTATTAAATATATTTCTGAGATTTCTATAAACGCAAGAAATATCAGAAAAGATGCTTTATATAAGTTTACAGAAGAATATACTAGCATTTTAAATGAAAGGGATATAACGTTAAGGTTTAACTATAGTTACATCAGTAAAAATATATTAGGAAGCTATAATTATCCATTACAGGATTTTACTCGTATTATAAGATCATATATATTAAAAAATAAGAATAGAGAAAATATTTATAAACCATTAACAGATGAAGAGATCGAATTAATTATAGATTTTCCGATTGAAGATAAAATGTTATTTAATTATAAAGCTGTTTTAGCTTTATTTAAAAAAGTAGAAACATTAACGTATCACTCATACTGGTGTTATTTGTTAAAAAAGGCCAGTGAAAAAGGATGCATTACAGATAGGTCTAGAGTATCTAAAGTTTTATGTTTTACTAACGAGTCGGAAGTTACATTAAAAACCCCAGAAATGTTGATCAATAGATACAAGAGATGTGACAATGTTTTAGAAAAAGTTGATGTTTTATGTGAAATTATTTATATGATAAATGCAGGGGAAATAATACCTGATTTTAATTATTATAGAGAATATAAAAACATATTTAATGAGTATATTATTTGTTTAAATGAAGCTTCTGATGAGAATTTGATAACTGAATTTCACGAAAAAATAACATTATTGTCAAGGCGATTATTTCCATTTAGCGTAAATTTGATATTTGCATATATTACTTTTCTTGAGAAAGAAGAAAGAGCTAATTTTTTAAAAAAATTAAAATTTATTTTAGATGGTTTTTTTATTAATAATGACTTATGGCAGCAAGAGTTAATTAATTTAATGGAATTTATTGTTTTTAAAAGTACTTATAATAAAATATATTTTAATGATGTGGTGAATTTAAAATATTGTCTTGACTATAATAGGGGAGAAATAAATAGAGAACATTTACTAGAATATATAGGAAATGATGACTGGATGGGAAAGTTACCTACTGAAAAATTTACAAGAAATCTAACACGTCCTCTATGTGGTTTGTTTTTACTGCTTAGTTATGGCGATATTAGAGCAATCCCTATTTTAAAAAAATTAATTTACTACCTTTTAAAGACTAATGAATTAATTATTGATTTAGTAGACTTTAATAATTTAAATTTCTACTTGGAAAGTTTTTGTAAAAGCCAGTTAGAATTGAATAAAATAGTTGGTAAAAAACGTGATTTATTCTTTTATTTGGGAAATAAATGGGAAGTTATTTGTAAACAAATTGCTAGGGAAAAATATGGAAAAATACACTATCATGCTGTATTGCCAAATGGAAGTATACCAGATATTTGTATAGATAAAGATGTCTCTAATAAAATAAAATATTCACATATTATTATTGAATGTAAAAAATCATTCTATTTTACTATGTGGGGAAATAATTATAATATAAATGAAAATGAAACTACTGAAAAATATAAACCATTTTGTGATGAATTACACTATTGGCTATTAGATAAGAAAGCAGAGAATATTAATAATGTACATCCAAATATTAAATATTATTATGCTGAGGAATTCGTAAAAGATGTTTCCTTAAGTAAAAATATACGTCAAGACATACTTAATATTTTAAATGAATCACAAGAATCTCAAAAAATTGAAAAAAATCTATATAATAAAATTACATTAGGGATGTATAATGTGATTTTAGATGGTTTGGATATGTTAAAAATGCTAGTTGTAAAATAATTTAATATTTTATATTTTATTAGCTTTTTCTATACTAGAAGATAGAATATTATTCATCAAAGCAACGGTTTCTTGTTCAGCATTTTGTAATAAATGGGCGTAGACTGTTTGAGTTATAGTGCCGTTAGAATGACCTAACTTGCCTGCAACAGTTGTAATATCTGCACCAGCATGTAAGAGATAAGTAGCTGCCATATGTCTAAGACTGTGAGGGCTAATTGCTGGCAAATTATTTTTCTTAGCAAATTTACGTAACCAAATATTCATACTATCTGGATGTGATATATTGCCATCCCATGTTGTGAATATGAAGTTTTCATTAAAATCAGGATTACCACACCATTTATTAGCGAGTGTAATCTGTTCTTTATGTTTTATTTTTTTATAAACAGATAATAAATCAATCAATTCGTTAGATAAACTTAAAACTCTGTTAGAGCTATCTGTTTTAGGAGGTTTTAAGCTTAAGCCTTTACGGGGAATATATTGTACTGTTTGACAGATAGTTAATTTCTTTTCAGTGAAATTGACATGTTTCCATTGCAATGCGATAGCTTCTCCACGACGCAGTCCTAATGATAGACAAAGCATAGCCCAAAGTCGATGCTTTAGATTTTCCTGCCGTAAAGCAATCAAGAATATACCTAATTCTTTAGGTGATAGTATCTTTTTAGTATTGCGATATTTGAATTTTGGGGGATCGACAGCATCGGCAGGGTTATTTAAAATGAATTGCCACTGTGTAGCCTTTTTTAATATTAAATGCAATAAAGTATAGTGCTTGCGTATAGAGTTGTCAGATAGTCCGCCAGGACGATTATCTAAACGGGGACATGTTCGTAATTGATCTAAAAAAGCAAGGATATGCTTAGGCTGTAATTTATCTATAGGCATATGACCTAAAGCAGCATCAATACGACGAAATAAATCATCATAACTTAATACTGTTTTATCACGTTTTTTCTGTGCTTTTAAGTAATTATCTTTCCAGTAAGAATAAAAGCTATTTAAAGTCATAGACTGTGGATTAACATAATTTTTCTTAGCTATTTCACCAGCTAAGATTTTTTCATATTTTAAAGCTTCTGTTTTATTTTCTGCACGTATCGTTTTAGTTATTCGGATACGTCTGCCTTGTGGATCGCTGCCATTATTTATAGTTATTTGCCAGCTGTTTTTTCCTCGTTGTTGTACAGGCATATAAAATCACCTTCTAATTATTATTTATGGGGAACTTTGTAGAGAATAGAAAAAAGTGTTCCGGTTGATAATTGATAAAGTGTTGTTGAAGTTTACAAACAAGGACTATTGAAAATAGGACGAAGTCTAGATCCTTGTTTGTAAACAAAACAGCACTATTTTTATAAAAACCGGATTACTTTATAAATGTATATGAGACTGTATTTTAGTAGCAATAGAATTAATAGTTTTACTGGTGTTTAATTTTTGTGAGGCTTCTTTTATTGAATTTATGCTGAATTCAGCGGCATTTAAGGGCTTTTTAAGTATGCTGTGTTTAATTGAGTTTTTAGATATGTTTTTATTACGCAAGCTAGTGGATTGTTTGATCAAGAAATCATCTGAAGTGATTTTCTTTTGCCACTGTTTAATTTGATTACTAATGTTGCTTATATTATCAGTATAAATACTTATACCATTTTTTGCTCGACTGATATTAACATAATAAGCATTACGAGAATTTAAAGTAGTGTTTTTACTATTTATATTAACTATGGCTTTGTTTACAGTCATACCTTGAGATTTATAGCCAGTAAAACAATAACCATAATCAAGATGTTGATAGTTATTCATATCAATATTAAAGGATTTGCTATTGCTGGAAATAGTCATAAAATTGTTATTTATAGCAGTTATCTTTCCTAATTGTCCATTCATGATATTTAGTTTATGATTATTTTTGGTAAAAATAATTTTGTCACCAGGTGCAAAACTTTTGATTGTTTTTTCATTTTTATTAGATATAACAGCAAATCCTTTTTGATTATTTATATCAATTTGTCCGCTTCTTATTAAGGCGTCTCTTATTGATTCGTTTAATGTATTACGTTCAGTGTTTTTAGCAGTTAGGACAATAGTAGTGTCTTGTTCAGGCAATGATAATGAAGTATATTCTTTAGTTATTAACTTAAAACGTGTAATAGGTGATTTGATTTCTTTAATGTTTTTGGCTAGTAGGGAGATACTTTTACTTATATCACCGCTTACAGATTCTTTTACAGCATTTAAAAGTATTTCATCTGATTGCCGCCTTATATCAGTCAAATATGATGTAGAAATTTTACCAGATTGAACTAAAGATTGATAAGCATTACCTGGTCCAATGGGATTAAATTGATTATAGTCACCGACCAATAAGATCTTAGCATTTTTTGCTATAGCAGCTTTTTGTACAGATAAAAATAAATTATTATTTAAAGTGCCTGCCTCATCAATAACCCATAGTTCTTTGCCTGTAGGCTTCAGATTTGAGAAGTCCCAAGTTTGTTTTAGATCCGATTCTATAGAGATGTTAGTAGTTCTTTCTAAATGATTAAGAAAACTGTGTATTGTGGTACTTTTAATACCAGCTGTTCCTAGTCCTTCAGCTGCTTTACCAGTAAATGCCATGCCGCTAACTGTATAGCCATGTTTTTCAAACAATTCTCTAGTAGAATTTAACATATATGTTTTTCCTGTGCCGGCAAGACCCTGTACAGCGCTAAATTGCATATTGCTGTTAGCTATATTTAAGATAGCTTGTTTTTGTTCACTGGTTAATGAAAGATGCTGTTGACTAATAATATTATCTAAATCTTTTTTAGCATCTGTTATATTTTGTAGTTTAGAAGTGTTGGTGATATTGCTCATTATTTCTTCTTCTACGGCAATATTATTAGCAGTGGTATAGAAAGTTGTAGTATCAGCTATATTTTTTTGTGTACCTAAGTTGATCAGATCAGAGTTTTCAAAATGGGTAGTAAAATCACTTCTGTTCATGCCCAAAGTACAACCTTCTGCAAGTACGGCACGCTCAAGTTCTTTTCTTGTAAAAGCAAATTTTTGATTAGCAATACTATCAACGGCTTGATTAAAAGCATTATTTTTTTGAGAAGTGCTTATTTTTATTTTCAGTGGATTTTTATCAATGCTTATTTTACCATTTATTTGTTTTTGCCAGGACTTTTCCAGTAAAGAGAAATCTTTATTAATTTTTGCTTGGCGTGTGAGTAAAGTTGCTTTATCGGAAGCAAGGGCACTATTTGTGCCCCATTCCTTTAATTTTTCATTGATTTGTTGTCGACGAGTAGAAAAATTATCAATCCAGTCCTGTTCAATATTATCTAACTCAAAAAATCCTTTTTCGGTATCGGTTATATGACAAGAATAGCCAATGTCTTGTAGGTTTTTAGCTAGACGATTGCGATAGAGTTGACCATATAGAATCTTATTAGTATAAAGATTTTCATTTGATATAGCGTATTCTTTTCCATTGTATTCAGTTCGATTAAGTACAACACAATGTGTGTGCAGCTGCATATCTTGTTCACGACTAACAAAATGATTAAATTTAGCAACAGCTATTTTTCCTGTTAACACACGTTCAGTAATTCTGTTTTTAGTTATACGAGCTTCGATCTCATTAGCTTCTATTTCTTTAATAGTATCTGTTACAGCTTTATTATGTGCTTGTATCATATCTGCTTTTTTCTCATTATCTAATATCATTGCTATAGAAACTGACTTAGGTGCTGAAAAAGTTAAATCGTAAGCTGCACGTTTAGAATTTGGCATTGATTTTAGAGCATTGTCGAAATCCTTTGGTGAAAAACCTTTTTCGTTGCTATATTTCTGTGTTAAATTTCCTTGCCATTCGTCATCTTTATTTAAATTGCGCGTATAATAATCGTCTTCACTGTAGTACGTACTAGCTTGATTTAACCCAATATTATCTATACTTAGCATGATTTTATAGCCTGCCTTTACTTAAATAGCTTAAAATTTAAAAATAGGTGTTTGGGATTCTTTGTCTGTCCCCTTTTTTTCTGTGACTATGACATTTGACGTATTAGTAGAAGCTGCATTTATTTCTTCATCGGTAGCTATTTTATTAAAAAATGGCAAATAATACGGGGCAATATCGGGTAAATGATTATTACTGAACTGTATTTTGGCGATTGGATAAGCTCCTATTTTGACATAAGCACATCCCACTTGCAATTCTTGTAGTTCGCCTGGTAAAACTATAGCTTCAATATTTCTGTTTTCTGTTAGATTTTTGTTTGTGCTTGTTGAAAAACCGAAACCTTTATCACTATGTCCTTTACTTTTGTTTATCTTTAATTGTTCAGAGTTACCTAAAGCTCTTGAATGTAGCCGCTAACTTCCTTTGACCATGCCTTGCCCACGGCTTTTGTCCATGGCAGGCTGGAATTGCTCTCTTGAATTGTCTCTTGCCCGGGTATA
>NZ_JACHFH010000008.1 GCF_014201835.1 Pectinatus brassicae | reverse complement strand
TCCAGCATTTCAAGCAGTATTGGATTGGTCTTTTGCCAATCTCTATATGCATATTTCTATACATACTGACTAGTTTGGTCGCCTAACTCACGACTTAAGTCACGAGTGTACGGCTCCCATTTAATCAAATACAAAGTCATATATATAGTCATTATGAATTTTTCGTGTTTTATCAATATGATTATCACTTGATTTATCCAAGTATTCTTCACAAAACCGTGTCCATTCGGAATCACTAAAAATTACATTATTAAGTATTTGTAACTGTACTCGTACATTTTCAAGCATTTCTTTAGGTGTTGTTAATTGGGGTAAATACTCATAACCTTGGTTAACTAAGTCATTTATAAATTCTTTTTCAAGCGATGCTTCTGTCTGATAAACTGCAGCGGCTTCGCGCATAAGTGAGTACTTTTCATATTTATCAAGAACTATAAAATTATTTGTTTCTGCAATGGGATTATATCCATATATTTTTTGAACTCGTTTATTATTATTTTTTAATTCCTGTGCTTTTTCACTTAAACTTTTTTCCATATCACACCTCTAGCTTTGCTTTAGGAAATGTAAGCAGTTTATCACGATAATATTCATATTGCTTTTGTCTCTCGTCAATTTCAGCCGGTAGCCCTTGAGAAATATCATTGCAAATTGTATCGAAACGATCAAGGATATCTGCAATTCTTTCTTGCTCGCCAATGGATGGAATGGGAATTTTTATATTTGCTAATTTACCTGGTGTTACTTCAATAACTTTTGTACCGTGAGCAAGTTTTATCTTATCCTTAAAAAACATAGCTGAACGGAAATAAAATGCAAGAAATTTTGCATTTTGATTATGCTTTATTATTGCAGTATGTCCACTTATTGCAACATCCTCTTTTCCCAACCACACAACGCATTTGCACACATCTTCAACATTTTCGCTTGTAACAGCCATTACAATATCATTTTGGGATGCAAATTTAGACTTTTTTGCAGCATCATTATTTATAAAATTAATTGTTTCAGTTGTTGATAGACCATACTTTGTATATATTTGTCCATAGTGAATGCAAGGAATTCCATTTTCAGCAAAATCTTTCTTTTGAAAATTTCCACCTCTAATTATCGTTGCAATATCTCCTAGACTAACCCTTGGTACCTCATTACCAAATTTCAGCAAACTATCCCTATAATACTCATACTGTTTTTTTCTATATGTAAGCTCTGCTGTAAGCTCCGCTGTAAGCTCTGTAAAGCTGTCCAGTATACGAACAATTTCGTCCTGGACTTGCACTGGTGGAATTGGTATTTCAAAGTTCTCTATACTTGAAATATGGACATGAGGAACTCCCCCCCCTTTTTTTGTTGAATATATTTCTTCTTGAATGTTTAGTAAGTAATGATAAATATATCGACTACTTATTTTTTCATTTCCCTTAATTGAAAAAGCATCATTAACATATATCGGCTTATTCCAATATTGAACATATCCAGCACTAGCACCACTTCCAGCTATTGTTATTGTCTCACCCTCTCTATTAAATGAATCACAATAAAAAGCTGGTTCTTTCCCACCAGAAATAACTGGAATTTTCCCTTCTACTAATGTTCTTTTTGTTGCAGAAGTACCTCTTTTCATTTCTGTGCATTTTTTTAACTTCTTCCACTCCACCCCAGTAGGGCATAATTTCTCAACAAGCTGTTCTAATTTACTCATTATTTCCCACCACCTTTAGCCATTAGTTTTTTTACTTCTTTTTCAAAGTCAGAATTTATCTTTTGCGTTTTATTAAACTCATTATATTCTGCCTTGGCTTTTTCATCAGCTTGCTTTTTACTTATACGTCCTTTACCTTCTAGAACATCGTACTTTCTAAACGCCAAAAATTCATTAATACTAGAAGCAAATTCCGTCATTGTAAAAGTATTTTCTCGCTCAATTAAGTCCTCTATATAATCAAAATATCCAGTCACTGTTCTTTCCAGCTGACGGATTTGTTTTTCTTCTAAATAATTTTTTCCAATTGTTACATCACTTTTTAAAATCCTGCCACTAGGTGCATTTTTCCAAGTGGTAAGCCCCATATTTTCTTTTGTTTTATCTGTTGATGCATCAATGATTTCAGCTGCAGTTTTGCCTGTAATTGCATAGTGGAATTTATTTTGTACCATGGCGTAAAACTCATGTGTTACTTCAGCATTTTTATCATAATCAATACTACATTCTTGGAATATATCTGTGATTTGCAGCCATATTCTTCGCTCACTTGCTCGAATAGAACGTACTCTCTCTAATAGTTCCTTGAAGTAGTCTTTACCAAATGCTGTTTTGCCTTGCTTTAAGCGGTCATCATCCATTGCAAAGCCTTTTATCATATATTCTTTTAAAATCCCTGTTGCCCATATCCTAAAATTTGTAGCCTTTCGCGAATTAACACGATAGCCAACAGAAATAATTGCATCAAGATTATAAAAATCAAGGCTTCTTTTTACATTTCTCCTGCCCTCAGTTTGAACTATTTCCATTTTGGAAACAGTTGCTTCAGGTTGCAATTCACCTTCTGAAAAAATATTTGTAAGATGCTTTGAAATAGCAGGTACCTCAACATCAAAAAGCTCTGCCATTGCTTTTTGTGTAAGCCAAATAGTTTCATCTTTTACTACTGCATTAATTGATACATCTTCTTCGGGTGTATTATAAATTAAAAAGTTTAATTCTTTATTCAAATTTATCCCTCGATTTCTGCAACAATTTTATCTATTTCCGCACGAAGTCTATCTATATTTGACACTGTAGTTTTAATTTTAGCATTCAACACCTTAATATCAATAACTTCTCTGGTATCTTTTGCCTCAACGTATGAGCTTACTGAAAGATTATAATTTTCCTCAGCAATCTTATCATTATCTACAGATTTCGCAACATACTCTTTATCTTCTTTGCTAGCAAATAATTGCATAATCGCTTCAATATGATCTTGTGTCAAAATATTATTATTAGTTTCCTTTTTGAAAAACTCTTCACCACTTGCATCAATAAATTGAGTTTTTGTATCTGTCTTATGTTTTGAAAGTACCAATATATTAACAGCGATTGAAGTTCCATAAAAAAGATTGGGCGCAAGCGAGATAACAGTTTCTACAAAATTATTATCAACTAAATATTTTCTAATTTTTTGCTCTGCCCCACCACGATAGAATATACCGGGAAAACATACGATAGCTGCACGTCCTTTACCAGAAAGATAGCTAAGCGTATGAAGAACAAACGCAAAATCTGCCTTTGATTTTGGCGCAAGTACTCCCGCTGGTGCAAAACGCTCATCATTAATAAGTGTAGGATCGCCACTGCCAATCCACTTTATAGAATAAGGCGGATTGGATACAATCGCATCAAACGGCTTATCATCTCCGAACTGCGGTTCCAAAAGAGTATTTCCTAATGCAATATTAAACTTATCATAGTTAACATTATGTAAAAACATATTCATACGAGCAAGGTTATATGTTGTATGGTTGATTTCCTGACCAAAAAAACCATCTTCAATAATATGTTCATCAAATTGTTTCTTTGCTTGCAACAATAACGAACCTGAGCCTGCGGCTGGATCGTAAATCTTGTTAATTGTAGTTTGACCGTGTATAGCAAGTTTGGCAATAAGCTTAGATACACTTTGCGGTGTAAAGAACTCTCCACCAGACTTTCCTGCATTAGCGGCATAGTTAGATATTAGATATTCATAAGCATCACCAAATAAGTCTATTTGATTTTCTTCAAACTCCCCAAAATCAAGTCCTTCAACGCCTTTAATAACCGCTGCTAAACGACTGTTTTTCTCTTTTACGGTATTTCCTAGTCGGTTGCTTGTCGTATCAAAATCAGCAAATAAACCTTTGATATCTGGTTCAGATGGGTATCCGCTTGCCGAGCTTTCAATTGCTGAAAATATCGCTGCTAAATCCGTATTCAAGCTATCATTTGTATTTGCATTTTTTGCTATATTAGAAAACAGCTGACTGGGATATATAAAATATCCTTTTGTTTTAATGGCATCCTCTTTAATTTCTTTTGTAATAATACTGTCATCTAAGCCTTCATAGCTAACACTATCATCTCCACCTTCAATAAAATTAGAAAAGTTCTCACTAATAAAACGATAAAAAAGTGTTCCTAACACGTATTGTTTAAAATCCCATCCATCTACAGAGCCGCGGACTTCATTTGCTATTTTCCAAATTTGTGATTGTAATTCTGCCCTTTGTGCTGCGCTTGACATATAAAATGCCTCCAAAATCTATTATAAATTTAATGTTTTTTTAGTTTTTAAATATGTAATGTTACAATTATTTTATAAAATAAACCATTGAATATTATATCATACAGCCTTATAAACCTAAAGTTAATCTTTGTAGTATGACTGAACAAAACCTTCTAATCCCTTCTCAATTTTTAGACATAAATTATTTCTTCCTTTTATTTTTACATAGCCTTATAAAATCTATCCATTTTATTGTAGCCGATCCACGTTATGATAACCTGTGAAATGCACTAAATAAAGTGAGGGATTGGACAAAAAATGTATTACGGATGAAGCTCCAATTTTATTCTCATCCCATCCTTGCAAATAATCAATGATATCTCTCAGCCTAAAGGCTGAATTATATAAATCCCTACTGCAATGAACCCCTTTCGACTCTACGGATTAATTTCCGCCATCGAAAGGGGTTCATTGTGATTAAGCTTAATTAAATATCATTTTTTATTAAACTCGTGTAACAAGAATTTTTACTACATACGCTATTTCATCATCACTAATTTTTATATTATAATCATCTTCCAATGGTTTTATTGCTTTACGTACAGTAATAAATAATTCTTTATGTAATATATAAAACTCCTGAAGATTATCATATTTTATCTTAATTTGACCTACACACCTATCCAGCAAACACCCCATATGCATTATCAAATCCAATACCATATTTTTATTTTTAGGTGAATAATCTATTTCCTCAATAAATTTTCGTATTTTAAAAATAGCATGGCGTGGATTTATATATTTTATATATTTTTCCAGCAAATTTTTTGCAGTTTCATAAACAGTGGGTATCTGCTCTGTATTCGGCAATGAAAATGGCTTTTCCATATCGCCATCAAGCAAATGAAAAAATATTTGCTGCACTTCTGGCTGAACCAATTGATTTATTGGAAAAAACGGAACCGGCAATTGTGGATTCATATTACCAGCCACTGCCACAACATAATAATCTTTTTTAACCTTGTCAAAAACCTCTCGAACATTTATGTAGTCTGCTGTAAATATTTTTATGGAATCAACATAATATTTTTTTAACAAATCATCCAACATATCTTTTATTAACTTACTGCTTCCTTGTCCCGTAGCACATACAGCTAAAATTGCCAAGGGCTTTCTTTTAATTGCAACTTCATCGTATTCATCAATTATCTTCACATTTTCAGCATAAATTTTATCAATGTCATCAACATCATATAAAACATGACGTAAAATATCTAATGCCAGTGGTGTGGAAATTGATTTTATTATTTTAGTTTTTATTCCCGTATCTGCGGTTAATCGTTTATCAAAGGTCAGTAAAGACCCCATATCTACTAATATAATTATCCCTTTACCTCTATTTATAGTTAATGCCACTGTTTTTAATTGCTGATATGTTTCATTAATACTTTGACTTAACGGCATATCTACTGCCTTTACTAATTCCGTATTAAGCAATTTATTGCAGGTATCTGCCATACTTGTAGCTGTCGATTCTCCATGACAAATTATTATCATTCCAATTTTGCTGCTATCAACCTCTACCCTGCTATGATATAAAAGAAGTGCTAAAAACCCTTTTTCACTTTCTGGCACGATTACCCCAAATTTATTATTAAGCATTTCTACCATTTTATCAGCTACTTTAAATTCTGCTGGATGTTCCACTTTTATTTTAAAGAGATGCCTGTTATTATTTATTTCTTTTTTATCAATACGTTTAATCAAACTCTGTATGTGCAATGATAATGCAAATAAAAAATAGTTATTAAAATCAGTCTTTAGCTCTTCCCTCGCATAAGTAATAAACTGCATTGTTACATCTATTATTTCTTTCGAAACTAATTTATAAAGATTAGCAATATTAGAATGCAGCTCCGAAAAATATTTATTCACACTGCTTAAATATGTATCAATCTCATTTTTTAAACTATCTGTTATATTTTCTCCTGCAATTCCTTGTTCTCTCATATAATTTAACTTATTGCTTATAATCTCATATATATCATTTTTTATGCCATCAGATATTATATCTGTATCTTTTTGTGGTAATATTTCAATCTCCTCAAAAAACATATCTAAATAACGTGTTATAGTTTTATCTATTTTAGCATAATTAAATAAAACATCCCTTATATCCTTACTTAACATTTGAAAACCTATTGTAATTGGCTGTTTATTTTGTAAATACTGTAAAAAAGCATTGGCACATAGCAGTTTTATTTCTGAACGCAGCTGTCCGATATTTCCCCCTGCAAATTGATATAAGGCTAGTGCTTTTAACACCTCTGGTGCTATACATATTATCTGTTTTAAATTTATTGCTTCAAAACGAAAAAACTGTTCAATTATTTCTATCTTTTCCGCAATTGGTTTTTCCTTATATGTTGGCAAAATAATATTTACCGGCACACGCCGCATAAATGTGTTTAATAATACTCCTGTTGGATTTTCCGTTGTCGCTGCAATAATGAGGATATTGCTTTTTCGCTTAATGCTATCACCTAAACGTTTATACTCACCTTTATCCATTAAATAAAACAACATTTCCTGTCCATCAGGCGGCAAACGATGCACCTCATCCAAAAACAAAATTCCACCATCAGCCTCTTCCACTAATCCAATTTTGTCCTTGTCAGCTCCAGTAAAAGCATTTTTTACATGTCCAAATAACTGTGATAAAAGCAGCTGTGGATTATTAAAATAATCTGCACAATTGAATGTTATAAAAGGATATTCCACTTGGTTTTTATTCGCTGCCAGCAATCCGTACGCATGCATTGCCTGCGCAAAAGTTGTTTTGCCTACACCGCTTTCTCCCAAAAGTATCGTATGTAACCCTTTAGGTGGATAAACAATAGCCGCTTTAGCTTGTCGTATTTGATAAAGCAAGCTGCTATTATAACCTAAAAGTTTCGCAAAAGGATCATCCTTTTCTATTTGCTCATGTAATATACTTTCTTTTAATTCCGACAATGTATAACAAGTTTTTAATGATAGATTATACTTCTCATGAATACGATGGATTATATCATAAGGCAAAAAAGTAACCGGTCTGCTGTTTATTTTTATCAATTTCCCTTCTTTGCATAAATTATTTAATATACTGCTGGCATTAGCACGCAGTATTCCCATTTCTTCTTGAATATTGTTCGCTGAAATTCCAGGCATATTATCTTTTTTTATATCTTCTACACTTCTACCAAACAGACATTTTTCTTTTATAAATTTCTCAACCAAATCTAGCTGTTTCATTAATCAATCTCCTACCATTTTTATTCTATATTTCAAAATATTGGTAATATACAGTTTTTTATACACTAATTTATCTATATGTTTTGTGTATATTTTTTTGACTTTTCTCACACCTATATGTATATACACTATCTTGGCACACCATTTGCTTTACTGTTATAGCAGTTGTACTTGCAAGTATAAATTATATTTTTTTGAAAAAGACAATTAAAAGGAGCGAAGTTTATGGAAGCAGTCCAAAATATCATTCACTTTATATTAGATTTAGGTGCTACTGTAATGATGCCTATTATCATCGTACTTTTAGGTTTAGCACTTCGACAAAAGTTTTCTCAAGCAATACGATCTGGACTAACTGTAGGCATGGGGTTTGCCGGTATCTTTCTAGTAATAGGACTTTTCTCGACAAATTTATCACCAGCTGCTAAAGCAATGGTTGATAATTTTGGATTACATTTAGATGTACTTGATGTCGGTTGGCCAGTACATGCTGCGATTAGTTTTGGCACACCAATAGTACCTGTTGTCTTTATTTTAGGAGTACTGATAAATATTATAATGCTGACAATGAATTGGACTAAAACAATGGATATAGATTTGTGGAATTATTGGCATTTTATATTTGCTGGTGGACTGGTAATGTATAAAACGGATAGTGCCGTTTTAGGTGTACTAGCTTCCTGTATCACAATTATTGTAGTTTTAAAACTTGCGGATTATACACAGCCATACGTTGAAAAATATTTTGGAATGCCTGGAATATCATTACCTCATACAGAAGATGTTGGTTGGGCACCCATCTGCATTTTCTTAAATAAAGTTATCGATAAAATTCCTGTAATTAACAAAATAGACATAAATCCCCAAACCATACAAAAAAAATTTGGCGTTATAGGTGAACCTATGTTCATCGGTCTTGTTTTAGGCAGCTTTATTGGTTTTTTAGCTGGCTATAATAGTAAAGGAATTATTCAGCTCGGTGTAAATATGGCAGCAGTTATGTTCTTACTGCCTCGCATGTCACGAATATTAATGGAAGGATTAATGCCACTGTCTGATAGTGCCCGTGAATTTCTAAATAGCCGTTTTCCTGGAAAAAAAGTATTTATTGGCCTTGATTCAGCAGTAGTTGTAGGTAATCCTTCAGTCATGGCTGTATGCCTGCTTATGATTCCTGTAACATTAGTACTAGCTGCTATTTTACCAGGCAATCGAATAATGCCATTTACCGACTTAGCTGGGCTATGTTTTTGTTTATTATGGTCGGTAGGAGCTTCCCGTGGTAATGTTTTCCGCGGTTTAATCATCAGTACGATTTTAATGGTTTTCATCTTGTATATCGCAACCGATATTGCTCCTGTAAGTACTTTAATGGCTCAAAAAGTAGGTTTTCCGTTCCCTCAAGGGACTTTAGCTGTATCATCTCTTGACGGTGGGTCCCATTTTATTCCATATATAATATACAAAATAGTGGCATTTATTGTCCCTTAATCTATAGTGAGGTGGTTTCATGTTTCTCATGCAGACTATCCGTATAATGGCTGGTCCTTATTTATGCCAATTAATGGATAATTACTATGCTAATCAAGATATTTTAAATAGCATTGTGGTGATTTGTGCCACCATTTGGATTTTTTATCAACGCTATTTTAAAAATAGTCCCGCTGTAAAATAATTTTCACAAAAAAGGAGTATCATTTCTATGGCAAAAATAACTATAATTGGAGCCGGAGCAATGGGCAGTGCTTTTACTAAACCTCTTGCAGATAACGGCAATGATGTACGACTTTGGGGCACTCATTTGGATGACTTTATTATCGATGCGGTAAAAGCTGGTAAAAATCATCCTAAACATAACTTTCCACTACCTCCATCTGTAAAAGCTTTTTATCATCAAGAATTAAATCTGGCATTACAAGGTACAGACATTATTATTATGGCTATCACTTCCGATGCATTAGGAGATGTTTTTGAATCAATAGTTCCCTATTTAAAATCCGATATGATTATCGGCAGTGTTACCAAAGGATTTAACTATAATAAAGATAATAAGATTGTGCTTTTACCGGAAATTTTATCTGAACGTCTTCCTACTGAATTAAAAAACTCTCTTGATTTTGTTTTTGTTGCCGGACCCTGCAAAGCAATAGAGGTTTTGTGGGGAGTGCCTACCGCAGTAACATATGCCAGTACTAATATTAACGCTGCCAATAAATTACGCCAGTTAGCCCAAACCAATGTTTATAATATAAATACCACTGATGATGTAATTGGCACAGAAATATGTGCTGCGATGAAAAATGCTTATTGTGTAGGGCTGGGTATGGCTGAAGGTTTTCCTAAACAAAAAGACGGTTTTCTACACAAAAATACTAAAGGAGCACTTTTCACCTATGCAGTAGCTGAAATGGGTATACTTTCTCAAGCTTTAGGTGGTACTTTAGGTCCTGTTTTAGGTCTTCCCGGCATCGGTGATTTAGAATTAACTGGTGAGGCTGGACGCAATCGAACATTAGGTGAAGCTATTGGAACAGGTTTATCAGCAAGTCAAGCCATTTTAAAAATGAAAGAGAATGATATAACTGTGGAAGGTTATCCGGCCATTAAATTTGGTTATTATATTATGAAAGAATTAGAGTCAAACCATCGATTAGATTCGAAGGATATGCCTTTATTAACTGGCTTGTATCATATCTTATATGAAGATGCATCTGGCTACGAAAACATAAAAAAATTAGTAACTCTTTGTACTGCTGGAAATAATCCCCTATAATAACATCCTATTAGTAGCGAGGTAATATATTAATGACAAAAAACTTTAACTTTGATTCCAATGTAAACAAAATCGCGCTTGAGGCAACCACCGATAAAGAAGTCCTGCTAAAATTAAGTTCATTATTACACAGACACGGCTATGTAAAAGAATCTTACTGTAACGCAATAATAGAACGTGAAAAAATTTTTCCAACTGGGCTTAATTTTAATAAATATGGTGTTGCCTTGCCCCATACAGATTGCTGCCATGTAAATAAACCCATGATTGCCATTTGTACATTAAAAAATCCTGTAATTTTTAAAAGTATGGGCGATTCCAATCAAAATGTATCTGTAAATATAATATTTATGCTCGCTATGAACAACAGTGATAATCAGCTCCAGCTTCTATCTACACTTATTGAAAATTTACAAAATCAAGAACTTATGTCTAACCTCTTGCGTGCCCAAGCCCCAAGCACACTTACCCGACTTATATCAAATAATATAATTTTATAAAAGGAGTGTTTTTATTATGACTTATCGATTATTAGCTATTTGTGGTTCAGGAATTGCCACTTCAACTGTTGCTGCCGAAAAGTGTAAAAAACTATTGACTGAAAAAGGCCTTGATATTGAAATACTTGAATGTAATGCTACTGATATCGCATCAAAACTTGCAACCTTCCATCCTCATGTTGTCGTCCCAACAACAACAGTATCCGACTCACTCTTAGGCGGAGTAAAAAGATTTTCTGGCCTTCCTTTCATTACTGGAATTGGCACAGAACAAGTTATCAATGATATTGCTGATTATTTAAAAACAATATCTGAATAAAACAATTTATAATTCTAAAGAGGCATAGAGTTTAAACTCTATGCCTCTTATATGAAGAATATTATTTACCCAATAGAAATTATATCGCCAACTTTAGGCACAGGAACATCTGCACCTTTTAAGTTAATTTGTCCCGGCAATTCTGTTGTAGGTTCATCTATGAATTTAAATGTACAATGTCCTAGTGTCGCCAAAGTATGCTGAGCCTCGTCGCCAACAGCAGCAACCGTATAAGCTTCACTGCCAATAACTACCTTATCACCAACCGCCACATTATCTTTTAATTCGCCTTTAGTATGCATGAAACAGACTTCAGCTAAAGCTTCCATTTCACATTGTTCAAATATTACCATATCACCTGCTGTCAATAAGTCATTAGCCATTGGTCCGACAGTAGTTATTTCTACATTAAATTTCATATCATCCACTCCTAAACATATCCTCGATTATATTTCTATCAGCCAAAAAGTCCCATTCCTACAAAATAAGCTACAATAACACCAATCGGGCCGCCAATAGCACGTGACATTAAAATTGCAGGTACACCGATATCAACAGTTTCTGGTTTCGCTTCCATTAGACTTAAGCCTACAGGCATAAAATCACAGCCTACCTGGGAATCAATTGCAAACAGTGCTGGTAAGGCAAACTGAGGTGAAATAGCGCCCGCGCCTATCTGTGTACCAATAAGCACCCCAATAACCTGAGCAATAACAGCACCTGGCCCAAGCATCGGTGATAAGATTGGCAACGAACAAATTACTGATATAATAAATAGTCCTGGAAGGGAACCTGCATATGGTGATAAATGCTGCGCAATAAAATCACCCAAGCCAGAGCCCATTATAAGTCCAATTACCATACTGACAAACGCCATAAACGGCAATATTGTTTTTATGACCATATCTATGGTATCACGACCTGCCTGGAAAAAAATCTGGATAACACCACCGGCAGCTTTACCAAAACGTGTCAATATATTTGTTTTTTCTTCTTTTGTTACTTCCTCAGCCTGATCTGATACAAAACCTGAATCATCACCGCCCGTTTCCGGAACAGGTTCGGCAATAACACCATCTGCCGATACGGCACTTATACCGGATACCTTAACATCTGATACATATATTGATTCATTAATAAAAGATGCCAATGGTCCTGATTTTCCTACTGGGGTAAGATTAACTGTCGGTATCTTCTTTTTAGGATATATTCCGCAGCGCAATGTTCCACCACAGTCAATAATAGCTACTGCTATTTCATCATCAGGCACGCCGTTTTTAAAACCATCAATTAATTTCGCACCTAAAACTTTAGCAATTTTCTCTGCAACACTGGGCTTTTCGCCCCCTGTTATATATACAACTTTATCTCGTTTACCCGATAATTGGACTGTGAGTGGTCCGCCAAATCCATTGGAACCTCTTTCTATTCTTACTGCCATCCCCATTTTTATCCCCTCTTTCTTTATTTTATACGGCCATGCCTTTTTTCTTCATCATATATAATGTGATTTTTTCAGTAATAATTCCACGTATCAATATAACAATAACACCTGCAACAAAATAACGCACAGCCAGTTCACTTACCGGCAAGCCCAATTGGGTAATACCATTAGCAATCCCCAGCCAAACAAATAGTTCTGCCGGATTAGCATGAGGAAATAATCCTGTTATTGGATGACAAAAAGTAATACATGAGTCCATAAATGCTGGTTTATATTTTTCTGGTAAAAATCTTCCTAGTGTATATGCCATAGGATTGCCTAAAAAAAACATAGCAATAACATTAAAAACGGTATAGCGCAAAATAATATTTTTACTGGTTAGTTGAGCAAAACGATTTATTCTATCCTGCCCCATTACATTGATAAAAGCATTAATAGCTGTAATAAGTACTATTAATGTCGGCAACATTCCCGTTACCATTCCGACAAAACTTTCTCCGCCCTTGTGAAAAAGTCCAATAAATCCCGCTGCCAATACGCCAAAATACTGCATAATTCCTGATGCTCCATCCATTCTGTTTCCCCCTCAATATTTTTACTAGCATAAAATAAAATATATTTTATTTACTATCGAATCACTTCATGATATTGCTTCTTATTATTTATAAAATTCTCTATCCATGCCGTTATTCAACAATAAATTAAATCAATTATATTGCATATTGTAAATTTTCTAATTATTTAATTTAGCCCAAGACTCAAGCCGCATGTAATTTTCCTTCTATGCTGTCTAGTGCCTGCAATAATGCCGCATTAGGTTTTTTTTCTGCTAAAGCTTCCTGCCTTAATTCATTTACATCTTTTCCCTGCCACTTGTCTATATTCTTGAATCTAGCCAAGAGGGTCATGCCTTTCATTTGTTTCGCCATAATAATATATCCAACATCATCGCAAACAAGAACGACAACATTTCCCGATGATAACTTACGTTTTTTCACACCGATGCCAACATGTCCTTTATCCATTAAATTTCTGACAGTCGCTTTAAAATGTTTCATTTGCAAATACATAAAAGCACACTGTGCAATATAAAGAAAGAAAGCTAAAAGTAAAATTTTCTCCATTTTTTTCACCTATTTTTTATCATAGTGCGTAATAATCAACGCACTATGATAGTATTTTTAGCAAATTTCTGCCAGACTCGCACATTTAGCTTAGGTATAATCATCCAACCGGTTGGAAGGAGCGTACCCTTGATGGATTTTTTACAAAATCATCAACAATTTCTGTATATTTTTCAGTGAGATCCAAATCAGCTAACATATTTAAGATAGTATATCTTTGGCGTACTTCTTTAGCTACCAACATACTATTATGGACAATATCTAAATCAATTCCCACATCCTGCGGACGAAGCGGTGCGCCGGCGCGTCCCATTATATCTTCAATACAAGCTGATGTTTTTGCCGTTTTTGCCAATACCTTTATAGCTGCGAAATTATCTCGTATCGTTTCTATTCTTCTAATACGGTTTTCAATATTATTCCTATTATCCTTAACAGCATTTTTCAAAATTCCTGGAGCTGCTTTTTGATAAAGACGTTTTATTTGATCTTCCCATTTAGCCGCATCAAAAACTTTTGCTGCGGTAATCGCTTTTTCAAAGTCTACATCTTCCTGTGCAAATGTTTCATATATTTTGCCAGCGATAATACTAGTCAAGCCTACTTTTGTACCATGCAAAAGTGCCTCTTTTCCTTGGAACAAATACATCATTTCCCAATAATGGGACAAATGATGTTCACAGCCAGATGCCGGACGAGAACTATTAACATAGCTCATAGCAATCCCTGTGCGAATAAGTCCATCCATAATATTATGAATAGCGCCATCATCTCTCGTTTTTACTCCATCAATATTTTTGACGCACTTTTCAATAGCATCTGCCGATATTTTCGCTGTAACATCGCAATAATACTCATTGTTAATAATTTTACTTAGCTGCCAGTCTATCAAGGCAGAATATTTGCCTATCATATCGCCCAATCCTGCCAATATCATTTTTTCCGGTGCATCTTTTAAGATATCAACATCACCCAAAATAATTTTAGGCAATTCACAGCTTACACTGGTTTTTAAATTATCAATAGTAAGTGCTGATGTATCAGAAGCAAAACCATCCATTGATGGTGCTGTCGCCACTATCATTGATTTAAGTCCTGTCCGGCGACTTATATATTTTGTCAAATCATTTAAAACACCAGAACCAACAGCCAATAAAAAATCAGTCTTATTATCTACTGCTAAAATCAATTTTCCCATGGCAGCTTCATCAGGAATTACATCCTGCTCAGCCTGATAAACAACTGTTTTAAATTCAATATTTTTTTCTGACAATAATTGTTCTACTTTTTTCCCTGCTATCTTATATGTATTAGCATCAACTATTATTAATGGAAATTTACAGTCATATTGAACGAGCAAATCTGTAATTTTATTTATTGCACCATTTTCTATAATCACCTTATCAACATTCATATAATGCTCGCGATCACATGTACATGAAAATTTTTCTCCAACAAATTCATCAATAGCCATTTTAGTGACAGCACTTAAGTTAAGTTTCATAAGAATCTCTCCTATTTTAAATAATAATAATAGTATATATAATATAAAATCAGAATTTTCTTTTTATTAAATCTTAAAGCATGTGTTTTTTGGTTTTATTTAAGTTATTCTTTTGTTTGCTTTTGTTTATTTTTTATCAGCTAATGAATTAACTCTTATTATAGCAAACTTTTTTCTAAAAGCAAGTTTTTTTTATAATTATTGTTATTTATTTTCTTTTTTATATTATGTGTAGTTGTTTTTGCTTTGTTTATTAGTTGTTTATTGGCGATGTTAAAATTATATGTATAATAATATTATTAACTATAAGCCCATATATATACCATCTTTGTTTCATCTATAATCATTGAAGTCTTTAGATAAATCCAGCTATTAAAATTTCATTCAATTACTTTTTCAACCTTTATTTGATATTATGTTTTTTTCATTAAAAACATAAATATATTCAAACAAAATGTTTGACATTAACTATTTTATTAGCTATACTCTGATTAAGAACCAAAAGAAAGTAAAGGAGTGTAAACAAAATGTTAGCTACTGTAATGGAAGAAAAAAAGCATGCCTTTAAAAACGTAAACGAAGATAAAAAACATATTTTAGAAAATATAAAATATTTTGCTCTGGATATGGATGGTACTATATATCTTGATGAATATTGGATAGACGGAGCCAAGGAATTTCTGCAAAGAATAGAAGATTCTGGTAGAAAATTTATTTTTCTAACTAATAATTCCTCAAAAAATCCTAAAAATTATGTTACAAAACTGCATAATATGGGACTTGATGTTAATCTAAACCAGATCGTTACCTCAGGTCAGGCCACTGTATATTATCTACAGCAGGAATATCCCGGCAAAAAAGTTTTTTTACTCGGCAATGATTTATTACGCGAAGAATTTATTGAAGGCGGACTCATTTTGGACGAAGACAATCCCGATGTTGTAGTTACCGCATTTGATACCAGTCTTGATTACCAAAAAATGTGTAAAGTTTGTGATTTTGTTCGTGCCGGACTGCCTTATATTTCCACCCATCCTGATTATAATTGTCCAACCAAAACTGGTTTTATTCCTGATTCTGGTGCAATCCATGCTTTTATCAATGCTTCTTCCTTCCGTTACCCCGATCGTATTATCGGCAAACCAAATGCTGACATTATAAAATATTTGTTAGCCCGCCTTCATACTACCGGCGATCAGGTTATGATGGTTGGCGACCGACTTTATACCGATGTAGCTGCCGGCACCAACAATGGTCTTTACAGCATGCTGGTATTAAGCGGTGAAACCAAATTGAATGATGTTGAAACTTCTGAAGTAAAACCTCATTTAATTTTTGATTCTGTAAAAGAAGTTATCCCATTTCTATAATTTTCTATAAATTTAAATCCTTTCCAAAATATTGCAAAAAGATAGACCCTAACGTTTTCCCATAACGTTAGGGCCTATCTTTTTTTCTTATGAACAAGCTTCCAATTTTTCCTGCCCATCTATATCAATTTCATTAAATATATTCGTTAATTCATTTTAAACTGCATCCCCAAATATGGACTCTATTTTTATAGATGATTCCACAACTACGTATTATCTTGCCAAATATATTGCCGCACATCCTGAAAAGCCAATGTCGGTCGTGACCAATTCCCTTGCTGCTGCATCACTGGCAAATTTAAGACACATCGAATTATTTATGCTGGGAGGACACATCATTGGTACTCCGCCGGCTGCCCTCGATAATATTTCCCAAAACGACCTTGAACAATTTTATATAAATAAAGCATTCGTAGGCAGTAATGGCATTGATTTTGAATATGGCATTACCTCAATAGGCTTACCGCAAAAAAATATCAAACAAAAAATCATCAGTATCGCTAAACAAACCTATGTTCTTGTTGATAGCTCAAAATTTGGCAACAGAAGTTTATTTCCAGTGTGCTCAATAAATAAACTTCATAAAATAATAACTGATAATGAACTCTCATCTTCACAATTAAACTTATCACAAAAAGAACATATTTCTGTCGATATCGTATAAAATACACCGTGTTTAATCTCAATATATTAAACACGGTGTATTTTTTCTTAATATTTTATCTTTCCCAACTCTTCAACTACTTCAGCAGCAAATTCTTCCTGCCATCCACAATCAAATAGCAACTGTAATATACCATATCTATTGCGCAACTCTTTGGCATAAATTATAGCGTTTTTTACCATTTCTTCAGTAACACCTATTTGGGCAGGATGATAAGGCGCATTTATTTTCTTCATTAGTTCTATTAGGCTATTAACCTCAGGCAATTTTTCTGCTAAATCGATAATGTTTTGTTTATGTTTAGCTATCATTACAAGTCTCGCAGCCACATCTTCATCATTATTTTTTCCGACTTTTTCTTCCAGTCTTATCACCCCAGGCGCTGCTTTACCATAGACCAGTTTTATATTTTTTATCCATGCAGTTTTATCGAAATGGTTTAGTATAAGATCAGTAGTTTCTTTTAATTTTTGCGCTAATTTTTTATACAATATTATAGCAATAATTGTACCTACCCCTACTTTAGTTCCATGATGAACCCCTTCATGTCCTTGCTGCAAAAACAGCATTTCCCAATAATGCGACATATGATGTTCACTGCCAGAAGCTGGTCTAGAATTACCACTATAACTCATATCTATCCCAGCCAAAACCAAACCTTCCATAACTAATCCTATTGATTTTTCATTGCGTGCTGTTATCCCATCCTTTGTTGCATTAGTTACCGCAATTACTGCTTTGTTCATTATATCCACCAAATCCTGACAATAATATTCCCCGGTCACAAAATGCGCCATATGCCAGTCAGTCAGACAAATATATTTCCCAAAAATATCACCTATTCCTGCTGTAATAAGATGCATAGGTGCATTTTTTAATATATTCGTATCTGCTACTATTGCTTTTGGCCGACCGACCTTCTCGTAAGTTACTTTTAAATTATCTACTATTAACGCAGCGCCATCTGATGCATATCCATCCATTGACGGCGCAGTTGCTATAATAAAGTAATTTATTTTTACTGTATATGATATAAACTTGCATAAATCATTAATTACTCCAGCACCTATGCCAATAATTAATTCACATTTCCGAGGCAAATGAGTAATTATTTTTCCTACAGCGATTTCGTCAGGGACTAGCTCATTATTAGAAAAAATATATTTACTATACTTTATATTATTTTTTTCTAAAATCTCATAAACTTTTCCTTTACTAGCTTTTTCTGTATTTTTATCAGCTACAATATAAACGGTTTTATAAGATTCCTGATTTATATATTCAACTATTTTTGATATAGCATTTTCTTCTACAACTATATGCTGTATATCACATTCATGTATATGTCCACATTTACAATTATTTTTTTTGCCTATAAATTCTGACCAATTATACATTAAAATCATTCTCCCTATTATTCCTTGCTTAAAAAATCCCCATACATCCTGTAATAATACCAAATAAAATTAATGCCCCCATTAATCTAATTGGTGATGTACCTTTTCTTACATAATGCAAGACAATTAATGTCAATATAAGTGGTATAAGCCCCGGCATCAGTTTATCCAATAAATCATATTGCAGATTAAATATACTTCCTCCGCCCAATTTGAAATTTAAGTAAAATTCCAGTGGAATAAAACGTCCCACTAATCCGCCCATAACCATTGTCCCTAAAAGTGAAGCAGCTTCTATCACACGATTTATTTTGCCGCCAGACATTATCTCCTCTACTGCCCGTCTGCCATATTTGTATCCATTAAACCACATATTATAAGAAATGCCTGTCATTATTACAAATTGTGCTATTAAAAAAATTATTGGTCCTGCAATATTATTATTGTTTGTTATACCAATACATATTGCAAGCATTATTGGCGTTATAACGCCTTGAGTCAATGTATCACCTACTCCTGCCAACGGTCCCATTAATCCTGTTTTTATACCATTAAAAGCTTCATCCGTTATAGGTTGTCCCTTGGCACGTTCTTCTTCCATTGCCACGGTCACGCCGTGGATAACCGACCCGCATATTGGTTCCGTATTAAAAAAAGACATATGGCGCGTAATTCCATCTTTTTGTTTTTCTTTATCTTTTGGATAAAGTTTTTTTATAATTGGTAACATTGCATGTGCAAACGCCACTGCTTGTAATCGTTCATAATTATAATTAGACTGGGCAAACATAAACCAATTAAACCATGATTTCCGTACATCTTTTTTGCTAAGTTTTGCTTCTTCCATTATACTGTCCCTCCTTTATTTCCATTACGATAATTTATAGCACTAACAGTCAATGCTATAACTATCCCAATTATGGATATTATAATTATATCCATATGAAAATATACCGAACATAATATTCCTAAAACAAAGAATGGCATTGTAAAATTATTACCAATTAATTTTAAGTTCATTGCAATCCCTAATGCTGGAAGCATTGCCCCAATAACATTAAAAACATGTAAAATATTAGGAGTTAATATACTTAGCATGCCATTTACCGCTGTTGGACCATAATAGACAACAAGTGTCGCTGGTATAAAGCTCATTGCGAATAATAAAATCTGCGACGGCACTACATTAATAAATGCCACCATATTTACATTACCTTTATCAACTTCTCTATCTGCCCAATGTACGAAAAATGAATTAACCGTCATTTTAGCAATCCATAAAACAGTGGCGATCGTTCCTAATGGTACTGATATCGCCATCGCTGTTGAAACATCTAGATTAGATGCAATTGCCAATGCTGTTCCTACATATCCTGCAAAAGAAGGATCTCCCATTTGTGCTCCGCCTGCTGAAATAAAACCTAAATAAATAACATTTATTCCGGCTCCGATCAACGCCCCCTCTAAAGGATTACCCAAAATTATTCCTGTTATAAATCCTGCTAACAATGGTCTATTAAATGTAAAAAAGCCTACATATGTAAACCATGGACTCCATGACAGATAATAAAACAATCCTATTAATGCGGCTTGTAAAAAAGTAACTTCCATAGCTATTCTCCTCTTTATGTTTATTATTTAAAAAAGTTTTGTATATCTTTAGGTGAATCATCCGGAACAATTTGAACAAATACGTGTACACTTCTGTCAATCAATTCTTCAAAACATTCTTTTTCTTCTCCAGAAATTGAAATATTACGATATAGTTGTTTTCTGCCCTTAGTAGCTCCCATGCCACCTAAATCAAGATTTTTAATCTCTACCCCTCTATCCATTAATTGTTTTACTGTTACTGGTGTTTTAACTAAAACTATAACCCTTTCTCCTGTATCATCACTTTTCAATACTTCAGCTGCTTGTTCTATGGTATGAATGCCAATTTTAAAAGATGCTGGTGCTGCCATTGTGATTATTTTTGACATAAACTCGTCATTAGCTACACCATCATCTACAACTATAATTCTATTTCCTTTAGTTACTTTTGCCCAAGCTGTAACAACCTGTCCATGGATTAATCTATCATCAATTCTCGTCAATACAATATTCAACATATCATTATCTCCTCACATAAAATATTTTGTATCTATATAATATAAATATTATTTTTTTACCTTTGATAATTCCTCAAACAGTTCTTTTATCCCCATCATCCCTGCTATCATACATGATTTTGTTAATGTATCTAAGTCACTACCATTACGCGTAGTTATTGCTTCTAAAAGCATTGGAAAGCTTAGCCCTGTAATACATTTATAAGGTACTGTTATCTTTGAACTTGCCACTGCAGCTGCATTATAAGGACTTGCACCAAATAAATCAGCAAACACTAATACACCATCATCTTGATTTAATGCTTCAATTTCTTTTTTTACCCTATCACAAAATAATTCAATATCATCTCCTCTATGTAAACCTAAAGTTTTTACATTTTCTATTGAACCTAAAACTAGCTCTGCACTTTTTAACATTGCTTTTCCAAAATCTTCATGTGTCAGCAATAAAATTCCTATCATTTTTTCATCTCCCTTCATCTTTTCTTTTCCCTATCATAAAATATAAGCAAAACATATGCCAATACACATATCATATGTATATTACATCACTTTATATCTAATATTTCCCAATTAACAGACAATATATTTCATTATATATACAAAATAGTTGTCAGTATTTTTATATTGATACACATTGTTTATGATATAATGATATGTATCAATTATGTGTATTATTATATTTTTGTGAATTTTTATGTAATAAGGAGTTTATTTTAATGTCATCTTTACGTAATAAAAAAATATTAAAGTGCCTAAAAGAATTTCTTTCCAAAAATATTTCCAGTCCTGCGCCTGCATTTCCTGACAACTTAGGATGCACTACTACTTATCTTTCAAAAGAAACAGGGATTTTACGTAATAATGTAAGCATGGAATTAAATTTAGCTTTTAAAAATAATCTTGTAATAAAAATTCTTGGTAAACCTGTATTGTATATTCACAAAAAGTCTTTAACAGACACCTATAATATAAAACTAACGAATAATTTATATGCTAATTTAGACGACTTTAAAAATGCTGTTTCTGCATATCGTCTTAATAACTCCTCCAATATTTTTTCTGATTCAGAACCATCCAGCTTAACTTCTCCAAAATTAAAAGCATCCCATAATGTTTTTGAAAATCTAATAGGCATCGAAGATGACTTAGGCACTCAAGTAAAACAAGCCAAAGCTGCTATACTTTATCCGCCTAATGGGTTACATACATTGATAACCGGCCCAACGGGCAGTGGTAAAACGACCTTTGCCAATATAATGTATCGTTATGCCATAGAAACAAATAAATTATCTAATAATGCGCCTTTTGTTATTTTTAATTGTTCCGACTATGCAGAAAATACTCAGTTATTATTATCCCATTTGTTTGGACATGTTAAAGGAGCTTTTACTGGCGCCAATAAAGAAACAACCGGTTTAGTTGGTCAGGCTAATAACGGTATTTTATTTCTCGACGAAATACATCGCTTGCCTCCTGAAGGCCAAGAAATGTTATTTTCATTAATAGATCATGGAAAATATCGTAAATTAGGTGAAAGTGATACATTCCACACTGCTAATGTTCTTATTCTAGCTGCTACTACTGAAAATCCTCAATCAGCAATACTAAAAACATTTTTTCGCCGTATCCCTATACTTATAACTTTACCTGCCCTTAATGAACGTTCTCTAAAAATCAGAATGCAACTGATAACTCATTTTTTTCAAAACGAATCGCAAATTATTAAAAAACCTCTAATCGTCTCCAAAGAAGTTTTAAAAGTGCTTTTATCATATAATTGCAGTGGCAATATTGGTCAATTACATAATGATATACAAGTTCTATGTGCCACTGCATTCATTGAATCAACCCTCACTCCCGCCGCAGAAAACAGCATTTATATAAAACTATCGCAAATTAATGATAATTTAAAAAATGAGTTTTTTAAATCTTCCTTAAACAGATATGAACTTTACAAAGCATTTAATTTTAATGCTATAAAAAATATTACATTCAGTGAAAATCATACTCCATTCAATAATTTATTCACCAAAACCGATTGTAATAATGATAATAATTTATATGAATATATTTTAAAAACAGCTAAATATTTCTATAAAAATGGCTCCTCACTTAATGATATAAAACAAAAAATTTATTCTAAAATTTCTCCACCTAAAAATAGCGCCAATAACTCTGAAATAAAAATTGACAAGGACATTCTAAATAAAATCATAAACACCGATTTAATAACCATAATTAAAAAAAATTTGTCAACCACTAATGCGTTTGATATCACTGATAATAAAATGATCTACAGCCTTGCCTTACATCTGGAACTATTAAAAGATCGATTAGAAAACGGTCAATCAAATAGCCTTATAAATGCCGACCAAATTATTAACAAGTATCCTGAAGAATTCAAATTGGCTAAAAACATTTGCTTAGATATTAATAAACTTTTTGATTTAAACATCCCCAATACTGAAATTGCTATTATTGCTTCCTTCTTTCATACTTTAAAGCAAACGCAGGTTTCCATCTTACCTATAATAATAATTTGCCATGGTCATAATACGGCAACCAGTATGGCTGATGTTGTAAAAAACTTAATAGGTAATACGGAAATTTATCCTATTGATATGCCTCTAGATGCCAAAGTAAGCACGATTTTAACTATTGCTACTAATTTAGTAAAACGCTTAAATTCCAAAAGAGGCCTTCTCTTCTTAGTAGACATGGGGTCCTTAGTAGATTTTGCTGATATTATATCTATAAAATCAAATTTGTCTATAAAAACTATTGATAATGTATCCACGCCGCTATTATTAGAAGCTGCTCGCCGCTGCATGATGCCTAATATTACTTTAAATGAAATTGTTAATGTTATTACCAATAATTCTTATTCTAAAGAAATCATTTCCAATGATTCAGAAGAATTTCCTTTTTCAAAAGAAATTGATTCCCATTTATTATTTCAACTAACAGCCAGTTTATCTGACATAACTACATTTATAGATGTAAAAAAAGCATTGTCGCTTCTTAGCCAGACATTATTCAATTTATTATCAACATATAATTTAAGCATCTCCGAAAGCATTTTTGTTAAATTTATATTTCATTCAATTTGTATGCTAGAACGAGTTATACGTAAAGAATCTCTTCCTTATAAAAATATTGCAGAAAAAAAGCTCTTAATATTTTCCCTACAATAAAAAACTATTTTATTATATTAGAAGAAAGTTACGGTGTAACTATTCCCGACACAGAAATAGCCTATATAGTTGATTTATTCACATTAAATTTTCCACAGATAAAATAAACTACAAAAAAAGTTGGCATTTATTCATGCCAACTTTTTTGTAGTTTATTTATTCAATTCCCTTATTAACTCTACATCACGATAAATATTTTCTGACAATGGCACTTTTTTTTGCCGTAATTTAGCAGCAAATTCTGCCGCTAATGGTAAATCCAAACCCATTTTTTTAACCTTTGCCGCATTCTTGAAAATTTCTGCTGGGCTGCCATCTGCTGCCACTTTTCCTTTATGCATTACTATTATTCTATCGGCATCTACCGCTTCGTCCATAAAATGTGTTATTAAAATTATTGTTATCCCATATTTTTCATGAATAGCATGCACTGCCTCCATAACTGCCTGACGACCAGAGGGATCGAGCATAGCGGTTGGTTCATCAAGAACAAGGTAGTCTGTACGCATTGCCAAAACACCGGCTATGGCAATTAACTGTTTTTGCCCACCCGATAAAAGATGCGGCGCAAATTTGCGTTTATTCTCCATTTTTACCGCTTTTAAGCTTTCTATTACTCTTGTTTTTATTTCTGCTGGCATTATTCCCAAATTTTCTGGACCAAAGGCCACATCATCTTCTACAATTGCCGCAATAATCTGGTTATCAGGATTTTGAAATACCATGCCTACTTTTTTTCGCACCTGCCATATATTTTCTTCCTCATTAGTATTTATGCCATCAACAACGCAATTTCCCTCCGAGGGAACTAATAACCCATTGAGATGACGTGCTAAAGTTGATTTACCTGACCCATTCATGCCTATAATGGCAACAAAATCCCCCTTATTTAAATTCAGGCTGACATTATCCAATGCCTTTTCTTCTTCACCATTTATTTGTTTATATTTATATGTAAGATTTTTTATTTCTATTCCCTGCATAATAATCTCCATTTGCATTTTTTAGTATACCTTCATAATAACATATTTCGTCATTATTACCCATCTGCAATTAATTTTATACTCTTTTTTTATTATTTTTTTCGCAGAACAATAAATATTTTTTTGCAGTACTGCATTTAACAATAAGTTTCATTTATTATTTTTAAATTTATTCATATTAATACAAATCATTTTCTATGTAAATCCTTTTCTTTCAATACGTAATAGTTATTATTTGTGTTAGTTATTATAATTTTTAATAATACATACTTACAGTATAATGTAATATGTTATTACTGCTGTAAGAATTGTTATTCTTAAATTATGTTTTTTTAAGTCTACCATAATTTTTTTTTATAATTATAATAATTTTTACTCTATTGTTTAATGCCTTGACATCGCTTTTACTATATGGCACAATTTTACCTGCATTTTTTTTATTTAACCTGCAATTCAATATAATATTTTTTTACATTTTAAATATAAATTTTATTTATATTTAAATTAATAGTGCAGGTATTATAAATTTCATAAGGAATTCAACAATTAGTGAATTTTTCCAGTAACATAATTACAGATAATGCTTTCTGTGATTATATTACTGCATAATTGAGAGGAGTATTTCATGATTAAAAGAGGTAAAGTCGTAATTATTGGAGCTAGTAATGTAGGCTCCGCTATTTTAAACAAAATCACAGATTTTCAATTGGCATCAGAAATTGCTTTAATTGATCTTAACGCCGATAAAGCTAAAGGCGAAGCACTCGACGCCAGCCATGCAACATCTTGTATCTATAGCACTAATATCAATGTCCATAGTGGTACTTACGCCGATTGTAAAGATGCCGGCATAATTATTATCACCGCCGGTCCTAGCATCAGGCCGGGTGAAACTCCTGATCGCCTTATCCTAGCTAAAACCAATTCCAAAATCATGGGCAGTATCATGACCGAAATTACCAAATACACCAAAGAAGCCATGATAATTGCTATTACCAATCCTTTAGATGTAGCAACTCATTGTATTGCCACTAAATTTGATTATCCTCGTGAGAAAATTGTTGGTACAGGTACAATGCTTGAAACCTTCCGTTTCCGTCGTATTTTAGCTAATCATTATCATGTTGATCCTAAAAATATCCATGGTTATATTTTAGGTGAACATGGCAATTCTGCTTTCCCAGCATGGAGCACGGTAAATATCGCTGGTATGCCATTAGAACATCTTGATGACTGCTTTAATTTCTCTGATAAAATTGAACGTAAAGCCATCGAAGATGAAATCGTTCAGGTAGCATATGATATCATTAACTTAAAAGGCTGGACCAATACTGGTATTGCTATGGTTGCCTGCCGCTTCATAAAATCAATTCTTTATGATGAACATACTATTTTACCGATGTCTGCTCCACTTGAAGGTGAATATGGTTTAACCGATGTTTCCTTAAGCATTCCTCGTATGCTTTGTGCTGAGGGTGTTGTAAAATCTTTCGAAGTAAAACTTACTGATGAAGAAAGAAAACTTCTTTACGCGTCTGCGGATAGTGTAAGAAAAGCCTTAGCCAGCTGCTAATATAATTACAATTCAATAAAAAGTATTAAAAAGCGTCTGCCGATTATACTGGCAGGCGCTTTTTGTGGTATTTTTTTATAAATTATTTTTTATATCCTATCACCTAAAAATAACTATTGTTTATATTATATCTTAGTAGTATAATATTGTTAAGATGATATCTTATCAAATAAATAATATTTAAATGATTAATATACAAGAAATACTATTATTGCTGTTAAGGAGTGCTTTTTATGTCTGAAAAATTACTAGAGGTTAATAATTATTCTGTTGCATCAACAGATGATATTGCTATTTTAAAAAATTTAAATCTTACCATAAATAAAGGCGAGACACATGTACTGATGGGGCCAAACGGTGCTGGAAAATCCACATTTGGTTCTTCCTTATTAGCTAATCCGGCTTACAAAACAACACATGGACATATCTTATTCGAAGATGAAGATATAACGGCTCTTGCTACCGATAAAAGAGCCAAAAAAGGTATATTTTTATCATTTCAAAATCCCGTAGAAATTCCCGGCATAAGTTTATACAGTTTTCTGCGTTCAGCAGTAAAAAATTCTGCTGTTCCACTAACTAATAAGCAATTTCGCGAAAAGCTCAATTCTATTTTAACAATCTTAGACTTAAAAAAAGAATATCTCGAACGTGATCTCAATGTGGGCTTTTCCGGCGGTGAACGCAAAAAAGTTGAAATGCTACAGCTGTTAATGCTCTCACCCCAATTGGCAATATTAGATGAAACTGATTCCGGGCTTGATGTTGACGCTGTTAATATAATGCTTAAAGGAATTAATGAATTCCAGCAAGATAAAGAAAAAGGCATGCTGATTATTTCCCACAATATGCATATCTTAAATAAATTAAACATTGATAAAGTCCATATTCTGGTTAAGGGAAATATAATTGCTGAAGGCGGCAGCGAATTAATAAATGAAATAAATGAACATGGTTTTTCCCGTTTTGAAATACAAGTAGGTGATAAAAATGCCTGAGGTTTTAACTAAAACTGCTCCAATAACAGAAATCAACCGCAGTTTGTATGATTTTACTAAAGCAGAGAAAGATGTTGAAAAACTTTCTTCTGGTCTCACCGAAGAAATAGTACGACAAATAAGTGCTAAAAAAAATGAACCAGCCTGGATGCTGGAACATCGTTTAAAATCCCTACAGACATATAATGAACTGCACATTCCCAACTGGGGTCCTGATATCAGCGAACTCAATATTGACAACATTGTAACCTACGTCCGCCCCAACACAAAACTTTCCGCCAATTGGGATGAAGTCCCCGAAGATATAAAAGACACCTTTGACCGTCTTGGTATTCCGGAAGCTGAAAAAAAAGCATTAGGCGGTGTTGGTGCTCAATATGACTCAGAGCTAGTCTATCATAATCTGCAAAAATCTGTTGCTAAAAAAGGCGTTATCTACAGCGGTATTGAAGAAGCGCTTAGCGGCCCGTTTGCTGAAATGATACGGAAACATTTCATGCGCCTTGTCCCCGCTTCTGACCATAAGTTTGCTGCCCTGCATGGTGCTGTATGGTCCGGTGGTTCTTTTGTCTATGTGCCGCCCTATGTAAAAGTAGAAATTCCGCTGCAGTCCTATTTTCGTCTGAATTCTCCCGGAGCCGGACAATTTGAACATACTTTGATAATACTCGATAAAGGTGCTGATCTGCATTTTATTGAAGGCTGTTCTGCCCCTAAATATAATGTAGCCAATCTGCATGCCGGCTGTGTTGAATTATTCGTCGGTGAAAATGCCCATTTACGTTATTCAACCATTGAAAACTGGTCGAAAAATATGTATAACTTAAATACTAAACGCGCCAAAGTAGAAAAAAACGGCATCATGGAATGGGTATCCGGCTCTTTTGGTTCACATACCTCTTATCTGTATCCAATGACAATTTTAAATGGTGAATACGCAAAATCAGAGTTCACAGGTATTACTTTTGCTGGTGAAGGGCAAAATCTCGATACAGGAACTAAAATATTGCATAACGCACCTCATACCTCCTCGGTGGTAAATACCAAGTCTCTTTCAAAATCTGGCGGTATAAGTACTTTTAGAAGTGCTGTTACCATCACTGAAAACGCGCATAAAAGCAAAGCCAGCGTATCATGCCAGTCCTTGATGCTCGATGATAAATCGCGCTCAGATACCATACCAGTAATGGATGTACGCTGTGATGATGTCAATGTCGGTCATGAAGCTTCCATCGGCCGTATTGATGACGATGCCGTATTCTACCTAATGAGCCGCGGACTCAGCGAAAATGAAGCAAAAACTTTAATTGTAAATGGTTTTGCCAATCCTATTTCCAAAGAACTGCCGCTGGAATATGCCGTGGAAATGAATAATTTAATCCGTTTGGAAATGGAAGGAGGAATAGGCTGATGAACACTCTTTTACACGCTAATGAGCTGCCTGTTCTAACCTGGAATAGATTCAATGTTAATTATAAGCAGATTGAACTTTCTAATACTGCTGACAGTAAAATAGAACCTAATATTACAGGCAGCACCAACAATATAAATATTAAAGATATTGCTGTCTCTGATGAGTTACCTGTAATTGGCAGTAATAATAAAGTCATTAATTATATTATGGCAAATGCCTCATTACGAAAAAAAATCGTTGTAAATAAAAATTCGCATAATGATCTGCCGCTTATCATTGATCTTACTATGCATAATGATGATAAATTAACTGCATTATTTGATATCATTCTAGAAGAAAATAGTATTGCTAATATTATTATTTCTGTATCTGCTGCGGTAAAAGCCCATGGTCAATATGCCGATCTTATTCGTATCAAAGCTGCTGCCCACGCCAAAGCAAATATTACATTTTTGCAGCTGTCAGGGCAAAGCAGCATTGCTTTTAACAATATTACTGCCCAGCTTGATAATGAAGCCCATATAAAAATCCATCAGATACCTTTAGGCGGCAAAACAGCACTTGCCTCAGTAACTGCCAATTTAACCGGCTATAAATCATCTGTCGAAATTTATGCTGATTACATCGGTCAAAGCGAACAGGACATCGATTTAAATTATGTTGCCTGTCATTATGGCAGCAAAAGCACTTCTGATATAAAAATGACCGGTATACTTTTAGACAGCAGCAAAAAAACCGCCCGTGGTACTATTGATTTTCATCGTGGCTGTAAAGGCGCCAGCGGTAATGAAAGTGAATATGTTTTATTGCTGAGTGATAAAGTAAAAAACAAAAGCGTCCCGCTTATTCTCTGCGATGAAGATGATGTTGCCGGTAATCATGGTGCTGCGATTGGTACCCTTGATGAAGAACCATTATTTTATTTAAAATCCCGTGGTATTAATGAAAAAGCCGCCCGCCAAATATTTCTTGAATCAACACTTAGCCGCCTAAAAAATATTTTACCAGCAAATTTAGCAGCAAAAATTGATAACTACAGTAAGGATGTGCTATGTAATGAATCTATATAAAAACTATTTTCCCATAATGCGCCATAATAAGTCTTTAGCATATCTGGATAATGCTGCTACAACCCAAAAGCCTGATATGGTAATTGATGCTGTTGCTGAGTATTATAAACAGGAAAATGCTAACCCCCTGCGCGGTCTGTACGAATTATCACAAAAAGCTACTGATGCCTATGAAAACGCCCGCAAAAAAATTGCCAAATTTATCAATGCCCAAAAAGAACAGGAAATAATATATACAAGAAACGCTTCCGAATCACTTAATATTGTCGCTTTTAGTTTATCCGATCTTGTTTTACAGGCTGATGATGAAATTCTTATATCTATAATGGAACACCATAGCAATATGATTCCCTGGCAGCAGGCAGCAAAACGTCATCACGCTAAACTAGTTTATCTTTATCCCAATGAAGATGGTATTATCACTACTGACGAATTAACAAACAAGCTGTCTACTAAAACAAAAATTTTATCATTAACCCATGTTTCTAATGTTTTGGGAGCAGAACAAAATATAAAAGAATTAGCTGCAATTGCCCACGCTAATAAAACAATTGTTTCTGTTGATGGCGCCCAGGCTATTCCCCATATAAAAATTGATGTACAGAAACTTGATTGCGATTTTTATTCTTTTTCCGGTCATAAAATGTATGCGCCTATGGGAATTGGCGTTCTTTATGGCAAACAGGAATATCTGGAAAAAATGCCGCCATTTCTTACCGGCGGCGAAATGATTGACTATGTAGATGAGCAAACGGCAACCTACGCTGAACTTCCTTATAAATTTGAAGCTGGCACACAAAACGTTGGTGGTGCCGTCGGTCTTTCTGCTGCTATTGATTTTATGGAGTCTGTTGGCTATGACACTATTATTGAAAGGGAAACTGCTCTAGGAAAATTAGCTGGTGATGAATTAAGTAAACTGCCTTATGTCACTATCTATGGCAGCAAAAATCCCGCACTGCACCATGGCGTTATTGCTTTTAATATTGAAGGAGTTCATCCCCATGATGTAGCAAGCTTAATGGACTCCGGCGATGTTGCCATCCGTGGCGGGCATCACTGTGCCCAGCCATTGATGCGCTATCTAAAATGCAATTTCTGCTGCCGTGCTAGCATGGCTTTTTATAATGATAACGAAGATATTCACCAACTTATAGAACGAGTAAAATATATAAGGAGTTATTTTCATGGCGCTTAATAATATTTATAATGATATTCTAATGGAACACAATACCCACCCCGACCATAAGCATAAGCTCAGTAATGCCAGTGACTGCCAAACTGCCATAAATCCTCAGTGCGAAAGTGATGCTATTCTTGTTAAAAAAGGGATTAATCCCAGCTGCGGCGATGAAATAGTTTTAGAAATCAATGTCGAAGACGGCATTATTAAAGACGTTGCTTTCGATGGACAGGGCTGTGCTGTATCACAAGCATCTACCGATATTATGGCTGATCTTGTCATTGGCAAAACAATTGATGAAGCAATTGAATTTACTGATTTATTTATAAAAATGGTACGCGGTGAGGAAACCGATGAAGATAAATTAGAAGAACTTGATGAGGCTCTGGCCCTAAAGGATATTGCCCATATGCCGGCCCGAGTAAAATGTGCAGTGCTTGCCTGGCATACATTAAATCAAATGCTTACAGACAAACAAAAAAACTAACTGCTTTTAAAAACATCTTGTTTTAAAAATAATGTTGAAATAAGTATAGGCCAAACTTATTTCAACATTATTTTTTTTATATTTATATCCTTATTTTCTAATATTTCTTCACTATTAATAGTAAAATACTAAAATAAATCTTGCTTTTAATTATTTTTTTAATTATAGTTAGTAGTAGATAAAGTTAATATTATTTATTAACTTTATTTTTCCAAATATAAAGTTAATAATATTTCAATACCTATGAAGATTATTAGAAATAGCAATACTATTTATTATATAATTGTTAAAGGAGTTTCATAAATGAAAACAATCCAGGAATTATATCAAGAGGCCTTACAAGAATCCAGCAGCCAACGTGATTTTATCTATGATCCTACACAGTTAGACTGTCTTTTTAAGCCGGAAAAACATTTGCCTGAATGGAAACTGAACCAGCTAGTAAACACCGATAATACAATTATTAAAACTGGCAAAAAAATCTCCAAGGACAGTCTTGCCGTTTTACAATCCTTAAGCCTGCATAAAGAAAAAACGGCATTTGTCCTTATTGCACCAGCTTTTCTCGGACAATTCAGCAGTATAAGCCCAGGAATGATCCGGTCTGCTTTTAAAACTATCGGCTTTGATGGTTTATTGGAGGTTGCTGTTTTTGCTGATATTCTTACATTAAAAGAAGCGCTTGAATTTGACCATCATATACAAACTAAACAGGATTTTATGCTGACCAGTTGCTGCTGTCCAATGTGGCTGGCAATGATAAAAAAAATGTATACAACCCTTATCCCCAATATTCCGCCTTCTGTATCTCCCATGATTGCTGCTGGACGAACTGTAAAAAAACTGCACTCTGATGCTTTAACAGTATTTGTCGGTCCATGTATCGCCAAAAAAGCAGAATCCAGAGAAAAAGATATTGATGATGCTATTGACTATGTTCTGACCTTCCAGGAAGCCAAAGAAATATTTGAACTATTAGATATTGATCTTTATGCACAAAAAAATTCTGTCAAAGAATTTTCATCTGAAGCTGGAAGAATATATGCCCGTGCTGGTGGCGTAAGTTCTGCTGTAAAAGCTACTTTGGCTCGCCTTAATCCTAATCGCAAAATCGAATTAACCGCAAAACATGCCGATGGAATCCCAGCCTGTAAGCAGATGATGGAAGATTTAATAACTCATAAAACCACTGCTAATTTTTTTGAAGGCATGGGCTGTGTTGGCGGCTGCGTCGGCGGGCCTAAATCATTAATACAAAAAGAAACTGCCCGTGATTATGTAAATGATTATGGACAAAAATCCTTATATAAGACCCCTCTTGATAATCCATATGTATTAGAGCTATTAAAACGTTTGGATTTTACTACATTAGATGATTTATTAAGCGATACCAGCTTCTTTATGCGAAAAATAAATACTCCAGCTTCTTGCCAAAAAGCTGGAGTATAAAACTATTTTATAAGCACTATCCACAAATGCTGAAATAAGCTTTCTCTGCTTATTTCAGCATTATTTATTATTATATTATTCTTAATTGCCGTCTTATTTCCGATCCAACCTCTTTTGTTGCTGCTGTTCCAGCAAAATCTGCTGGTAATACTTTTTTGTCAACTAAGACTTTTTCAATTGCAGCGATTATTTTATCACTCCAAGTTTTTTCACCAAAAAATTCCAGCAGCTGTGCTATTGAGCAAATAGCCGCCATTGGATTGGCAATTCCCCGGCCAGCAATATCAGGTGCTGAACCATGAATAGGCTCAAACATTGATGGGAATTTTTTCTCTGGGTTGATATTGGCACCAGCAGCTAGTCCCATTCCACCAGCGATAGCTGCACCTAAATCCGTCAATATATCGCCAAACAAATTAGAAGTTACTACTACCTCAAAACGCGCCGGATCCTTTACGAAAAACATTGCTGCTGCATCTACCAGATAGCTGTACTGCTTAACATCAGGATATTCTTTTCCCACCTCAGCAAATATTTTATCCCAAAATACCATCGAATAATTAAGGGCATTCCCTTTACTGATACTTGTGATGCTCTTATGTTCTTTACGTGCCAGCTCATAAGCATAACGAATAATTCGTTCTGTACCCATACGAGAAAATACACTAGTCTGAAGTACCACTTCCTGCGGCTTATCTTTATATAGCCAGTCTCCAGTACCAGCATATTCACCCTCAGAATTTTCCCGCACAACTGTCATATTAATATCGTTTTCCTTTTTCCCAATTAATGGACATGGCGCTCCCTGCAGTAATTTTACCGGCCGTAAATTTACATATTGATCAAAACCCTGTCTTATTTTTATCAATAAATCCCGCAGAGATATATGGTCGGGCACATCGGGAGCACCTACAGCACCCAAATATATGGCATCAAATTCTTTTAATTTATCAAGCCCATCTACATCCATCACTTTACCTGTTTTTTTATAGTATTCACAACCCCAGGGAAAATATTCAAAAGAAAATGCCATTCTATTATCCAATTTTTCAATTGCCTGCAAGACCTTTATGCCTTCATCGGTTACTTCTTTTCCTATGCCATCGCCCGCAATAACTGCTATCTTGTAGTTTTTCATATATTTATTCCTTCTTTATTATTATAATAATTTTAAGAATAAACTTTATCCGAAGAAAAATCAATATATTATCCTTTATATTTATTAAATAATGTATTTTTTTAGAATATTTTATATTCTAATATGATATAATAAAAAATAGTATATACAATAATTCATTACACAATTTTTTTATTTGCATCAATATCTGAAGGGAGCGTGTTAGCAATGGATACAAAAAATTCATCTATCAATAAAAAAAGCTTTGAAGAAAACATAGAATTTGTCGTACCCGGTATGGAACTTGCTCATACTGTTTATTCTAAAGATCTATCTATATTAGCTAATGCCGGAACTATTATCAATACTGAACTTATAAAAAAATTAAGAAAATGGGATATTACCAAAGTTGATATTGTTGCTGAAGTTGCTGATAATCCCTTTACCAATCCTAATATTGAAAAATTTTTAAATACCTATAATCAATCGATAGATGTAATACAAAAGACCTTTGATTCCATAAGGCAAACTCAGGATATTCCAGTAGAAGCATTTTCGGAAACAGCTGATGATATTGTGAATAATATCACCGATGCTGAGAATATCAATATTATTGATAAACTTTATGATTTGCCGGTATGCGATGACTACACCATTCGTCACTGCGTTAATGTAAGTGCTATCTCGGCATTAATTGCCAAATGGCTTAAATATTCAACGGAAAGCATTACTGCGGTTGCCTTGGCTGGCTTACTCCATGATGTTGGCAAGTCGCAGCTACCACCGGAAATATTAAATAAGCCTTACAAACTTTCGCCAGCAGATTATAAGCTTTATCAAACCCATACTAAATTAGGCTATGAGTTAGCACGAAAAAAAGAAAATATTTCACAAAGTATCTTATTCGGCATTTTTCATCATCATGAACGAACAGATCGTTCTGGCTATCCAATGCATTTAGGTGCTGATGATATCCATCCTTACGCTAAAATTATCGCTGTAGCTGATTTATTTGATGAATCATTGACCATTAATTGTGATTTTCCTGGTGCTACCAGTCCATATGCCAGTCTAGACAATATCCGTGATAGATTATACTGCTTTGATCCCAAGATAAGCCTAATCTTTAGAGATCATATGATGAATTTTTTATCTGGTCACCGTGTAATGCTGAGCAATAAACAAGAAGGTCGTGTGGTCTTTATAAATCGTGATAAGCCATCAAAATCTATTGTACAGCTTGATAATGGCACTGTTTTAAATCTACCAACACTAAAGGATGTAAATATTCATTATGTTATAAAATAAATGTTTATAACGCAAATAAGGGATAAGCAATTGCTTATCCCTTATTTATTTTAGCAAAATAAGAACCGCCATAAGACAGTTCTTATCAAATATTTAATTTATAACAGGCATCACCCGCATAAATTTATTTAACTAATTCAAGAATAACCATCGGAGCGGCATCACCGCGACGAGGTCCAAGTTTAAGAATACGAGTATAGCCACCTTGACGTTCGCTATATCCAGGTGCTATTTCGTCAAATAATTTTCTAGCAACTGCTTCGTCCTGTAAGTCAGCAATAACTTGACGACGTGCATGTAAATCGTTGCGTTTTGCCAAAGTAATCATTTTTTCAGCAAGACCACTGATTTCTTTTGCTTTAGCTTCAGTTGTTTCAATGCGCTCTTGCGTGAACAATGCTGTTAAAACGCTGCGAAAAAGAGCACGACGTGCACTGCTGTTACGACCTAACTTTCTCAATTTGTCTCCTCCTATTCCTCATTATGGGTGAGCATAAGCCCTAATTCTTTCAATTTGTTTCTCACTTCATCAAGTGATTTTCTGCCCAAGTTTCTAACCTTCATCATATCATCTTCTGATTTTTCAACAAGGTCAGCTACTGTATTTATTTCGGCGCGTTTCAAACAATTAAAAGAACGCACTGACAAATCGAGATCTTCGATTGTCATTTCCATAATTTTATTTGTTTCATCCTCTTCATTTTCCATGAAAGTGCTTTCCGATTCATTTTCTTCTTCAGAACAACCTGCCATGCTTTGGAAGAGTTTAAAATGTGCAATCAAAATGCTGGCAGATTTGCTTATAGCTTCTTCTGGACGAAGTGAACCATTAGTCCAAACTTCCAAAACCAGCTTATCATAATCTGTAACATTTCCTACACGAGTATCCGATACAGTATAATTCACTCTCTGGATAGGGGAAAAGATTGAGTCAATTGGAATAACACCGATAGGCTGATCGGCTTTTTTATTCTTATCAGCAGGGACATAGCCACGGCCGCGTTCAACAGTCATTTCCATTTTGAGTGAACCACTTTCGTCGACAGTTGCAATATGCAGATCGGGATTTAATATTTCAATGTCGGCGTCCGTTTTGATATCAGCAGCGGTAATTTCCTTTTCGCCAGTAACATCTATACTGATAGTATGCGGTTCGTCATTATACATTTTGAGACACAAAGATTTGAGATTCAAAATGATATTAGTAACATCATCACGCACACCAGGTATTGTAGAGAATTCATGAAGCACTCCATCAATTTTGATTGATGTTATAGCTGCACCTGTTAAAGAAGACAATAAAATACGACGTAAGGAATTTCCTAAAGTAGTACCATAGCCGCGTTCTAGTGGTTCACAAATGAATTTACCATATTTTTGGTCTTCACTTATTTCTACAATTTCTATTTTCGGTTTTTCGATTTCAATCACTAAGGTTCCCCTCCTTTATTCTATGCACAAAAAGTGCTACCATACGCCCAATGTGACATATTATTATCTGGAGTACAATTCGACGATAGCCTGTTCGTCTACTGGAACATCGATTTCATCGCGATTAGGGAATCTTGTAACTGTACCGCTTAATTCAGCAGCGCTGATCCATGCTGGAACGCTTAAGTTGTTGCCAGATTCAGCAATAGCTTTGAAAACTTCGCTGGAACGGCTGGATTCTCTTACACCGATAACATCAGTTGCTTTTACTAATGCAGAAGGTATATCAAGACGTTTACCGTTAACGGTAATATGTCCATGAGATACTAATTGTCTTGCCTGACGACGAGTGTTAGCAAGACCTAAACGGTATACTACATTATCAAGACGTCTTTCCAGTAAAATCAAAAGATTTTCACCGGTAACACCCTGCATTTTTTTAGCTGTATCATAATAACGACGGAATTGTTTTTCTAATACGCCATAAATGAATTTTGCTTTTTGTTTTTCTTTAAGCTGCATACCGTATTCGCTTACTTTGCGTGTTCTGCGGTTAATTTGGCGCTTGGAGCTTTTGCCAAGACCAACAACAGCTGGTTCAATACCTAATGAACGGCATCTTTTAAGCGATGGTGTTCTATCAATTGCCATATATCTATTCTTCCCTCCTATTAGACTCTTCTACGTTTTGGTGGACGACATCCATTATGTGGAATAGGTGTAACGTCTTTAATCATGTTTACTTCAAGACCAGTAGCTTGGAGTGAACGAATAGCTGCTTCACGACCAGCGCCAGGACCTTTTACAAAAACTTCTACTTGTTTAAGACCATGCTCCATAGCTGCTTTTGCTGCTACTTCTGCTGCCATTTGAGCTGCAAATGGAGTGCTTTTACGGGAACCTCTGAAACCAAGGCCACCAGCACTTGCCCAAGAAAGTGCATTACCATTTCTATCAGCAATAGTAACAATTGTATTATTAAATGTTGAACGAATATGAGCTACGCCAAATTCGATATTTTTACGTTCTTTTTTCTTTGGACGAGATTTACTTGGCAATTCTAACCCTCCTTATGCGTCTTTCTTTTTGCCCATGATTGTTTTCTTAGGACCTTTTCTTGTACGAGCATTGTTTTTAGTGTTCTGTCCGCGTACAGGAAGTCCGAAACGATGACGTCTGCCACGATAGCAGCCGATTTCTACTAGACGTTTGATATTAAGTGCTACTTCACGACGAAGGTCACCTTCTACCACATAGTCTTTTTCAATAACTTCACGTAATTTAGCTACTTCATCTTCAGTTAAATCACGAGAACGTGTATCAGGATTGATTCCTGTTACAGCTAAAATGTCATTGGAAGTTTTTGGACCAATACCAAAAATATAAGTCAAAGCAACTTCCATTCGTTTATCGCGTGGTAAATCTACACCAGCAATACGTGCCATATATCAACACACCTCCTATTATCCTTGTTTTTGTTTATGTTTAGGGTTTTCGCAAATGACCATTACGCGCCCTTTACGTTTTATAATTTTACATTTTTCACAAATTTTCTTTACTGATGGTCGTACTTTCATTGCAATTACTCCTTTCGGCAATATTCCTTAATCTCTGATAAGCCGCTTATTTAAATCTATATGTTATGCGACCTCTCGTGAGATCGTACGGCGTAAGCTCTATTGTAACTTTATCTCCAGGCAATATGCGTATGAAGTTCATACGTATTTTCCCAGATACATGAGCTAAAACGACATGGCCGTTTTCCAGTTCTACCTGAAACATTGCGTTTGGTAATGCTTCAAGCACTTTACCTTCAACTTCAATTACATCTTGTTTAGACATGAAACTGCTCCCTTTCAAATGAAGGTTGGGCTAAATATAAATTCTGGCAACCTTTTTTCCAAGGAACCGTCCTTGCCCAACATTATTGCAATGAATAGTCCTTGCAGTATAGTACTGCCCGGCACAAATTTTTTCATTTTATCAGCCGCGCAGTACAGCCACAACATCACTATACACCTTATCCATAGACTGTCTGCCGTCAACTTCTTTATATAAACCAGCATTTTTATAGTACTCAATAAGCGGTTTAGTCTGCCCATCATAAACAGACAAACGACTTTTCATAGTTTCTTCGCTGTCATCAGCACGCTGATAAAGCTCGCCACCACAAGCATCGCACACGCCGTCTTTTGTCGGCGCTTTAAATTTTATATGATAAGTAGCACCACATGCTTTACAAATACGACGTCCCACAGCTCTCTCAATAAGATCAGCTGATGGTACATTTATATTTAATGCACAGTTAAGATCCAGTCCTAATTCTGCAACAATATTGTCAAGCGCTTTAGCCTGTTCCACAGTGCGAGGAAAACCATCAAGAATAAAGCCTGTTTTACAGTCAGATTCTGACAAGCGTTCCTTTACTATTCCAATTGTTACATCATCTGGCACTAGCTGCCCTTGGTCCATACAAGCTTTTGCTTTTTTACCAAGTTCAGTCTGATTTTTGACTGCTGCCCTAAACATGTCACCTGTAGAAATATGTGGTATCTGAAATTCTTCTACTAATTTTGCCGCCTGTGTGCCTTTACCAGCACCAGGAGGTCCCATTAACAATATATGCATAATAATTTCTCCTTACTTTATAAAGCCTTCATAGTGACGCATAACTACCATTGATTCAATCTGTTTCATCGTGTCGAGTGCAACCCCTACTACGATAAGCAGTGCCGTTCCTCCAAAATATATCCCCTGAATCTGGGTGGCATGTCCAATTGCCATTGGCAATATTGCTATAAAAGCTAAGAACACTGCCCCAGCGAGTGTAATTCTGGTCATAATCTTATCAAAATAAGCAGCCGTATCTTGTCCCGGTCTTATTCCTGGAACAAAGCCACCATATTTTTTAAGATTATCAGCTAAATCTGGAATTTTAAACGTAACAGCTGTATAAAAATATGTGAAGAAAATTATTAGCAGGGTATATGTTATGGCATGAGTAAGTGTACCCCATTGAAAATAAGATGCAATGGTTTTTACCCAACCAACACTCACAAACTGTCCAATAGTTGCCGGGAACATCAATAATGATGAGGCAAAGATAATTGGAATTACTCCTGCCTGATTGACCTTAAGTGGTATATAAGAAGATCTGCCACCATAAGTTCTATTTCCAACAACTCTTTTAGTATAAGAGATAGGCACTCTGCGTTGCCCCTCTTGGATAGCAATTACAAAAACTACCATAGCAAGTGCTATTATAATAAACAACACTACATTGAAATAATTTATTGTTCCTGCCTGAAGATATTTATACATCGTTCCCAACGAACGCGGCAAAGCTGCCACGATGCCGGCAAAGATTATTAATGAAATACCATTTCCTATACCATTGGCTGTTATCTGTTCACCAACCCACATTAAAAAAACAGTTCCTGCTGTTAATGTGATTGCAATAATTAAGATGGATATTGGATTTGGATTTATTATAGCAGCTTTCAAGCCTATTGACATACCAATGGCCTGCAAAAACGCAAGGACAACCGTTAAATAACGGGTGACCTTAGTCGTTTTTTTCTGACCTTCTTCGCCTTCTTTGGACCAATCTTCCAAAGTAGGAATAACGACAGCCAACAGCTGCATTATGATCGAAGCATTGATATAAGGCGTTATACTCATTGCAAATATGGAAAATTTACTGAGTGCACCACCGGAAAACAAATCCAATAGTCCAAATAAATTACCACTATTAAAAAGATGTTCAAGTGTATCTGGATTTACTCCAGGTACCGGGATATGCGTTCCCAGTCTGAACACTGCAAACATTATTAAGGTGAAGATGATTTTCTGCCGTAATTCAGGAATTTTAAATATGTTCCCAAGGGCTGAAATCAACTCAGATCACCTCAATTTGTCCGCCTGCTGCTTTAATTTTTTCTTCAGCAGTTTTTGTAAAGCCTTGAGCTTTAACTGTTAATTTTTTGGTTACTTCACCATTACCAAGAATACGGATACCATCGCGCACGTTTTTCAATATACCGGATTCTACTAAAGCAACTGCATCAACTACGCTGCCGTCTTCAAAACGATCAAGCATACAAACATTAACTTCTGCATATTCTTTAGCATAAATATTTTTGAAACCGCGTTTTGGTAATCTGCGATATAATGGCATCTGACCGCCTTCAAAACCGGTACGAACGCCGCCGCCGGAGCGGGAGTTCTGACCTTTTTGACCACGTCCAGAAGTTTTGCCTAAACCAGAACCAAGACCGCGTCCTACACGTGTACGTGTTTTTTTCGATCCCGGAGCCGGAGCCAATTCATGTAATTTCATCGTCAACTGGCACCCCCTTCTTTATTATGCGTTTATTTCTTCTACTGTTACGAGATGTTCTATTTTATGAAGCATTCCGCGAATAGCTGGATTGTCTTCTTTTTCTACTACAGAATTTGTTTTCTTCAAGCCTAAAGCCTTAACGGTATCGCGTTGATCCTGCGGATAACCAATAAGACTGCGGGTAAGAGTAACTTTCAGTTTTGCCATTGAAATAACCTCCTTAACCCAAAAGTTCCTGAACAGTTTTGCCACGTAATTGAGCAACTGTTTCTGCTTTTTTAAGCTGGCTCAAGCCACGAATTGTAGCACGTACCATATTGTTAGGATTAGAAGAACCAAGTGATTTTGTTAAGATATCACCGATACCGCTTAATTCTAATACTGCACGAGCAGGTCCGCCGGCAATAACACCAGTACCTTTTGCTGCTGGTTTTAAAAGAACTTTACCTGCACCAAAAATACCTGTAATCTGATGCGGTATAGTTTTTTCAACTAATGATACTTCTATTAAATTTTTCTTTGCATCTTCAATGCCTTTTCTGATTGCTTCTGGTACTTCGCTGGCTTTACCAAGTCCTGCACCAACATGACCGTTCTTGTCACCGACAACAACCAAAGCACTAAAAGAAAAACGACGACCGCCTTTTACAACTTTAGCTACGCGATTTATATATACGACTTTTTCTTGTAATTCAAGCGCATTAGCATCTATTCTGGCCATTAATTAACCTCCTGTTCCATATATTAGAATTTAAGTCCTGCTTCACGAGCTGCGTCAGCCAAGGCTGCAATACGACCATGATATAAATAACCACCGCGATCAAACACAACTTCTGTGATACCTTTTTCAACAGCAGCTTTTGCTACTGCAGTTCCTACTATTTTAGCAGCTGCAACGTTTCCGCCGTATCCTTCAAAAGATTTATCTTTTGTACTAGCTGCTGCAATTGTAATACCATTAACGTCATCAATTACCTGAGCATAAATATTGCTAAGGCTGCGGAACACATTCAAGCGTGGTCTTTCTGCCGTACCGGCCACATGATTGCGCACACGTAAATGACGCTTTTGACGAGCTTTGTTTTTATCCTGCTTGTTAAACACGTCAATTGCTCCTTTCTCTTAAAAAATCATTTAGCTTTGCCGGCTTTACCGACTTTGCGACGAATATGTTCATTTTCATATTTAATACCCTTACCTTTATAAGGTTCAGGTTCTCTGTAAGCGCGAATTTTCGCAGCTACTTCGCCGACCATTTCTTTATCGATGCCGGAAACAACGATTTTGTTCGGAGCTGGAGCAGTAATGGTTATACCTGCTGGTGGCTCAACAACTACAGGATGTGAAAAACCTAATGCGAGATTAAGATTTTTGCCCTGCTGTGTTGCTCTATAACCAACACCATTGATTTCAAGATTTTTTGTGAAACCATCGGTTACGCCAACAACCATGTTATTTACAAGACTGCGGGTAAGGCCGTGTAATGCTCTATGTTTTTTATCGTCAGAAGGGCGCTGTACAGTGACAACATTTCCTTCAACTACTATTTTTATATCTTCATGGCACGTACGAGCTAATTCGCCTTTTGGTCCTTTTACAACTACGTGATTTTTTTCATCAACTGTAACTGTAACGCCAGCAGGAAGCTCGATAGGTGCTCTACCTATTCTTGACATTTGTACACCTCCTAGTTCTAAAGATTACCATACATAAGCTAATACTTCGCCGCCAACACCAGCGCTGCGAGCCTTTTTATCACTCATAATACCTTTAGAAGTAGATATTATAGCGATACCAAGACCACCTAACACGCGAGGTATCTGATCTTTGTTAACATAAGCACGAAGACCAGGACGGGAGATACGTTTTAAACCAGTGATTACTTGTTCATCATTAGCGCCATATTTCAATTTGATAGTGATAACACCTTGTTTACTATCTTTAGTGAAATTATAGTCTTTAATGAACCCTTCTTCTTTTAAAACGTCAGCAATAGCTCTTTTGATATTAGAACCAGGGATCTCAACTTTATCATGTAAAACAGAGTTTGCATTGCGCAAACGTGTAAGCATATCTGCAATCGGATCAGTCATTCCCATAAAATCGATATCCTCCTTTCTTTCTAAGTTACCAGCTGGCTTTAGTTATGCCAGGGATTGCGCCTTTGTAAGCTTGTTCTCTAAAACAAATACGGCACATATCAAATTTACGCATATAACCGTGTGGACGGCCACAAATTTTACATCTATTATAACTACGAACTTTGTATTTAGGTTCTTGACTCCATTTTTCAATCAATGCCTTTTTGGCCATTAAAAACTTACCTCCTCTTTTTATGCACTGAACGGCATTCCCAAAAGGCGGAGAAGTTCTTTAGCCTCTTCGTCAGTCTTAGCCGTTGTTACAACAATAATATTCATACCACGGACTTTATCAATTTCATCAAATTCAATTTCCGGGAAAATTAATTGTTCTTTTAATCCTATGGAATAATTACCACGTCCATCAAATGCATTTCCATTTACACCACGGAAATCGCGAACACGCGGTAATGCGATATTCATGAATTTATCCAAAAACTGCTGCATACGTGAACCACGTAATGTAACTTTACAGCCAATCGGCATACCAGCACGTAATTTCCATGCTGCCAAAGATTTTTTAGCTTTTGTTAATATAGGTTTTTGTCCTGCAATTATAGTCATGTCTTTAACTGCGGCATCAAGAGCTTTGGAGTTACCAACAGCTTCGCCTACACCCATGTTGATGATGATCTTTTCAACTTTAGGTAATTGCATAACATTTTTATAACCGAATTTTTCGGTTAAAGCCGGAACTACTTCTTTTAAATATTTTTCCTGCAATCTATCCACCAATATTTCCTCCTTCCCTTATTATTTTGCTTGGTCTAAAAGTTCGCCGCATTTTTTGCAAACACGAACCATTTTACCGTTTACGTCTTTTTTAGCAACACGGGTCGGTTTGGAGCATGCCGGGCATACAACCATAACTTTAGCTGCATACATAGGTGCTTCTTTAGGAATAATACCGCCTTTAGGAGCATTTTGATTAGGTTTAGTATGACGTTTTACTTTGTTCATACCTTCAACGATAACCTTATCTTTTTTAGGCATTGCTTTTAAAACTTTACCTTGTTTGCCTTTGTCTTTACCAGATAATACAACAACTGTATCATCTTTTTTAATTTTTAATTTATATTGTGACAAAATTTGCACCTCCTATCCGTTAGAGTACTTCTGGAGCCAATGAGATGATCTTCATGAATGATTTGTCACGCAGTTCTCTGGCTACAGGCCCAAAAATACGAGTGCCTTTTGGGGTTTTATCATCTTTTATAATTACAGCTGCATTTTCATCAAAACGGATATAAGATCCATCCTGTCTTCTTGAGCCTTTTTTAGTACGTACAACTACAGCTTTTACAACTTCACCCTTTTTGACCATTCCACCGGGAGAAGCAGCTTTTACCGCAGCTACGATAATATCGCCAACATTGGCATATTTACGATAAGAACCACCCATAACACGTATGCACATAATTTCCTTTGCGCCAGTGTTATCACCAACATTTAGCATAGTCTGTTGTTGGATCAATTGCTTTACCTCCTTTATTAAAATCCTTGGGCTTTAAATCATTTTGCTCTTTCAAGAATTTTAACGACTCTCCAACGTTTATCTTTAGATAACGGGCGTGTTTCCATGAGAGAAACGGTATCGCCGATATGGGCATCGTTGTTTTCATCATGAGCTTTAAATTTTACTGTCTTTTTTACAAGTTTTTTGTAAAGTGGATGCTGTTCCAAATCTTCTACAGCAACTACAACAGTTTTGTCCATTTTATCACTTACGACTTTACCAATTTTAGTCTTGCGTTCATTTCTTTCACTCATAAAAGAGCCTCCTTCCTTATGCATATCTTTATCAAGCATTAGCTTTTAATTCTTGTTCGCGCTGAATTGTTTTAATCCGAGCGATTGTTTTCTTTATATCCTTGATACGCATAGGATTTTCTAGCTGGCCAGTGGCAAGCTGAAATCTTAAATTGAAGAGCTCTTCTTTAAGTGAAGCAAGTTTCTGGTTAAGTTCGCCGTCACTCATATCACGTATGTCATTAACCTTCATTTACTTCACCGCCTTCTTGCTTTTGTTCACGTTTTACAAATTTTGTTTTAATAGGCAATTTATGAGCTGCAAGACGCATAGCTTCTTTAGCTACTTCTTCAGTCACACCGCCCATTTCAAACATGATACGACCAGGTTTTACTACTGCTACCCAGTATTCTGGAGCCCCTTTACCTTTACCCATACGAGTTTCAGCAGGTTTTGCAGTTACTGGTTTATCAGGGAATATTTTAATCCAAACCTGACCACCACGTTTGATATAACGAGTCATAGCAATACGAGCAGCTTCGATCTGACGGTTGGTAATCCATGATGGTTCAAGAGCCTGAAGGCCGAATTCACCATGTGATACTTTATTGCCGCGATTTGCTTGGCCCTTCATTCTGCCACGAAACTGTTTACGGAATTTTGTTCTTTTTGGAATTAACATTAAGCTTCGCTCCCTTCAGCCACAGCTTTTACCAGCTGTTTCTTTTCTGGAAGGATTTCGCCTTTGAAGATCCATACTTTTACGCCGATACGACCATAAGTAGTATGAGCTTCTGCTGTTCCATAATCGATATCAGCTCTTAAAGTGTGAAGTGGAATACTTCCTTCACGACAAGATTCACTTCTAGCGATTTCAGCGCCGCCAAGACGACCGCCAACGGTAATTTTTATACCTTTAGCTCCAAAGCGAATTGTGCGACCTACAGCTTGTTTCATTGCACGGCGGAAAGCTATACGACGTTCAAGCTGTGATGCGATATTTTGAGCAACAAGTGTTGCATCCATATCTGGTTGTTTAATTTCAGCAATGTTGATATCAACATGCTTAGATGTGAATTTCTTCAAATCTTTTTTAATCTGTTCAATTCCTGAACCACCGCGACCAATTACCATACCTGGTTTAGCTGTATGAATTGTCAATTTAAGGCGATTTTTAGAACGTTCAGTTTCAATTCGTGATACACCCGATTGTTGAAGGCTCTGTTGTAGAAATTCACGAATTTTTATATCTTCGTATAAGTTAGCTGCGTAATCTTTGTCAGCATACCATTTTGCATCCCATGTTTTAACTATGCCAAGACGTATACCATGTGGATTAACTTTCTGACCCAAATCTATTGCCTCCTTTTTATCTTTCTTTTACTACAACTGTAACATGTGAGGTACGTTTTAAAATTTTGAATGCCTGTCCACGAGAACGCGGATGGATTCTTTTTAATGTAGGTCCCTGATCTACAAATGCTTCTGCTACATAAAGTGCATCACCATTCATGTCAAAGTTGTTTTCAGCATTTGCTACAGCTGATTTTAAAACTTTATTTACTACGTCAGCTCCTGCTTTCGGTGTAAATTTTAAAATTGCAAAGGCTTCCGCCACATTTTTGCCGCGAATGAGGTCAATAACCACACGAGCTTTGCGCGGAGCAATTCGAATATATTTCGCTACTGCCTTAGCTTCCACTAAAGTTCCTCCTTTCGGCAATTATTTTAAGCTGGTTTTGCGTTCTTCGCCGCCATGACCTTTAAAGGTACGTGTAGGTGCGAATTCGCCTAATTTATGACCAACCATATCTTCAGTTATAAATACTGGCACATGTTTGCGACCATCATGCACAGCAATTGTATGTCCTAAAAAGTCTGGCAGGATTGTTGAGCTTCTTGACCAGGTTTTAATAACTTTCTTTTCATTAGCTTCGTTCATTGCACCAATTTTTTTAACGATGCTTTCATGGACGTAAGGTCCTTTTTTTATGGATCTTGACAAGATAAATCCTCCTTTCAGCCATCTAATACCTATTACAGTTTATTATTTCTGGCGACGATTTGCACGACGTCTAACAATAAGTTTATCAGAAGGCTTCTTACGACGTGTTTTAGCACCCATTGCACATTTACCCCATTTAGTAACAGGATGTTTACGGCCGACTGGGCTTTTACCTTCACCACCACCATGTGGATGATCGCAAGGATTCATTACAACACCACGGTTAGCTGGGCGAATACCAAGCCAGCGGGAACGACCTGCTTTACCAATAGAAATGTTTTCATGATCAAGGTTACCAATCTGACCAATTGTAGCACGGCAGTTTACATGAACTTTACGAAGTTCTCCTGACGGCATACGTAAAAGTGCATAGTTGCCTTCTTTAGCCATAAGCTGTGCAGAAGTTCCTGCGGAACGAACTAACTGTCCGCCTTTACCGATTTTAAGTTCGATGTTATGAATCATTACACCTACAGGAATGTTTACCAATGGAAGAGCATTACCTGTCTTGATATCAGCATCAGGACCTGATACTACAGTATCGCCTACTTTTAAGCCATTAGGAGCTAAAATATAGCGTTTTTCACCATCAGCATAGCTAAGTAACGCAATACGAGCACTACGGTTAGGATCGTATTCGATTGTAGTTACACGTGCTGGAACGGAATCTTTATTACGTTTAAAATCAATTATACGATAAAGACGTTTATGTCCGCCGCCTTGATGTCTTACTGTTAAACGACCCTGCATATTACGGCCGCCTTTTTTCATTAAGCTTTCGGTTAAAGATTTTTCTGGTTTATCAGTTGTAATTTCCTCAAAAGCAGAAACAGTCATAAATCTTCTACCTGGGGAATATGGTTTGAATTTTTTTATTGCCACGTTAGTTTACCTCCTTTTCCCTGAGTTACGCTTCGAAGAATTCGATTGTTTCTCCAACAGCGAGTTTTACGATTGCTTTTTTATAGCTTGGGCGTCTACCCATGGTACGGCCCATACGTTTCATTTTACCGGTAACATTACTGGTGTTTACATCAGCAACTTTAACTTTGAAGATTTCTTCAATAGCTTTACCGATTTCAATTTTGTTAGCACGTTTGTCAACTTTAAAAACATATTTACCCTGAGCCATAAGGTCAGTTGTTCTTTCAGTTACTAACGGCTTGATGATAATGTCTCTTGCTTCCATTATGCCAATACCTCCTCAATACGGGTAACAGCATCTTTCGTTATGAAGAGTTTATTATGATTTAAGATATCATAAACATTCAATCCATTAGAATTTATTGCTTTTACACCCGGGATATTACGGGAAGATTTTTCCACGTTTTCAGCAAAATCAGCTGTTATAATAAGAGCCTTATTATCAACACTGAAATCATTCAGCATTTTTACAACGTCTTTTGTTTTGGGTGCTGCAAACTCAATGTTATCTACTACGATAAAATCATTGCTGTTAACTTTATCAGTAAGAGCGCATTTTATTGCTAAACGACGCTGTTTACGAGGCATTGAGAATGAGTAAGAACGAGGTTGCGGTCCGAATACGGTACCACCGCCAACCCATATTGGAGAACGGGTGCTACCACTTCTTGCACGACCTGTGCCTTTTTGACGCCAAGGTTTACGTCCGCCACCACGAACCAAACCTCTGGTTTTAGTAGCATGTGTTCCTAAACGCTGAGATGCGAGCTGCATAACTACAGCTTGATGAACAAGACCTTCATTTATTTCAACACCGAATACAGTTTCATCTAATTGCATAGATTCTACTTCTTGTCCGGCCATGTTAAATACTTTTACTTCAGGCATATTACCTTTTATCCTCCTTCCAGTTATTATTTCTTAGGTTTAACTGTTTCTTTTATCATTACAAAGCTGTTCTTTGCGCCTGGAATTGCACCTTTTATAAGTAAAAGATTGCGATCTCCATCAACGCGAGCAACAGTTAAACGTTGTACAGTTACTTGATCTGCCCCCATACGACCTGGCAGTTTTTTACCTTTTAATACACGTCCACCATGACCACTGATCATTGCACCAGTTGAACCTGGTTCACGATGTGATTTGGAACCATGTGCCATTGGTCCGCAAGCGAAGTTGTGGCGTTTAATTCCACCGGCAAAACCTTTACCTTTGGAAGTACCAACAACATCTACTACATCACCTTCAGCAAATATATCAACGCCGATTTTATCGCCGACGTTATATTCAGAAGCATCAGCTAAACGGATTTCACGGATAACTTTAACCGGATCTACGCCAGCCTTGGAAAAATGGCCTTTCATAGGTTTGGTAACCTGTTTTTCTTTAATGCTACCAAAACCAATCTGAACTGCATTATAACCATCATTTTCAATGGTTCTATTTTGAAGCACGACATTATTACCAGATTCGACTACAGTAACCGGGATTACTCCGCCTTCTTCGGTAAAAATCTGAGTCATGCCGAGTTTTTTACCTAAAATTGCTTTTGTCACTTTTACCACCTCCTATTACAATTTAATTTCGATATCCACACCAGCCGGTAAGTCTAAACGCATTAATGCATCTACTGTTTTGGATGTAGGTTGTAAAATATCGATAAGACGTTTATGGGTTCTCATTTCGAATTGTTCACGAGAATCTTTATTGACATGTGGAGATCTTAAAATTGTATAGATATTTTTTTCGGTAGGTAAAGGTATAGGACCTGATACCATTGCACCTGTTCTTTTAGCGGTGTCAACTATTTTAACAGCGCTCTGGTCAAGTGCTTTATGATCATATGCTTTTAAACGAATACGTATTTTTTGTTGTTTGGACAAAATATTTTCCTCCTTATCGCCCGGGTTCTAGATCCAGACACTTCTCTGCACTAGTTACCTCGCCAAATGCGAGCAATCTAACACATCATCGCATGGGACAAAAAAAAGCCTTATATAAGGGCGGCGAAGCGCCGCCCTTATATAAACTTTATAGTTTTTAGAAATTACTCTGCAATTTCAATTACGCGACCAGCACCAACGGTGTGACCACCTTCACGAATAGCGAAACGCAAACCTTTTTCGATAGCGATTGGGGTAATGAGTTCGATATCCATTTCGATGTTATCACCAGGCATAACCATTTCGGTACCTTCAGGTAATGTGCAAACACCAGTAACATCAGTTGTACGGAAGTAGAACTGAGGACGGTAGTTAGAGAAGAATGGAGTATGACGGCCACCTTCATCTTTAGTTAATACATAAACCTGAGCCATGAATTTGGTATGCGGATGAATTGAACCTGGTTTAGCAAGAACCTGACCACGTTCGATTTCAGTACGGTCAATACCACGTAAAAGAGCACCGATGTTATCGCCTGCAACAGCGCTATCCATGCTTTTACGGAACATTTCGATACCAGTTACAGTTGTTTGTTTCTTTTCTTCAGAAAGACCAACCATTTCAACCACGTCATTTAATTTAACTTCACCACGTTCAACACGGCCGGTAGCAACAGTACCACGACCAGTAATGGTGAATACATCTTCGACTGGCATTAAGAAAGGTTTATCTGTATCACGAACAGGGGTAGGGATATAATCATCTACAGCGTCCATGAGTTCAAGAATTTTCTTTTTAGCTTCTTCGTCGCCTTCAAGAGCTTTTAAAGCAGAACCAGTAATAACTGGAATGTCATCACCAGGGAAATCGTAAGAAGAAAGAAGTTCACGAACTTCCATTTCTACGAGTTCTAATAATTCAGGATCGTCAACCTGATCTGATTTGTTAAGGAAAACAACCATAGCAGGAACGCCAACCTGACGAGCAAGCAAGATATGTTCGCGTGTCTGAGGCATAGGGCCATCAGCAGCACTAACAACTAAGATACCGCCATCCATCTGTGCAGCACCAGTGATCATGTTTTTAACGTAATCAGCATGGCCCGGGCAGTCAACGTGAGCGTAATGTCTGTTGTCAGTTTCATATTCAACGTGAGCGGTGTTGATTGTAATACCGCGTTCGCGTTCTTCCGGAGCTTTATCAATCATGCTGTAATCTTCGAATTTAGCATAGCCTTTTTCGGAGAGAACTTTTGTGATAGCTGCGGTAAGAGTTGTTTTACCATGGTCAACGTGACCGATTGTACCAATATTAACATGTGGTTTAGTTCTTTCAAACTTTTGTTTAGCCATTGTGAGTAATTTCCTCCCTTATTAACCTTTGTTTTTTGTAACAATATCTTCAGCAATGTTTCTAGGAACTTCTTCATAATGGGATACTTCCATTGAATAATTCCCACGACCCTGTGTTCTAGAACGCAGGTCAGTTGCATAACCGAACATTTCAGAAAGCGGTACCATACCATTAATAACTTGTACGCCATTACGTGGTTCCATACCTTCGATGCGGCCACGACGAGAATTCAAATCGCCGATTACGTCGCCCATATATTCTTCTGGAACAGTTACTTCAACTTTTACATATGGTTCTAAAAGCACTGGATCGGCTTTTTGTGCACCACTTTTGAATGCCATGGAACCAGCAATTTTAAATGCCATTTCAGATGAATCGACATCATGATAAGAACCATCGTAAACGATAGTCTTAATGTCAACCATCGGATAACCAGCAACAACACCGTTAGCCATAGCTTCTTTAATACCGTTTTCGATAGGGTTGATATATTCTTTTGGAATAGCCCCACCAACGATTTTACTTTCAAAGGAGAAGCCTTCTCCAGGTTCCTGTGGAATGATTTCAAGCCAGCAATGACCATATTGACCTTTACCACCGGACTGACGAATAAATTTACCTTCAGCCTTAACAGTTTTCTTAATCGTTTCACGGTAAGCAACCTGAGGTTTACCAACTGCGCATTTAACTTTGAATTCACGAAGCATACGGTCAACAATGATATCCAAGTGAAGTTCACCCATACCGGAGATAATTGTCTGTCCAGTTTCATGATCAGTTTTGACACGGAAAGTTGGATCTTCTTCAGCTAGTTTCTGTAGAGCAATACCCATTTTTTCCTGGTCAGCTTTAGTTTCTGGTTCTACAGCAACTGAAATAACTGGATCCGGGAATTCCATGGATTCAAGAACGATAGGGTTCTTTTCATCGCAGAGAGTATCACCAGTAGTTGTATCTTTAAGGCCGACTGCAGCTGCGATATCTCCACTGTAAACAACATCAAGTTCTTTACGATGGTTAGCATGCATCTGCAATACACGACCGATACGTTCTTTTTTATCTTTTGTGGAGTTATATACATAAGATCCAGCAGATAATGTTCCTGAATATACACGGAAGAATGCTAATTTACCAACGAATGGATCAGCCATGATTTTGAATGCAAGTGCTGCAAATGGTTCTTCATCGCTAGCTTTACGAACATCTTCTTCGCCGTCAGGAGTTACACCTTTAATAGCAGGTATGTCTACTGGAGCTGGCATATAGTCAAGTACTGCATCGAGCATTGGCTGTATACCTTTATTTTTATAAGAAGAACCGCAGATTACCGGGCAAATTTCGCAAGCTACAGTAGCTTTTCTGATTGCTGCTTTGATTTCTTCCTGGGTGATTTCTTCACCTTCAAGGTATTTCATCATAAGCTCGTCATCAGTTTCTGCGACAGCATCAAGCATTTTTTGACGATATTCTTCAGCTTTTTCTTGTAATTCCGCTGGAATAGGTCCAAATGTTTCTACTTTGCCTTCTTTATCTTCATAAAGAATAGCTTCCATTTTAACTAAGTCGATCATACCAAGGAAGTCATCTTCAGCCCCGATAGGAATCTGAATAGCAACTGGATTAGCATGTAAACGATCAACCATTTGTTGAAGCACACTATAATAGTCCGCACCAACGATGTCCATTTTATTAACATATACCATACGTGGTACATGATAACGTTCAGCCTGACGCCAAACTGTTTCGGACTGTGGTTCAACACCACTTTTACCAGAAAGAACTGTTACTGCACCGTCTAGTACTTTTAATGAACGTTCAACTTCTACTGTGAAGTCCACGTGTCCGGGTGTATCTATAATGTTGATACGATGGTCTTTCCAATGACAAGTAGTTGCCGCAGAGGTAATTGTTATACCTCTTTCTTGTTCTTGAGCCATCCAGTCCATGGTAGCTGCGCCATCATGAACTTCCCCGATCTTGTGAACAATACCAGAATAGAACAAAATACGTTCAGTCGTAGTTGTCTTCCCAGCATCGATATGCGCTATGATACCGATATTACGAGTTTTTTCAAGAGAAAACTCTCTGCCCACTTGTATCGCTCCTCGCTCTAATTAAATTACCAACGATAATGTGCGAATGCTTTATTAGCTTCCGCCATTTTATGAGTATCTTCTTTTTTCTTGATTGCTGCTCCAGTATTATTAGCTGCATCCATAAGCTCAGCGGACAATCTTTCATTCATGGTTCTTTCACCACGTAAGCGAGCATATCCTACAATCCAGCGAATACCGAGTGTCATACGGCGATCGGGGCGAACTTCGATTGGAACTTGATAGTTAGCACCACCAACACGACGTGCACGTACTTCTAAAACAGGCATTACATTGTTAAGTGCTGTTTCAAATACTTCCAATGGATCTTTGCCAGTTTTATCTTTAATGCGATCAAAAGCATCATATACTACTTGTTCTGCGACGCTTTTTTTGCCTGAAAGCATTACTTTATTGATGAATTTAGTTACCTTTTTTGATTTGTATACCGGATCTGGTAATACATCACGTTTAGGTACAGGACCTTTTCTTGGCATTTACGTCCCTCCTTGTCTTAAACATTATAATCTAGAATTTATTATTTCTTTTTAGCACGTTTAGCACCGTACTTGCTTCTTCCCTGCGCACGATCCTGAACTCCTGCTGTATCGAGTGAGCCGCGAATAATATGGTAACGAACCCCTGGTAAATCTTTTACACGACCTCCACGGATTAATACCACACTATGTTCTTGAAGATTATGTCCAATACCAGGAATGTATGCTGTAACTTCGATACTATTGGTTAAACGGACACGGGCAACTTTACGCAATGCGGAGTTAGGCTTTTTCGGGGTTGTTGTATAAACCCTGGTGCAAACGCCACGTTTCTGCGGGCAGTTTTTAAGTGCCGGAGCCGTAGATTTTTCCTGCATGCTCTGTCTGCTTTTTCTGATCAACTGATTAATTGTAGGCATACATGCACCTCCTTCCTAAAAGATAAGACCCATAACGGGCATATCGGCAATTACTTGTTTATAATAGCTGCTGCTGCAGCGCCGACTTCAATTGAGCAGGCTTTGCCAAGTTCTGCCATCGTAGATTCTGTAACCACTTTAATTTTTCTGTCAGCACATAAAGTTTTTAACGGTTCCAAAATCCTGTCATCTGCGTCGATAGCTAAAAAAACACATTGTGCGAAACCGTTATTAATAGCTTTAGTAACTTGTTTCATTCCAATAACTCGTTTTGCATTTTTTAGTTCTTCCAGCATCAATATCACTCCCGTAACATTATCGCAGTTTTTGACACTCGTATATCTTACCATGCTTAAAAAACAATGTCAACACTTATTTTATAAGTATCTGCATCTACACGCATCCTAGCGTGTCATAAATTTAATTTTTCATATTTTCAAACCTCGGGACCCCTTATTCTACAAGGGTTTTCATCATATTAAAGCATTAATATCAGTTTCTTCCAAAAAAAAAATTAAAAATTAATTTTAAGCAATAAAAAACTGGCAAATTTTATCCATTTACCAGCTCTTTTCTATCTTAAGTTTAAGCAAGACTTTTATTTTTTGTGTATTTTTATATTATCTTCTATATTATAATACTTTTGACAAAAATAATTTTGTTCTGTCTTCCTGCGGTGCTTCAAAGACATCTTTAGGTATACCCTGTTCAATTATTTTCCCATCATCAACAAACAGCAGTCGAGTCCCCACCTCACGGGCAAAACCCATTTCATGAGTAACAACAACCATCGTCATGCCGTCTTTAGCTAAGCTGCGCATTACATCTAAAACTTCGCCAACCATTTCTGGATCAAGGGCTGAAGTCGGCTCATCAAATAACATCACTTTAGGTTTCATCGCCAGTGCCCTGGCAATAGCAACGCGCTGCTGCTGTCCGCCAGAAAGCTGTGTTGGATATGATTGGGCCTTATTTGCCAGTCCTACTCTCGTCAGTAAATCCATTGCCTCTTTTTCAGCTTCGCTGCGAGTAATTGAACGCACTTTCATCGGTGCCAACACGATATTATCAAGTACCGTCATATGCGGAAATAAATTAAACCGCTGAAAAACCATACCAATTTCCGAGCGTATTTTATTAATATCAGCGCTCTGTAAATCCATTCCATCAACAAGCACCTGTCCGCCAGTTGGTACTTCCAAATAATTCATACAGCGCAGCAAAGTTGATTTCCCAGAGCCTGATGGCCCAATTATAACAACGACTTCACCTTTTTCCACATTTAAATCTATCCCTTTTAAAACTTCGGCTTCCCCAAATGATTTATGCAAATCTTTTATATCTATCATTTTTTTACATCAAACCTCCGTTCTAAATAAGCGACCAAGCGAGATATTGTGACTGTCATTATCAGATAAATAAATGCTACACTGAGCCATATTTCCAGCGACCCATAAGTCCTGGCAATTATCAGCTGCCCTCTACGGGTAAGTTCCTCAAAGCCAATAACCGAAACCAATGACGAATCCTTGAGTAAAGCAATAAATTCATTACCTAATGGCGGTATCACACTTTTAAAAGCCTGAGGAATTATTATATAGCGCATCGTTTGCGGCCAAGTAAGTCCCAATGAGCGTCCAGCTTCCATTTGACCTTCATCAACAGCCTGTATGCCGGCACGAAAAATTTCCGCAACATAAGCACCACTATTTATGCTGCAAGCTGTAATTGCAGCCAAAAACGGGTCCATATGAATACCTATTACCAGTGGCAAAGCAAAATAAATTATAAATATTTGTACTAACAGCGGCGTACCACGTATAAAATCAACATAAATCGCTGCCAGCCATTTTATCGGCTTGATATGAACAACGCGGGCAATCCCCACAAACATCCCTATGACAATCCCCATTGCCACACTTATAAGCGTTATTTTTATCGTCACCAAAGCCCCTGCCAGCAGAAGCGGAAACGAATTAATAACTAAATTAAAATCAAAACTCATTTAGTCAACATCCTATACTCTTCACTTTTTATTAACTCTGTTAGGAAAGTCTGTCGCAACTATTCCTGAACATAAAAGAAAACTATTCGATTAAGGTAAAACTCTACGTCCCTAATCGAATAATTTTTCAGTTTATTACATAAACAGCTTATTTAATGCTGTTTATGTAGCGGCAGGTGCATCTGTACCGAACCATTTTTTATAGATTTTATTGTATTCACCGTTTGCTTTGAGTTTTTTCAAAGCTTCATTAAGATTTTTTACTAATTCAGTATTATCTTTGTTCATGGCAATACCATAATTTTCTAAGGTGAGTTTTTCACCGATTCTTTTTACGCTATCATCGCTATTTTTTACTTTATAGTAGTCATTTACTGGTTTGTCATTTATAACCGCATCTACATTACCTGCTTTTAATTCCAAGAACGTATCTGCCGAGCTGTTTAATTCCTTTACCTCAGCATTAGGAATTTTCTTGGCTTCAGTAGCTGAAGTTGTACCAATCTGAACGGCAATTTTTTTGCCCTGTAAATCTTTAAATGATTTTATGTTATTATTATCAGCTTTCACCATAATAGTAAGACCTGCTTCATAATATGGATCAGAGAAAGCTACTTTCTTTTTACGATCATCATTTATGGACATACCAGAAATAGCAACATCAATATTGCCCGTCTGCAATGCTGGAATCAAACCATCAAAGCTGATATTATCTATTTTTACCTGCATTCCCATTTCCTTACCAAGTGCTCGTATTAAGTCCATATCAAAACCTTGATATTCTTTGCCATCAGCGCCTTGAAATTCAAACGGTGCAAAATCAGCGTTGGTTGCTACTTTTAATACTTTAGCTTTGTCACTGCCACCATCTTTGCTGGCAGTATTGCCGCCGCAGCCTGCAACTAATAAAAGTGAACCAATAAGAGCCATACATAACAATAAAATCTTCTTCACAAAAAATTCCTCCTATAAAATTAAAATATTATTTTAAAATATATCATAATATTTTATATTTGCTTCAATAAAATATCATTTTCTTACTTTATGTAAAAAAGAGCACGGAAATTCCGTGCTCCCTTGCCGGCATTAAATAAATATATCCTTACTCATTTCTATCGCGACGCGCACTAAAACAATCACGACAATATACTGGGCGATCTGTTTTGGGCTCGAATGGAACCTGCGTTGTTTTACCGCACTGAGCACATTTCACTTCATACATTTTCCGAGAAGAATCCCCACCATTGCCACGACCATGTTTTTTAGCTGCACGACATTCATGACAACGGCTAGGTTCATTTTGAAATCCTTTTTCGGCATAAAATTCTTGTTCACCAGCAGTAAATACGAACTCATTTCCACAATCTTTACACACTAAAGTCTTGTCTTGATAATCCATCTGTAAATTCTCCTCACATGTAAAGCCCGTTCGCCCCCGTTGCCCAATGATCGCTGTGCAAAAATGAACAAATTAGCTTATATAAAATTTACGGTATATACCGTATAATCATACACTAAGATCAACATTGACGCCTACGCTATCAGAAACACCTGCCGATAGTTCCGAAAGCATATCTGTAGAGGATTCCATTTGGTCATAAACCTTCTTAAGGGCAGAAATGCCTACGTCCTGCTGAACCTGAGTCTGGCTCATATTCACCGACATAGCAGCAATATTCATATCCATTCTGAACATCCCTTTCATTACCATTTGTTATAAATCCACCTCTATTATACTGGATGCCTAACAAATTTGCAATAAGTTTTAATAGTATTACAGTAAATTCATAATAATGTAACTAATTATTTTTTTGGCCATTAATAGTGTATAATTATTAATTTTTATCATCAAAAGCCTTAAATATTTTAAAAGCCGTCAGTATTTCATTTATAAAATACCGACGGCTTTAAACAGCTATACTCTATCTTTACTCCGCAAATAATGCTGTTGATAAATATCTTTCTCCTGTATCCGGCAAAATTGCTACTATTATTTTTCCCTCATTTTCTTTTTTTTGTGCCAATTGCACGGCAGCAGCAAAAGCAGCGCCCGATGATATACCGACCAATACGCCCTCACTTTGTGAAAACTCACGTCCATATGTAAAGGCATCTTCATTGGATATGGTTATTACTTCATCATATATTTTTGTATCTAACGTTTCCGGTACAAAGCCTGCACCAATTCCTTGAATTTTATGGGCACCAGCTTCCCCCTTACTCAATACTGGTGAAGTTTCTGGTTCTACCGCATAAACTTTAACATCTGGATTTTGCTCTTTTAAATATTTACCAGCCCCAGATAAAGTTCCACCTGTACCTACACCAGCGACTAAGATATCAACTTTGCCATCAGTATCCTGCCATATTTCCGGGCCGGTAGTTGCAAAATGTGCCTGTGGATTGGCCGGATTTGTAAATTGTGATGGAATAAACGCATGTGGTATTTCTTTAGCCAATTCTTCAGCTTTGGCAATAGCCCCCTTCATCCCAGTTTTTCCATCGGTAAGGACTATTTGCGCACCATAAGCTTTCAATAAAGTACGGCGTTCTGCGCTCATAGTCTCTGGCATAGTTATAATGGTTTTATAGCCGCGTGCTGCTGCAATTGCCGCTAGTCCGATACCTGTATTTCCACTTGTTGGCTCTATAATAACTGACTCGTTCGTTAAAATACCTTTTTTTTCAGCGTCTTCAATCATTGATTTAGCTATACGATCCTTAGCACTGCCGGCCGGATTGAAATATTCCAATTTTGCTAAAACATCTGCCTTTAATGCATATTTTTTTATATAATTGCTAGCTCGCAGCAATGGTGTTTTCCCTATAAGTTCAGTCATATCATTATAAATTTTTGACATAATAAAATCCCCCTGTTAAATAATTATATTTTGTGATAATAATACTTATGAATTTCCAGCTTGTCAATAATATTCATTAGTGGTTATGGATCTTCAACATCGCCTGCTAAGCAATCTGTTTATTTGATTATATTCATTTTTCATCGCAAAATTTCCTCCTAAAAACACAAAGGCTTGGCCCTATAAATTTCTCATAGAACCAAGCCTTTAGATTTCTAATCAGCCTGCATATTTCTTATAAGCTAAATCTAGTCACTACTGCTTTTATTAAAGCTCATAATCAACTCTTTCACTTATTGTTTATACTATAACACCCTAAAACAGCAAAGTCAATACCCTACTATTGTAGTAATGTATAAATTATGTTTTATAAACTTCTTCCTATTTAAGAGTATTCTGCTTGTATAATGTCGAATTATACAAATAAGCTAACAATGAAAGGATATACAATTATTATGGCTGAAAAACGAATTTTTTATTCTGTACTTATTACCTCTTTTTTCGGTCCGTTCATGGCCAGTTCTGTAAATGTCGCAATTCCTTCCATGGCTTTGGAATACCACTTACTGGCTGAGGATTTAACCTGGGTATTGACCTTATTTTTGTTGGGTGCTGTCTCATTTTTAATTCCCTGGGGAAAATATGCCGACATAAAAGGACGGCGAAAAATTTATCAGTACGGTTGTACTGGTGTAATTATAACTACATTAGCCTGTATTTTTGCCCCATCATTACAGTTTTTATTATTTTTACGGTTCAGCCAAGGGGTATGCATGGCTATGAATTTTTCTACAGGAATCGCCATGCTTATTGCCTGTTATCCTAAAGCACGGCGTGGCCGGGTAATTGGCTACTCTGCTTCCTGTGTCTATATGGGACTATCATTAGGTCCGGTTATCGGTGGTGCGCTTACAGAATTTTTAGGCTGGCGCTCGATCTTTTTTTTCACAGCTATCGGCCTTATTTTTAGTCTCAGTCTGCTAATTTCTGTACATAAAGACTGGTTCGGTGATAAAAACGATAAATTTGATATTGTAAGCGCTGCCTTATATGCTATTTCATCTTCCAGTATTCTTTATGGTCTTTCCTCATACTTGCATCACCCGATAATGAAGTGGCTGATACTTTGCGGTATTATTGTTGGTATTATTTTCATTCAGCGCCAGCGTATCATTGACCATCCATTATTAGATCTTTCCTTATTTAAAAACACAATTTTTGCCATGTCCAATTTGGCAACCCTTATTAACTACAGCGCCACTTTCGGCATTGCCTTTGTGATGTCACTATATTTACAGGTAATCCGCGGTTTTGCACCTTTAAACGCCGGCATGCTGCTATTATTACAGCCCGTGATGATGGCAATTTTATCGCCGCTAGCTGGTGCCCTCTCTGATAAATATGAGCCACGTATTATTGCCTCCGGCGGTATGAGTATCACTGCTGTTGGCCTGTTTTTGTTATCGCGTTTAACAGCTTTTTCCTCTTTATATTATATTGGAAGTGTTTTATTATTTATCGGCATTGGTTTTGCATTATTTTCTTCGCCGAATAATAATGCCATAATGGGTTCTGTTGAAAAAAAATATTACGGTATCGCTTCTTCTATCGTATCGGCCATGCGCATGTTCGGACAGGCTACGAGTATGGCTATCGTAACTTTATTATTATCAATGTATACCGTCAATTCACCGTATGTCCAATATCACAGTAATTTATTGACTGGTATAAAGATGATTTTCTTTGTTTTAGCTTTAACCTGCTGTCTGGGAATTTTCTGTTCACTGGCTCGTGGCAAAAAAAACAAATAAAATATGCTTGTAATATGTACATTATAATGATATAATTTTCTAGTTAATAATTATTTAGACTGGTTTCAAAATTTTATTTTGAATCCCCTGCCCGTTAAACGGGCCGATAGTCCAGAGAGGGAGGTAATTTCTTGAGAAAATATGAAGTAGTTTTCATTGTTAGACCAATGGAAGAAGAACAAACCAATGCCGTAATCGAAAAATATTCCAAAATCATCACTGATAACGGCGGTACCATCGATAAAGAAGATCGTTGGGGCAAAAAACGTCTTGCTTATGAAATCAATGATTGCATGGACGGTTATTATTGCTTGCTCAATATCAGTGCTGAATCAACCTGTACTGATGAAGTTGATCGTGTAATGAAACTTAATGACGAAATACTAAAACACATGATCATTAGATTAGACGAAAAATAATTCGTTGCGGGGGGAAATTTATGAACAAAGTTATTTTAGCGGGACGATTAGCCGTTGATCCTGAAGTGCGTTATACCCAATCAGGTAAAGCCGTAGCTTCATTTCGCTTAGCTGTAAACAGGCGTTTTTCTCGTGAGGAAGAAAATACTGCTGATTTCTTTAGTATTGTTGCTTGGCAGAAACTTGCTGAAATATGCGGCAATAATTTAGTAAAAGGCAGCCAAGTCCTTATCGAAGGTCGTTTACAGGTACGCAGCTATGATGCTCAGGATGGTTCTAAACGTTATGTAACTGAAGTCATTGCCAACGAAGTTGAGTTTATGGGCTCACGTCCAGCTCATGCCGGTAATGATTATTCCAATTCTGCTCAATCTGCTGACAATAGTTCAGCTAATTCTTTTGGGTCAGAATTACCCCCTGACGAAGAAATTCCATTTTAATTTAGGAGGGTATTCCATTGGTTAAACGTGATAGAGGCAGAAGACCAAAAAGAAAAGTTTGCAGTTTCTGCGCAGATAAAGTAGAATCTATCGATTATAAAGATGTTGCTAAATTACGCCGTTTTATTACAGAACGCGGTAAAATCTTACCTCGTCGTATTTCCGGCAACTGTGCACGCCATCAGCGTCAAGTTACACTTGCTATTAAACGTGCTCGTAATATCGCATTATTACCGTTCACTGCGGAATAATAAAAAAGGCTCAATACTTTTTATTAAGTATTGAGTCTTTTTTATTATCTAACTACCAGTACTGGACACTCAGCATGCGTTGCCAAGTATTGACTGACACTTCCCATAATTATCTGTTTAATCGCACCAAGTCCGCGGCTGCCCATTACAATTAAGTCCATATTCTTATCTTTGGAATATGATAAAATTATTTTTGCCGGATCGCCAACCCGCAATTCATAGTCAGTATTTGGCAAATCACCAATAATTCCCTTCGCCTTCTCCAAAACCTCTTTTCCTTGAGCATCAATATCATCAGGGATGTACGTATTCATGCTAAGTCTTTCAAAAGCAGTAACTGCCGTGTTTAAATCAATAACATATAAAATAGTTAATGCTGCATTACTTAAACCAGCAATATATTTAGCCTGCTGTAAAGCATGCTCAGAATGTGCCGAACCATCAATAGGAACTAATATCGATTTAAATTCTCTCATAATGCCACCCTCTTTACTATTTATTATTTATATAATTCTCTATTTGCTAAAAATAACCTTGTAATATTTATAATTTTCTTAAATCATTTACTTGACAGGATAGTCTCATTTTGCTAGACTGAATCTCAGCAGGGGTGCTTTTCTAGCTGAGAGGACTATTTGTCCAACCCTTTGAACCTGTTGGTTAATACCAGCGTAGGGAAGCTGATAAAAAATTTTCAAGTCTGCTTTCCCATAAAAGCAGGCTTTTTTTTATTGGCCTGTTTATTATTTATTCCTAATGAGGAAGAAAAGAGGATGTATATGGCCTATAAAACACAAATTGCTGCTGCCAAACAAGGTATCATTACTGATCAAATGTCACTTGTTGCCCAAAAAGAAAATCGCACACCAGAATGGATAAGAGATAATGTTGCCAAGGGCACTATTGCTATTCCCACCAATATTCATCACAGCGCCTTATCGGCAGAAGGTATCGGTGACGGGCTAAAAATCAAAATTAATGTCAATCTTGGCATATCCGGCGATGCCAAAAATTACGATTTAGAAATGAATAAGGTAAAAATGGCTATTGATATGGGTGCCGAATCAATCATGGATCTATCCAATTATGGTAAAACCCATGAATTCCGAAAAAAACTTATTGATTATTCACCAGCGATGATTGGTACTGTCCCCATGTACGATGCCTTAGGCTATTTGGAAAAAGATTTATTAAAGATGACTGCTGATGATTTTCTATCTGTATTAGAGGCGCATGCTAAAGAAGGTGTGGATTTCATGACCATCCACGCCGGCTTGAACCGCCGTGCTGTTGAAGGCTTTAAGCGCTCCGGCCGACGCATGAATATTGTTTCCCGTGGCGGCTCGTTACTTTTTGCCTGGATGGAAATGACCGGTAATGAAAACCCATTTTTCGAACATTATGATAAGGTACTGGAAATACTACGCGAACATGATGTCACTATTTCTATTGGCGATTCATTGCGTCCCGGCTGTCTTGATGATGCTTCTGATGCCGGACAAATTGGTGAACTCATCGAAATAGGCAATCTGACTGAACGTGCCTGGAAAGCCGATGTTCAGGTTTTGGTCGAGGGTCCGGGGCATATGGCAATTGATGAGATCGCTGCTAATATGAAACTACAAAAACGCCTTTGCCACAACGCTCCATTTTATGTACTCGGCCCGCTTGTTACCGATATTGCCCCAGGCTATGACCATATAACGTCAGCAATTGGCGGCGCTATTGCCGCATCGAGTGGTGCTAATTTTCTTTGTTATGTAACCCCGGCTGAACATTTAAGACTGCCTGATTTAGATGATGTCCGCAATGGTATCATTGCTACTAAAATCGCTGCGCATGCCGCCGATATTGCCAATAAACTGCCTGGTGCCCGCACGCAGGATAACCGTATGGCTGATGCTCGTCATAAACTCGACTGGGATGCAATGTTTGACGCTGCTATTGATCCAGAAAAAGCACGTCGTTATTATGAGAGCACTCCTCCTGCAGAAAGACATACCTGCTCAATGTGCGGCAAAATGTGTGCAGTCAGAACGACTAATAAAATTCTTGATGGTGAAAAAGTTTTATTCTGTGAAGAAAACGGCAATTGCGATAAATAATCACTATAAATTTTAATACACTCTTGTAAAAGTCCATGCCTTTGGTGTGGACTTTTATTATACTTGCTGTATTTTTATTTTTTCGTTACAATTAAAAATATATATTACTTCATATTGTGCTAGTTGAATCTTACCTGTCTGAAAGACTCCCTTGTATACTATAGTTCTTTGCGCTTTAGCGCTTAGAAATATAGTACACATTGTGCGTGGAGCTGGCAGTGGAGCTGGCAGTGAAGCTGCCTGAGGGGTTATAAACCAACCCTTCCGACTTGACTTCGTCAAGCCACCTTCCCTAAAGGGACGGCTTTAAAAACCACCCTATTTTATTAACTAACACAACACGATATAACCATAAAATAATATAAGCAAGGTGATAAATATGATGGATTTACACTGCCATACATTCGCTTCTGATGGTCAATATACTGCCACTGAAATTGTAGCAATGGCTAAAAGCATTGGCCTGACTGCACTTTCCATAACTGACCATGATACTATAGATGCCTTAGACGAAGGCGCTCAAGCCGCCAAGCAAGCAAACATACAATTTATTCCCGGTATTGAAATAAATGCCCTCGGCAAAAATGTCCATGTCCTTGGCTATAATGTTGATTATAAATCAGATACTGCCCTGCAAATATGCGAAAACAATAAGCAGCTGCGCCAAAAAAGAGCAGAATTGATTTTTGCATTTCTCAAACAACGTGCTATTCATCTGACATGGAAAGATATTGACAAATATGCCCTGCATAAAATTTATGCCCGACCACATTTTGCCCGAGCCATGCTCGAACATAAATACGTTGGCTCTATCAAGGAAGCCTTTGATAAATATCTTGATACCCCAGAATTCCGTCAAATAAAAGAGCCTCGCCCAACAGTTGAGGAAGCTATTGTAATGATAAAACAAATGCAGGGTATTCCTGTTTTAGCCCATCCTATGCAGCAGGGAAAAGCGTATGCTGAACTAGATACTTTTATTATTCCACTTAAAAAATTAGGGCTTGCCGGCATTGAATGTTATCATAGTGAAAACACGCCGCAGGATACTGAGCTATCATTAGCGTTAGCCCAAAAACACTCATTATTAATAACTGGTGGCAGCGATTTTCATGGTGAAAAAGTTAAACCAGACATAAAACTTGGCAGCGGCATCAATAACAATTTAGATTTTCATGATGATAAACTTCTTGCTTTACTTTGTCAGCCACATCATTAATTTAATAAGCTTTATTAAAATACGATGAAAACAAAATTCGTCGTATTTTTTCATTACAATAACAATTACATAAATAACTTGACCAAATGGCAAGTATATATTAGAATATGGAGGATGCGAAATAATCATTTTGTATACTATAGTCTATCCGTTATAATCTGCCATAACCAAGATAGAAAAAAGGAGGATAGATTATTTTACTGAAAAGCATATTGCTTAGCGCTGGCTCTTTATAAGAGGACGAGGAAGAGGTTGTCGAGTAATCAGCGGATGCCTCTCGGCTGTAATCCGGTCGATAAAATTTGTCAAAACCTTGGGGCAACCCAGGACACAATACAAAGAGTAAGGATTGGCAGATACATCTTTAATAATTATTTATTTTGGAGGTATCTCATTATGTGTGGTATTGTTGGTTATATTGGAAATAAGCAGGCTCAGTCTTTTTTGATTGACGGCCTGACTAAGCTCGAATATCGTGGTTATGATTCTTCAGGTATCGCGGTATTTGATGGTGATAAAATTAATTTAGAAAAATGCGTTGGTCGCCTCGATGCATTGAAAGACAAGATTAAAGGTCATGAACCTAAAGGAAGCATCGGTATCGGTCATACCCGTTGGGCTACTCATGGCGGACCTTCCGATTTAAATGCTCATCCTCATATGGACTGCAAAGGTGATTTTGCTATCGTTCATAATGGCATAATCGAAAACTATATGAGCCTTAAAGAAGACCTTATCGAAAAAGGTCATAAATTTCTTTCCGAAACAGATACAGAAGTTGTTGTCCATTTATTAGAAGATTTATATGATGGTGATTTCGAAGGAGCTGTTCGCGAAGTATTAAAACGCATCGAAGGTTCTTACTCATTATTATTCATGTCACGCAGAGATCCTGATAAATTAATCTGCACTAAAAAAGACAATCCATTGGTAATCGGTCTTGGAGATGGTGAAAACTTCATCGCATCCGACATACCGGCTATCATCGGTTATACTCGCCGTAATTATATAATCAATGACGGTGAAATGGCTGTTGTTAAAAAAGATTCCATTTGGATAACCAATCACGAAGGTATTCCTGTAACCAAAAAAGTTTTTGAAGTTAACTGGAATGCTGAAGCTGCTGAAAAAGGCGGCTATGAACACTTCATGCTTAAAGAAATCCATGAACAGCCAAAAGCTGTCCGTGACACTGTAATGCCGCGTCTTGCTAAAGATAATTCCAGCGTTATTCTCGATGAATTAAAATGGAATAAAGAATATCTTGAATCATTCCATAAAATCTTCATTGTTGCCTGTGGTACAGCTTATCATGCTGGTCTTGTCGGCAAATATTATATTGAAAAACTGGCCCGCATACCAGTTGAACTTGATATTGCATCAGAATTCCGTTATCGCAATCCAATTGTCGATGAACATACATTAGTCATCATTGTAAGCCAATCAGGTGAAACCAGTGATACATTAGCTGCTTTAAAGGAAACCAAACGTCTTGGCGGCAAAACACTAGCTATAACTAATGTTGTAGGTTCTTCCATTGCCCGTGACGCTGATGAAGTTATCTATACCTGGGCTGGTCCGGAAATAGCTGTAGCTTCTACTAAAGCTTATACTACCCAGCTAGTAACAATGTTCCTGCTGGCTATGTACATGGCTGGCATCAAAAAGACTATTGCTCCTGAACGAACAAAAGATCTTTTAACACAGCTGCGTGCGCTGCCTGATCAAATCAGCCGCACTTTAGAAGATACCGAACCGATTAAAACCTTTGCCAAACAATATGGTTTTAATGAAGATGTATTCTTCATCGGTCGTTCCCTTGATTATAATGTTGCCCTTGAAGGGTCTTTAAAATTAAAGGAAATCTCCTACATTCACGCTGAAGCGTATGCTGCTGGCGAATTAAAACATGGCACCCTGGCTCTTATCGTTAAGGGAGTTCCAGTTATTGCCCTTGCTACCCAGAAAAGTGTTTATGAAAAAACTATCAGTAACATCAAAGAAATCAAAGCACGTGATGCGGTAGTTATTGGTATTGCTGCTGAAACTGACAATGAACTGATTAAATACGTTGACCATGTTATTAAAGTTCCAGCTACTGATGAATTATTAATACCGCTTCTAACTGTTGTTCCTTTACAGATGCTTGCTTATTATGCCGCTATTACCCGCGGCTGCGATGTTGATAAACCTCGTAATTTAGCTAAATCAGTAACAGTTGAATAATATATTTCTTAATTTTACTGTGCTCAATTTTCTTGTTATTTTCAGACTGCTGTAGCATTACAAAATAGTTTGATCATTTATAAATAAGTTTGATCAAAGACAAAACAGTTTGATTAAACCATTCAATAAAAATTGATTAAAACCACCTCTCGTAATATACTTATTGCGGGAGGTGGTTTTTTATGGCAAAACGAAACAGAATTAACATCCATCGCGGAAATGAAGAAAATTATAATCTTATTCCTCATGGTAACGCATATAAGCCATTTATTCTTATTCAAGATGTACCATCATTAGGACGTTCATCAAGATTACGTGGTATAAAAACAGGACGACAACATGAATTTCTCTCTGACTTAGAGCGAAACTACTTTATATTATTAGAATTTTCTGCCTTTGTTGTTGATATACGTGAACAATTTCCATTGGAGTTAAAAGAAACCTTGTTAATAGCTGAAGAGTTAGGCATTAAGCATCCGATACATCCAATAACTAAAAAACCAATTACAATGACGTCAGATTTTTGTATTACTCTAAAAAAAGGAGATACAACGGAAGATATTATCCGTACAACAAAGTATAAACAAGATTTATTATCGCGTAGGGTTATTGAAAAATTCCAAATTGAAAAAACATATTGGCATCGTAAAGAAATTAATTGGGGTATAGTTACCGAAGTTGAAATAGATAAAATTTATAGCCAAAATATTGCCGATGCTTTAGCATATTATGATTTATCAGATTACGCAGGACTTTCTGATATAGACGAAGATGAGAAAGAAGATCTTGTTATTGAATTTTTAAAACGACTACTTGTTTCTGATAAAACAGTACGACAAATATCCCGCATGTTTGAGCAAGATGTTCATCTGCCGAAAGGTGCAGGTATAGCTCTTTTTAAACATCTTATAGCACAGAAGTATATTACAATTGATTTGTTGCAACCATTAAATATAGATCAGTATATTCGTGTTGAATTACTGAAAAAATCAAGGATGTTAGGAATGGGGATATCATGATAAATTTTAATAGTGTGTATCAATTTGTAAATGACGGAAAACGAATGCGAATTATTCATTTAGATGTAACATCTGATATTTGCCTATATGTATATCTTGAGCAAGCTTTTAGTATGCCTATAATGGGAAGTATTAACGACATGCAAATAAAATCTGATAATGCAGATATTGTTGAAATCGCTGATCCATACTTTATGATTAAGTCAGATAAAAACTTGAAGGCTTCAGAAATTGCAAAAAGAGATGAAGCCTGGAGAATCATAGAAGTATATTGGGATAATAAAAAAATGGCAATTTTAACAAAACATACAAGAACTGCAATATTTAAAGAAATAAGCAGAATTGAAAATATCCCTATGGTTAGAGTACGTCGCATTTTTAGCCGCTTTTGGCAACGAGGTATGAATCGCAACGCTCTGCTACCTGATTATGCAAAATCAGGCGGAAAAGGGCAAGAACGAATTTTAAAAGAAAAGAATGGACGCCGTCGTATATATAGCAATAATAAAGCAAATGGTATTATTATTTCTGAGTGTATAAAAAAACAATTTGAAGCAGGGACTAACAAGTATTGGCGGACAAATCAGCAAAAATCATTGCGACAAGTATATCGATTAATTCTTGCTGATTTTTATTCTATTACTGTGAAAAAAAATAATGAGATTGAAAAAATTATACGTGATGAAGGGATGATTCCCACCTTTCGCCAATACTATTATTGGTTCAAAAAAAATGAAAACACGGAATTAGATATTAAGATGCGTAAGGGAGAAAAAGAATTTGAATTAAAACATCGTTCTCTGTTAAGTAACTCGACGATAGAATCCCCTGGTCCAGGTTTTCGCTTTCAAATTGATGCTACAGTAGCAGATCTTTATATTGTTAGTGAAGTTGATCGTAGTAAAATTATTGGTAGACCAACTGTGTATATTATAATTGATGTTTTTTCACGTATGATAACAGGATGTTATGTCGGCTTAGAATCGCCTTCTTGGAATGGTGCAATGATGGTACTCGATTCGATGGTGGCAGATAAAGTAGAATTATGTAGAAAATACAATATACAAATTGAATCAGAAGATTGGCCCTGCTGTTTTTTGCCGAAAACAATTATTGCTGATCGCGGTGAATTAGAGGGATATGGCGTAAAAAATTTAATTAATAATTTGAATATAACCATCGAAAACACCTCGCCCTATCGTGGTGACTATAAAGGGATTGTTGAACGATTCTTTCGTACAGTAAATGCCCGGATTAAAAGCTTTTTACCCGGAGCCATAATGAAAGATTATCGCAAACGTGGCGATCCAGATTATCGGTTAGACTCAAAACTTACGTTAAAAGAAATTACCGAAATTATTCTTCGCAGCGTTCTTTTGCATAATATCCACGAAATTGAAAAATATCCATTAACACCCGCAATGATTAAAGATAATGTGAAACCTGTTCCGTTAGATTTGTGGAATTGGGGCACAGCACATAAAAAGGGGATCTTACGAAAAGTCGATCGGCAGATATTCAGGCTTAACATTATGCCACGAGGCAAAGGTACAATTAGCCGAGGAACTATTGTTTTTAAAAATCTTTCCTATGGTGCGACTGAGTTGTTAAATGAACATATATATAAACAACATAAAATTAAAACTGTAGAAATTGTCTATGATCCGCGCAATATGGAACAAATTTACTGGCTTAAAGAAGACGGACATCAGTATATCACTCTGAATTTACTAGATAAAAGTCGTCATTTTAAAGATATGTATTTAGAAGATGTAATTGCAACTCATAAAAAAGCAGCCTCCTTACGTCATGAGGCACGTAAGTCACAATTACAACAGGAAACGGAACTAGATCAAAGGATCTTAAAGATTGCAAAGCATGCTAGGAAAAAAACTAATACAGATATAAATGCAAACATTTCTAAGACAAAGCGGTTAAAAAATATTGGAAATAATCGTGCCGAAGAAAAAGAACGAAATCGTAAAATCGAAGCATTTATGCCATGTAATGATAACTCAGGAGGAATCGTCCCCTTTCCTATAGAACAATCCCCAATGGACTTCCAAGATCAAGATAATAAAAACTTGGATTATAATGCCCAAATGATGAAAAAGATCAGACAGCGGAAGGAGAAGGCTAAGCATGAAAAATCAAAATCATAGTAATAGTTATTCTGCATATGAATCCGCTGTTTATCGCGCACAAAAAATTAGTGATTATGATGGCAATCCTTTAATTGAAGCTCTGCCACCAATTTTAGAGACAGAAGAAGAGGTTATTGATGCCTTTTATCATTTTCCAATAATCAGTGAAGAGGAAAAGAGATTGAGTCCCCGTATAAAGTCACATATCTTATGGCGTGTAAAAAGCTTTTTGCAACCTCTGCCTGCTCATATTCGTTTGGAATCTATTATTTCAACATTGATTCGTCATTCTTATCAATCAAGAAATCCACTAGATGCTCAATACAAGCATAAGATGCAGATACTAAATCAAATGAAAAATTTAAAAGAGTGTACGACTGAAGAGTTGGAAACCAATTATCAAGTTGGAAACACAACCGCAGAATGTGTCATGATAAATGGCGTTTCTGGTGCAGGAAAGACAACAGCTATCAATCGCACATTGCACTTATATCCGCAGGTAATCAAACATTTCTCTTATAAAGGACAACCACTTACTAGGACACAGATTGTTTGGTTAAAAATAGACTGCCCTTATGATGGCAACTTTGCAACATTATGCCGGTCTATATTTGCAGAAATTGATCGTTTAACAAATGAACGATGGTTAGAAAAGTATGGTTATTTAACTCGTTCTACATCTACAATGCTGATGCATATGACCACCTTATTGATTAATTATAATGTTGGTGTTCTAGTCATTGATGAAATTCAACATTTGAGTAAATTGAAAAAAGAAGCAGCTGATATGCTGGATTTTTTGGTCACACTTACAAATATGTTTTCGGTTCCCCTTATTTTTATTGGGACTAGTAAATCACGTAGTCTTTTTCAGCATAATTTCAGGTTAGCTCGTCGAGTGCAATCTGGTGGTTATATTGAAATGGGTCCTTTAAAACAAAATAGTGCTGAGTGGGATACTCTGTTAGAGTCCTTATGGGAATTTAATGTGTTGGATGAAGATACTGAACTAACTCAAACGATAAAGGATTTCTTTTATGATCAATGCCAAGGAGTTATTTCATTAGCTGTAATGCTATTTATGTGTGCCCAAAGCCGTGCTTTGCTCCATAATGTGAATAAAATGACACCTGCGATAATTAAAGAAGCTACAGAGCATGATTTGAAATTTACACAACCGATGATTACAGCACTACGCTCAGGTGATCCTCTAAAAATTGCTGAATTTGATGATATATCTATTAATGAAGAAATCATTTGGCGAAATTTACAGCATGATATTGAGATGGAAGATCGTGTTAATGAAGCCATTGCTAATAAACGGCAAGAAATGAAAAATAAACGCCAAGCATCCCATGATGCCTTATATTTTAGTATTTGTTCATCCAATATTTTTCCAAATTTCACTCAAGATGTCCTTCGAAATATTATTGACACAGTTGTTAGTACTACAGATAGTAATATTCCAGAAGATGAGCTAAAAATGCTAGTTATGCAACGTATTTTTGCTGAAACTAAAAATCAACAGCAACAAAAGAAAAAACAACAGGCTATTCCTAATAAAACTTTCAGTCTTTTAAAAATCTATGATGAGGCAATTCGCAAAAAAGAACATCCCTATGAGTTATTTAAGAAAAAAGGGCTTATAAAAAATCCATTTGAGGAATTTACAAAAGTGGAGTGATACTATGCTATCCTTCTTCACAGATCCTTATCCTGATGAGTTATTATATTCTGCGTTTGCCAGATATCATTTTTATTCTGGCAATATTGTTTTTAAAGATACGTTAATGGAGCTATTTGGCAAAAAAACCATAATTCCTACTTTTGAAATGGGAAATTACTTGCAATTTTTCTGTAATGAATTAGGTAATTCGTATACACCAAAATCATTGATTCAACAACATACAATTTTTCCTTTTTATGCACCATTCCTGCCACAATACAGACAAGTTGATATTCGAAAGGCTATAACATTGGGAAATGGACAAGGCGTGTATAACAAATTAGGAATTATTGCAGGGAGTATTTGTGTTAAAAAAGCGATATATTATTGCCCCATGTGTGCAAGTACAGAGATTGCAACAGTGGGTGAACCCTACATTCATCGTGAGCATCAATTGCAGGGAGTAGTAGTCTGTCCTCATCATAGCTGTGATTTGAAAGCGTATGACATAACAACAAATGATTGTAGTCGGATTGAGTATGTCCGCCTAGAAGAAAATCGAATTGATCTATCAAGTACTTATTGTTATAAAAAAAAATTTAATGGGCTTTTATGGCGTATAGCAAAAGCAGCTTATTATTTATTGACACATCATTTTTCGAACATCGAAAAAAAGAATGTACTAGCTCGATATAAAAACTTATTGTATCAAAAAGATTTACTGACGAATGGGATGCGAGTTCGGCAAGCGAATTTACATGACTTTGTAGTTGGACATTATGGAAAACCGTTATTGATGTTTCTCGAATCAAATATAGATCGGCATAATGAATACAATTGGTTACGTATTGTCACGCGAGATATAAAAAGAACCGTACATCCACTACGACATATATTGCTCATTCTTTTGCTATCTGGTAATATGGACAATTTTTTTAGGGGAATGTCAACAAGTTATAATCCTTTTGGCGCTGGTCCTTGGCCATGTTTAAACCAAGCAGCTGAACATTATCAGCAAGCTATGATTGAACAGGTTATTATTACAGCAGATTCGAAAACAAGAAGACCTGTTGGTACCTTTACTTGTAAATGCGGATATTGCTATTCACGTACTGGTCCAGATCAATCAGAGAAAGATCGATACCGTAAGGGACGCATAAAAGTATTTGGTGCCGTTTGGGAAAGAAAATTACGCGAATTACTCCAGAAAAATGATTTAAGCTATCGCAAAATGGCAAGAATCTTGGGATGTGATGTTAAAACCGTTCAGAAATTCGAAGCTAGCATGAAAAACGAAACTATGAAGGAAGGGCATACACCACTAGACATCTTACAAAAACAAGCGACTCAGTATCACAAATCTTATAAACAACGATTCCAACAAATAATGAGAGAACAACCAGAATTATCACGCACTGAAATTCGTAAAATTTGTCCAAAAGAATATATGTTTTTATACCGGCATGATCAAGCATGGCTAATGAAAATACTTCCTATTGCTAAGGCGCCGAGTGGCAACAATGGATATATTGATTGGCAACAACGCGACCTAGAGATATTAGTACAGTTGCAAAGAGCATATAGTATATTGCTTCAGAAGAATAAAATAATTCGCATATGTAAATCTTCATTGGGAAAACAAATTGCAGAATTGTCGATTTTAAACAAAAAAAAAGACAAGTTGCCTCTTAGTCAAGCTTTTATTGCACGAGTTACAGAAACAACACAGCAATTTCAAATTAGAAGATGCCAGCAAATTATTAAAGAAATGCATGCAGAAGGAATATTTTTACCTGAATGGAAAGTATGGCGTAAAGCAGGGTTACGGCACAAAGATTATAACTTAATTAAAAATTATCTAAATTGGAATTCATCGCAAGGTGGTATATTTACAAGAAATGACAAAGTCAATCATCCGGTTAAATAAGTGGCCTTTTGAAAAAGGTGAAAAAGCAAAATTAATAAAAATCAGTAAACCTTATCACGCAAAAGGCCGCTGGTTTGTCGATGCATTATTTTTATCCATAGAACATAATTATCCCAAAACACTCCGACGGTCTTTTGGAGATTTGCATTTATTAATAGTAGCTGCTGTATATATAGATGGGGTACGACAAGATATGTCTAAATGGGTCGAAGCCGATATTTCTATAGTGGAAGATGTGTTACATCGGAAACCAATTGAACCATATTTACTAAAAAATGGAAGGGATCACAGGTTTGATTGTTATACATTTGGGATCAGTATAAATTATAAATATTATATAATTTCACTTTTTGAAATTATGCGGGCTATATTAGCACCAGATGTATTTTGGTTAAATCAAATCACACAGTTTGATTCCATTGATACTCGAATTTTACATGCATTAAAAAATGATGTGTTAGAACTGAATTTCAGTACGGATGTACCTGTCAACTATGTAAAGCAAAATGCGGCAATTAAACATGTCGCCTGGGTACTTTCTAATCCTGAAATTTATAGTATGCTGAATCTGCTTTATAAAAATATTAAAGAAAATAAGGGGATTTTATTTGAATTTTTATTTAATGACTTGACACTCACAATACGCTTTGAAGAAAGAAATGGTCGAAGATACATCAGAGAGATTATAGCCTGTAAACAAAAAAGATTAAAATGTAATGCAATTCAGGTTACTCATCCAAGATTAGCGACTTATGAAGAAGTAGAAGATCGTAAAAACAGAGAATTAAACAAATCAAAAAGAAAAATAGTGACATTATCTAGTGATTATACAAAAGATTTAATAGCTAATATGACGGCATCTAATAATTTTCTAGATATTGAAGATGATAAGGATATTCTCTCTGAATATAGTACATTTACCGAAATCAACAGAATCAAAATAAATAAAGAATGTGTGACATCAAAAAGTACAAAATGTAATATCATTTCTGATACAAATCAGCGAACAACAGGTGATTTTGGAGGCTTAGAAACAATTCCTCAACTGGAATTTGCGCATATAATGCAAGATAATTTAGATGATGATTTTGCAGATATTCAAGCAGTGCTACAGCTAATGGGGAAACGGAGCAAAACAGATAGTATTACCCAATATATTGGGGTATTAAATAATCATTGGCGTTATAGATCAATATGTACGCTTGATGACGGAGTTACCCCTAGAAAATATCTCATTGGAAAAATAAAAACCCAAAATAACACTAATGCGATTATCATTGAAATACAACGCCAACACTTATCAATTTCCACACTAATGTGTATATCTAAACAGTTACTAAATTGGGATAAAATATGTCATAATATAATAAAAAAATTTATTATAAATTCAGGTACATGGCCTCAATTAGAAAAAATTAATTATTTAGTATGTTACCGTTTAAAACATACTAATATTACGATAGAAAAAAAAGAAGAAAGACTTTTTAATAAATTATTTTGACTTGAATTATAAGTTTATTTTATTGAATCTTAGATTGTAAAATAAAGTATGACAAATAAAAACGCTCAAAGAATAATCTTCATATAAAATGAAGATTATTCTTCGGCAAAAAAGAAAAAAAAGCATCCATAAAAATATACCTAATTAAAAATACCAAATGATTCTTAACATAGTACGCAAAAATCAATTTCTTATATTCGTTCATTATTATCTTTGTAATCTTTTAAAACAGTTAAAACAGCTTGCGGCACGGAATTCACCTGCCATCAGAAACTCAACAACACTCTCGGAATTGTTATATATTTTGCAGTTTCTTACCACTCCTAAGAGCTGCTAATAATGAAAAGACTAACAAATTACTATGATCGTTATGTTCTAAAAAGACAGGCCTTTATAAAGTAGAAACTTCTGATTTAATAGAAAAATGTTTTTAATTAATTCACAACCAAGAAAATATTTGGTTGTAAAAGACCTATTCCTGTCTTTTTTACACGAACTGTCGCACTTAACTTGATAATTCATCAGTTAAAAAACATTTATCGTTTCTGTACTATTTTTACATTTAGACCATTGTTTTTCCAATCGAGTTGTTATTTTCTCAAAAGTTTCACCATTATTTACAATTGTCCCATAAATACGTGAATCAATCTGAATATCTTCCCAAGCAGGGACAAAAGAATGATCAAGTGCTAATTTTAATTTATTTGCCCAATTCATTAATATAGTGTTCTTATTTGTATTAATAAATACTATAAAAGTTCCTCCGTACCAACGAGCAAGAAAACTACCAGATTCTAATTGGATTATTTCAAAAATTGATTTAGCTACAACTTTTAATAATAAATTTCCTAAAGTTATTCCCCCATAACTATTAAAATCTACGAGATTTCGTATATCAATAATTAATATACCTAGAGATATGTCCTTTGTAGATTTTATCGATTCTAATAAAAGCATTCGTAATTTTTGATCCATATATTGTCTATTAGGAATATTTGTAACTGGATCAGTATATGCAATTTGAACTAAACCATTTACAACAGAATCTTTTACTGTCGATGTTGCACTTTGTAGTTTCCTAAATAATTCTATAACGCCAATAATATTATTTGAGTCATCCGTTAATGGAATACATCTTACTTCTACAGGAATAACATGTCCATCTTGATGATGCATTGTAAAGTTTGATTGAAATACATCCTGTATTTCTAGTGCTTTCTTTGCAGGACACTTATTTTCACAGCAAGAGTTGCCATCTTCATCAAAATGCATTAATAAATGATCTTTACATTTTTTCCCAATTGCTGAAGCATAATCATATCCTGTAACTTCTGTAGCCATATCATTCCAAAATAAAACAGTGCCTTCTTTATCTACAATATATGCTGCTTCAAATAAATTTTTTGCAACTTTATATGAGCTCCAATGCTGGTTCCTGAAAATCGTGATGGTAGTTGCATTTTTACCTCTCCTTTTTATATTTTATATAGTTAAATATTTAAGACAATAGAGTCAACATAACTCCATTGCTGTGCTTGGTTATATTTGTTTAGTAAAATAGGATAAGGAATATGTAATTTCTCACTCAACTGAGCACATTTATTCCAGTCTGCCTTTTCACAAGCAGCTACTAAACTCATAACTTTACCTATAATATTATTACTAAATTTTATTCCCTGTTTTACTTCATCATGTATTGGCAAATTTTCTAGAATAACATCTAAAGGACAATCAAAAAAAGCATCTAAAAGTGAAAACATTCCAGCAAGAAAAAATTCATTTGGATTTTCTTGCTGTAATTGTTCAGCAATTAATTCCGCAAATCTAGCTCGTACTAATGAAAGTACCAGTAATTCCGATGGTTTATTTTTTATATAACTACTAAGAATAAATAAAGAAGACCATTTATAAAGTCCATCTTTGCCTAAAAGCATTAATGCTTGACGTATAGATGTTATTTTTCTACTAAACCCAAAATAGGAAGAATTAATAAATCTTAAAATTTTATAGGATAACGAAACATCATGAGATAAAATAGATTCTAATTTATTGAAATTCGGTTCTTCCATCATTAGCTCACGCATAAATTGAAAGGTAGTTTTACTAATTAAATTAACTGCTTTAGTAATAAGCACCTCAGGTTTACTGAAAAAATAACCTTGAAACAAACTATAACCATCATGAATTGCTTCTTTAAATTCATCATAAGTTTCAACTTTTTCTGCTAAAAAAACAATATTATACTGTTTATATTTTTTTATAAATTCTCTACGTTCATGACGGTTAGTAACTCGAAAATCGACTTTTACATAATCAACGAATGGCAACAACTCTGTGTTTACTGATAATGTAGAAAAATCATCTAATGCCAAAGAGAATCCTGCCATTTTTAATTTTTTACATTGAATAATAATATCAGTAGAAGGTAATACGGTTTCTAATATTTCAATTATTAGTATATCTTTTGGTAAATTTAATATAAATGGAGCCAATAAAATATTAGTAGGAAAATTGATAAATGCAATTTTTCTATTAGTCAACCTAGTAATCCCTGTTCCTAATAAACTATCTTCTAATACTTGTAAAGTTGCTCTATCATTATCAAATATATTATCATTTTGAGAATGTGCTGAAGAACGAAATAATAGTTCATATCCAAAAACCTGTTTGTTTTTATTAAAAATTGGCTGTCGCGCAATAAAATTATTTCTCAAAGTATTTTCTCCCTTTTAAAGAAAACAATTAATTTTTTTTACTTATATCCTTTTTCTTCAAGAAAAGTGATATACCTCTAAAATAAAGAAAATAACAAAAAATGGAAAACTAAATATATACATAAATTACGCAGGTATTAATGCTTTCTTATAGAATTTTAAATATATTTAAACTCTATGCAAAGATAGGAGATAAGCATTTTATGATAAAAATACCTCAAAAAATATTAGATGACATAAAAACATTAGACTTTTATTTTGATACAGTTAGAATAATAAATCCTGTGGAAAAAAAAATATATAATATTGAAAATAAAAATGATATACATTCAAGTAATAAACTACCATGTCATGCAATTTGGAACAGTTATTCCCCTTGCAAAAATTGTATATCAATGAGAGCAATTAATGAAGACACTTCTCTTATTAAATTCGAAGAAAATTCTGGAAAAATTTTTATCATTACAGCAATACCATTAAAATTAGATAATTCTTCATTAGTGATAGAATTGGTTAAAGATATCACTGGACAAAAATTATTAGATAGTATTTCTCCTGCAAATATAGGCTCATTGGAAAATTATTCATTAAAAAAAACTATTGAAAAATTAAATGATATAGTTATTCGTGATGAGCTTACTCAAGTATATAACAGAAAATATATCATTGAAAGATTACCAATAGATATACTTGATTCCATAAAAAACAAATTTACTTTAGCAATAGTTTTGACTGATATTGATTATTTTAAAAAAATAAATGATAATTATGGTCATTTAGTAGGAGATGAGGTTATAAAAAAATTTGCTAATATATTAGTTAATAATACACGTAAAAATCAAGATTGGGTTGCACGATATGGTGGCGAAGAATTTTTAATTTGTATAAAATATGCAAAAAAAGAATCGATTCCTTCACTAATTGAGCATATTAGACAATCTATTGAAAATGAAAAATTTGATACTTCTGCCGGAATCATATCAATAACATCTAGTTTTGGTGGTTATATTTTAAAAAATGAAACTATTAATGTACTAGATGCACTTAGAATAGCTGATGAAAATTTATATAAAGCAAAAAATTCAGGTCGCAACAAAATATATTGCAGTTAAAATACATTTTATTAATATACCTACATAGTTAACTTTTAATTATATGGAGTAAATATTATGAATATATTTAAATATTTGAAACAAAAAAATGGACAAATGATCGTATTATTTGCATTGACACTTCCTATTTTATTAGGCATGGCAGGATTAGCTATAGATCTAGGGAATTTATATTATCAAAAATCATACCTACAGAACATGGCTGATGCAGGTGCTGCAGCTGGTGCAATGTATATTGTTTCTGCTACAAATCATATTGAAGCTGAAGCAGAAGCTCAAAAATATATTAATTTAAACAGTAAGTCCGATGAAAGTATTACAGTTACTTATCCTACTACTATAAAAAAAACAGGAACAACATATGATCCTAGTACAATGATTATTGTAAATGTTAGTAAAAATGTTAAAACTTATTTTATTCAGCTACTTACAGGTACTAACACTTATACTATTTCAGCTAGAGCGACTGCCCAAATGACAAATATTCCATCAGGACCATTTGCCTACTCTTTATTTTCTGGGAGTTCAACTGATCCATTAACAATATCTGGCAATACCCATGTAACTGGAAATGCTCACTCTAATCAAAATTTAGAAATTTCTGGGAATGCATCTCTCTTGGGAAATGCAGAAGCAGTTGGTAATATAACATTAGGTGGTAGTTCTTCTGTTACTTCTGTAACTGCCCATGGAAATATTCTAATATCCGGTAGTTCAACCGTTAGTTCATCCACACAAAATAGTAGTAATGTAACTAATATTCCTATGCCAGATTTTGCAAACGAAATACAAACAAATGCAGAAGCAGTTGGACAATCCTATACGAAAGATCCAAAGTGGAAAAACAGCACACTATCTGGGGCAATATATGTTAATGACGATGTAAAAATAAGTAGTAACAATACAATTAGTAGTACTGGTCAATTATTAGTAAATGGAACAATAACGATTAGTGGAAATCTAACAGCTGCAGATAACACTAACCAACAGCAGTTAGCTATTTATTCTTTGTCCAATGCTAATGATGCAATAACAATTAGTGGGAACACAACTATAGATGGAATTATATATGCACCTAAAGGAAATGTAAAAATAACAGGAAATGTAACGGTTAATGGTTCAATAGTAGCAAAAACCATTAGTATCTCAGGTCACCTTACGGTTAATGGAACTAATCCAATCTCTGTTCCAACTTCAGGAAAAAAATCCAGTTCTCTAATAGAATAATTAAATAATATTTACATTGTACCAGTTGATAAAATCATTCACTTTACAAAAAGGTCAACAGGCTATTTCTCTAAGTATCAATCCCAAAGATATGTATTAGATAACCACATCTATAGATATTAATCTAGACAAAATAATAGCCTTTTGCAAAACTTATAGAGATAACTATTTGTTATGTTTTTTTAATTGGTCTAGTAGAAGATGAACTCCCCTCTTTTCAAAGTATAAAAAAGGGAAATTCAAGCAGAGAAATGGAAGAAGATCGACGAAACTGTTTTGTAGCAATTACTAGAACTAAAAAAAGTTTATTTTTGTCATATTCAAAATCATATTATGGTTGGAATAAAAAAACATCTCGTTTTTTATCCGAAATAGGATTGATAAAATAACTAAATAACGATATTATATTGATGTAATATAATTAAATAACAATACTATATTAATGTGGCCTAATATCGTATTGTATTGATCAATATTATTTGTACAAAATAATATTGTTTTATATCCGTAAAAATTCAATCAAACTATTTTGTTCAAATACTTCATTATATATATTAATTGATAATATTTTTTAGTATATTTTAATCAAACTGTTTTGTAATGTTACATGTGCTCAATTTTCTTGTTATTTTTAGACTGCCGCAGTTTTCTACGGCAGTCTTTTATTTTTATTATCCTTAGGAGGATTTTTAATGAAAGCTTTTATCTTTGATATGGACGGCGTAATAATGGACAGTGAACCACTGCATAATGAAATCATTGTAGAAATGATGACACTCTTTGGTCTTAAGGCTGAAGAACCTTATTTAGCCTCATTATGCGGTCTCACCATCGACCATATTTTTGAAAAAATAAAAAGTGACTACAATCTTGACATATCGGTTAATGATACTGTAAAAAAATACAATGGCAAATTAGTTGCCCATGTACATGCCAATCAATTAGTTCCAATATCTGGCATTCCCGAATTACTGCAGCAGCTGCAGGCAGCCAATATTCCTGCTGCTGTTGCCTCATCCTCACCAATTGAATTCATTGAAGCGAGCATTGACAATTTGAATTTAACGCATTATTTCCAATTTCTTTTGAGCGGCGATGAAGTAGAACATGGCAAACCCGCTCCTGATATTTATCTTGAAGCAGCTAAACGTCTCACAGTTACTCCTGTGGATTGCGTTGTTCTTGAAGATTCTCATAACGGCGCTACCGCTGCTAAAAGTGCCGGCATGAAATGTATCGGCTTTAAAAATCCCGGCAGCGGTATCCAGGATCTTAGCATAACTGATATAATTGTTGACGATGTCAACGATATAGACATCTCTATACTATAAGCACAATTCCATAAAGTCCTTTATTTATAATGCTATTTATTCTTTATCCATAAGTAATAAATAGCATTATTCAGTTTTGTCCTAAATAGATTAGTACTTATCAATATGTCTTTTAATTGTATAGCATAAATTTATCTCGTATAATAAAAGTAACTTAATTAAGTTTTTAACTGGTTACTTCTAACTGATCATTAGGAGGGTAAAATTGCATAGAGGAGAAATAAGCCGCCGCATAAAAAACATTATTGTTATCCTATGCGAGCAAAAAGACTTTATCACAGTTGGTGATATTGCTAATAAATTATCTGTAAGTACTAAGACTATCACTCGTGAACTTGCAAGAATTGACAAATTATTAGCAAAATATAATGTATTTCTAGAAAAAAAACAAGGTGTAGGCATCTGCATCACAGGTAATGCTGCCGCTATTGGTAATTTGAAAAAAGCTTTTACTAATGCTCCTGAAATTATAGCTTACGAACCCAAGGAGCGTGCCCATTTCTTAATTGCCCGTTTACTGCAAAATCAGGAACCAATAAAATTATTTGAACTTTCCAACCAGCTTAATGTAGCAGAAAGCACAATAAGTACTGATCTTGATAAACTGGATGCCTGGTTTACCAACCATAGTCTTACGCTTATAAGAAAACCTGGTCTTGGCGTATATATTACCGGCAGGGAAAAAGATATTCGCAAAGCAATTCTGCATTATATCTATGAAAATATAAACGAGGCCGATCTGGTTGAAGTATTGCATGAGCTTTTATCGCATAATACGGCCGAAAACTCATCCCAGATACAGTCTGAAAAACGTCTCTTAAATCTGGTTGATACACAGATACTGGCAAAATTAGAAATTGTTATCCATAATGTGGAAACTGAATATAAATTCAAATTATCCGACAACGCTTATGTAGCACTATTAATTCACTTAGCTTTGGCAATTCAGCGTATGCAGCAGCATGAACAAATTACTTTTGATGATGCTTTTTTGCAGGAAATTTCTACCAAACATGAATTTACCATCAGTAAAAAAATCGCCGCTGGCATTAAAAAAATATTCAACCTAGACGTACCCGTAGAAGAAATGGGCTATATTACCATGCATTTACTGGGTACAAGAAATTTATACTATACGGGAGCAACTCCCTTTATTCCCAATTTTCAATTAGTACAAATTGCCAAAAAGATCATCAAAATCGCCCAAGCTGAGACAGGTCAAAAACTGGAACATAACGATAAACTTCTTATCGGACTGGTAAATCATCTGGGACCTTCCATCAGCCGTCTGCATATGGGTATGGAAATTCGTAATCCATTGCTTGATGATATCAAGGAAGAATATGCTCCCCTTATGCAGCTCAGCAAAATCTGCTGCAGTGCCGTACTAAGTCCCATTGTTAATAAACCTATTCCTGAATCAGAATCAGCCTATATTGCCATGCATCTCGGTGCCGCTTTGGAAGATATAAACCTGAAAAAACGTCAGCAAACATATTATCATGCAGCAATTGCCTGCCCTACCGGGCTTGGTTCCTCCAAACTTTTAGCTGCACGTTTGAAGCATGAATTTACCAATATAGAAATTACGGCAGTTATTTCAGCACTGCGTATCAATGCTGAAACACTTATTAAACAGCAAATTGATTTTATCATCTCTACCGTTCCTATTCCTGCCACATCAATTCCCGTAATTGTAATCAATCCGTTATTAAAAAATAACGACATCGAAATAATAAATAAATTTTTAGCGGTATTTAAGCAAAAAAATCATCATGACTTTTTACCGCTCATAGCAAAAACATCATTAACAGAAAATCTGCCCCATCTTATCCAATATCAAAATAGTATTTTTCAGATATTAAATAATTTTATCTTTGATGATTTGGCAAAATCATTATCCATCGCAGAAATTATTGAGTTTATAAGTAAAAAAATTAGTTCTGATAAAACCACTGCCAATAATATTGCTGCGGCATTATTACAACGGGAACGATACGGCAGCACGCTTTTATATGAACAACAAATCATCTTATTACACTGTCAAGCCGCTGTTACCCAAACTCATTTTGCTGTAATCCGCAGCAAAACTGGAATTGCTGCAGTTTCTGACGACACACACAATAATTTTATTGCCGCAGTTATCATGATAATCCCTGATAGCTGTGCCGATGAAGTCCGAGAAACAATGGGCACAATTTCCGAATCATTGATTGATAACTGGCTTTTTGCAACAACAATCATTAATAATTCATCCCCTGAAATACAAACAATATTAGAAAATATATTAACAAAATTTTTGAAAGAAAAACACAAACTATTGTTAAATTAAAGCAATAGTGGTTTTTACAGCAATATTATAAATTTCAATGTAATGGAGGTATAATATTATGAACGAAAATGCACAATCCAACGGTGTACAGGAAAAAGTACAGGTATTTGGCCGTTTTCTAAGTGGAATGGTAATGCCAAATATCGGTGCTTTTATCGCCTGGGGTATTTTAACGGCCTTATTTATTCCTACCGGCTGGCTGCCAAATGCTTATCTGGCCAAGGCCAGCGGTCCTATGGTACAATGGCTTATACCATTATTAATTGGTTTTACTGGTGGCCGCGCTATCTATGATCATCGCGGCGGTGTTGTCGGTGCCATAGCTACAGCTGGCGTTATCGCCGGTGCTGATATTCCAATGTTTTTAGGTGCCATGATTGTCGGTCCCCTCGGCGGTTACTGTATTAAAAAATTTGATGATGCCTTCCAAGAAAAAATTCCCGCTGGCTTTGAAATGCTTGTTAATAATTTCTCAGCTGGTATCTTAGGCGCCATCTTAGCAGTATTGGCCTATGTTGTTATTGGCCCTATCGTACTTGCCTTAAATACTGTTCTAAAAAATGCGGTTGAAGTTCTTGTTAGTATTAATTTAATTCCGCTTGTTTCAATTATCGTTGAACCTGCTAAAATTCTTTTCTTAAACAATGCTATCAACCATGGTATATTCACTCCTATCGGAATTCAAGAATCCCAAAACTTTGGCAAATCATTATTCTTCCTTATTGAAGCCAATCCTGGCCCTGGTTTTGGTATGCTTCTGGCTTACTGCTTATTTGGCAAGGGCGCTGCTAAAGGTTCCGCCCCTGGTGCTGTAATCATTCATTTCTTAGGCGGTATCCATGAAATTTATTTCCCGTATATCCTGATGCGTCCAAAACTTCTCTTAGCTGTAATTCCGGCTGGTATGTGCGGCGTATTCACATTAAATGTATTAAATGGTGGTCTTATTGCTCCGGCTTCTCCTGGCAGTATATTTGCCGTACTGGCTATGACACCTAAAGGTGCCTATTTCGCCAATATTTTAGCTGTCGTTATTGCCACAGCTGTTTCCTTTGCTATTTCCTCAGTAATTTTAAAAGCGTCCAAAGATGATGATACTTCATTAGAAACCGCTCAGGCTGATATGAAAGCTATGAAAAGCCGCGCTAAAGGAACTGCACAATCCACTGCCATCAAAGGTTCTGAAATCAGAAAGATTATTTATGCCTGCGATGCTGGTATGGGATCTTCCGCTATGGGAGCTAGTGCCCTCCGCAATAAATTCAAAAAAGCTGGTTTTGCTAACGTTTCTGTTACAAATTGTGCTATTGAAAACATCCCTGCTGATGCCCAAATAGTAGTTTCACATGAAAAATTAGCTGAACGCGCTGAAAAAGCTTCACCACAAGCTGAACATATTTTTGTTACCGATTTCCTGCAAAACAATGTTTTTGATATTCTTTCCGAACGCATAAAAAATGACTCTGCATCAGCAATTTCCACCGAAGAAATTGTCGATGACACTCCTGCTGTTTTCGACAGCAATCTCTTAAAGCTCAGCAATATTAAAATTGGTCTTGATAGTATTGCGAAAGAAGATGCCATAAAGATGGCCGGTCAAATTCTTGTTGATGGCAGCTATGTAAACAGCGGCTATATTGATGCTATGCTGCGTCGTGAAGAACAAGTCAGCACCTATATCGGCAAAGGTGTTGCCATTCCGCATGGTGATAATGATGCCAAAGGCGAAATTAAAGCTTCCGGGCTTTCTGTACTGCAGTTCCCTAACGGCATAAATTTTGGCGATGAAACAGCTTATATCTTAATTGGTATTGCTGGCATCGGCAATGAACATTTAACTATTTTATCAAATATTGCCACAATGCTTGATGAAAATGAAAATGCTGTTAATATCTTAAAAAATGCTAAATCAGCCCAAGAAATATATGATTTATTTACTAAATAATATATAAAATAAAAATTAGTCTTACAAACTAATCCGCGTGTATTGATAAATTTTCTTTTATTGATACACGCGCCTTAGTTATTAATATATTCACAAACTTATAGGAGGAATTTATAGTGAAAGCTGTACATTTTGGTGCTGGTAATATTGGTCGAGGATTTATTGGAGAACTACTTCATAATTCCGGCTTTGAAATTACCTTTGTAGAAGTCGACAAAAAAACTGTTGACTATATTAATAAAAATAATAATTATGATGTTTATATCATAAATGATAATTACCGTAAAGAAATTATCGATAATGTATGTGCTGTTTCTCCCATAACTGATGAAGCAAAAGCCATCGAAGCCATTGTTGCTGCCGATATCATTACCACTTCGGTCTGTGTTGATAATTTACCTAAAATTGCCAACACCTTGGCTAAAGGCCTAAAAGAACGTCTTTCCCAAGGCAAAGACAAGGTCAATATTATGGCTTGTGAAAATGCCTTCTATGCCACTGATATGCTCAAAAAAACTCTAATGGAATGCAAGGATGCCGTTAGTGAAGCTGACCTTGATGCAATCGGCTGTTTCCCTAACGTAGCTGTTGACCGTATTGCTCTTAGTACCGAGCAGGATGGTATCCGTATTCCGCAAATCGAAACTTCTTTCGAATTAGTAATCGAAAAAAACAAATTGAACGACCCGGCAAGTCAACCGATTAAAGGCGCTGAATATGCGGAAAATCTTGGCATGTACCTCGAAAGAAAATTATACGTATTTAACTGCGGTCATGCTGCAACCGCTTATTTAGGCTATCATAAAAATCTGCCTACTATCTTTGATGCCCTTAACGACAAAGAAATATATGCTAATGTTATCGCTGCTATGCGTGAAGCCGCTGTAATGATGACAAAAAAATTCCCGTTCAGCATGGAAGAACTAGAAACTTTTATTCAAAAAATCCTTAAACGTATTTCTTTGGAAGATTTACATGATGAAGTCATTCGCGTAGGTCGTTCACCTATCCGTAAGCTCAACAATAAAGATCGTTTGGTCGGACCAGCTTTATTGGCTCAGGAATACAATTTGCCAAATGACCATTTAGCAGCTGCTATCGCTGCCGGTTATTTATTTGACTGCAAGGATGATGAACAAGCTGTAGAAATACAAGCTTTCATCAAAGAAAACTCTATTGAAAAAGCTGTAGAAAAATATTCCGAATTAACTCCTGCTGATGCTTTATTCAATAAAGTAATCTCCGCTTATAACAACATGAAATAAAATTAAAACATTTCCCAATTTTAATCTGCTTACAGAGCTATTATAACAATAGCTCTGTTTTTAATTTTTTTATCTGTTTATTATAAATGCTACTTTATTTGCAATAAACATTGCAGATGATAAATGCACGTTGTATAATTACTGTATATATTTTAATAAGTGCGAAAGGATTTGATATTGTTATGATGAGCGATTCTATGCGTGAAATGCTCGATTTGAAAGAAACAGCAGAAATAGTAAATGGGGTACATAATGCTAATGCCGATGCATTCCGCGACCGCCTGCAAAAACAAATGGATGCTATTCCTGAATATGCCTATTTAAACTCCTTACAGATGCAGGATTTTAAAAATTTAGATGATTTATATGTCACTATGTTCAATATAAAAAGCGAAGAAGAGTTAGAACAAAGAATTATCCGTACACCAGAAGTTCAAAAAAGTGCTTTTCGTCGTCTTTGGCAGCAATTACCTAAAGTTACTGTTCAATAAACGACAGTATAATTAAATTATTTATTTGTTGAATTAGTATACAAATGACCCTGAACAAAATTGTTCAGGGTCATTTGTATGTTAGAAATTATTTATCCAAAATCAACATGGCATCACCAAAGCTAAAAAAACGATATTTTTCCTGTACAGCCGTATTATACGCTTTCAGGACAAATTCACGACCAGCAAAGGCACTTATAAGCATAATAAGTGTCGATTTAGGCAGATGGAAATTTGTTATAATACCATCGACTATATTAAATTTATATCCCGGATAAATAAATATATCTGTTTCACCGCTTTTAGCCGGCAATGTTCCATCAGATAAGCCTGCCGATTCCAATGTACGTATCGAGGTAGTTCCCACGGCAATTATTCTGCCGCCGCGTTTTTTTGCTGCTGTTATGCGCTGAGCTGTTGCTTCATCAATATGAAAATATTCAGTATGCATAACATGGTCTTCAATATTATCTTCATTAACAGGTCTAAAGGTACCAAGTCCAACATGAAGCGTAACAAACTCCAAATTAACGCCCATATCTTTTAGTTCCTGCAATAATCCTTCGGTAAAGTGCAGACCAGCTGTCGGTGCTGCTGCTGAACCATTTTCCTTAGCATAAACTGTCTGATAACGTTCTTTATCATCGAGTTTTTCATGAATATATGGCGGTAATGGTGTTTGCCCCAATCTATCCAGTATTTCTTCCCATATTCCATCATAGCTGAATTCAACAATTCTACCGCCAAAATCAGTATTATCCAATACTTCACAGCTAAGTTCATCGCCGAATTTTATGATATTACCAACACGAGCTTTCTTACCTGGTTTAACTAATGCTTCCCATTTATTGCCTTCAACCCGACGCAATAAAAACACTTCTACCTTGCCGCCGGTTTTATCACGATGTCCGATAAGACGGGCTGGTATAACCCGTGTATTATTAAATACTAACGTATCGCCAGCTTTTAAATGTTTTTTTATATCATAAAAATGCTCATGTTCAATTGTCTGTTCCTGCTTTTTTAAAACCATCAAACGGGAATGGTCACGTTTTTCTGCCGGTGTTTGAGCAATAAGTTCTTCCGGCAAATCATAATCAAAATCTGTTAATAACATAAGTTATCGTTCAATCTCCTTTTTTCTGGCAACTATAAATTTTAATACCATTGCCCAATTGATACTTCCGTATAATAGTTATATAAAATCTGCTGGTAGGTATAATTTTTTTCCGCCAGTGCCTTAGCTCCCCATTGTGACATGCCGACACGGTGTCCGGAACCATAGCCATCGATAATTATTTGTTCGCCTATACCGCCAGTTATTTTATAAATATTTTTATTGCCGACGGAAAAACTAGTATATTTACGATCCGGTAATTCCACTTCAATATCTTTGCTGTAATTAGACTTTTTATCCAAAACAACTTTTACTGTTTTTTGTGTTGGTGTTGTAACAGCTACAGCAAATTTAGCACTTTTTAAGCCTAATATCGCACGCAGCTTACTGCCACTGACTACTGCCGTATCTTTATCACCTGTAAATACAATGGATTTTACCATACCGCCAGTTGTTCTGTCAGCCGCCGGCTTATCTAAGGATGACAAAGCCATTGACTGTAAATTTCCTATCATATATCCTGCATGTGCTAACTTTTCACTAAGAATTTGCGGCGTAATTTTTATCTGCCAATGATAAACCGGTGATTTTTGGTCAAAATCAGCAACTGACTGCAAATAAGGAACATCTGTTCCCCAAACATCTTTACTGCTTTCCGTCCTACCGCCAGCACTGGCATGAAAAGCTGCAGCTATTGGTTTATGGTCATATAACAGCACCTGCCCTTTAGTTTCATCAACAGCTGTAATAGCAATATTGGTTTCAGCATCACTGCCGCCATAAACCTGACAATGCGAAGTCGAACAAACATCAAACCCTTCCGCTTCATGACGATGCATACTATATAACGCATAGGACCGCGCAGCTATTGCCTGAGCCTTAAGTGCCGTCATTGGCCAGGATGATGACATTTCCTGCGGGACAACACTATACAAATATTTCTCTAGTGGCAAAACATTGATAACACTCATATGATTATTTATATTTTTAAATAAGATACTGCCACGATATTTTGTCTGATTAACTTGTATACGGGCATCTTTATCAGACGTTACTACACTTATCGTACGATTATTTATCGGCAATTTCCCCACGTACATACGATTATTTTTCTCTGAAATGAGAATTTTCTCATTGGCCGCATATTTACCAAAAACATCATTTGTTCCCGGATCCTTTATCATAAAATCTTCATTAGCTGTAACATATACATTGCTTTGATTAGTTAATATCCCTACCCGAATATTTGGCTCTTCTGCAGCTGATACCACAGAATTTCCCAGCATCAATATGAAAAACAATATAGCAATTATACTTTTTTTACATCTCATCCTTACGCCTCCTCTGCTATTCCGAGAATTCTCATTTATGTCTGCGTTTTTTTGTTTTTATTGGTATTTGTTCCACTATACCATCACTATTACTATTGGTTTTACGATCACGCCAGCCAAAATAAATAAAACCTATAAATGCCAAGATAAAGGCTATCACACTGGTCATCTGTGCTGATGTACACAAGCCAAATACCGGTTCACTATAGTCACCGCGTAAAAATTCCAAACAAAAACGAGCTACTGAATAAAGCATTATGTATAACGTAAACGCCTGGCCACGACCATGCTTAAAGGAACGAAATATTAACAATAACGCAAAAATGACAAAATCCAGCTGTCCCTCCCATACTTCAGCCGGCCATAAGGGCTGACTGCCATAAACATGATGAGCCAGTGTCGTCACTGGATAAACAAGGCCATAGCCTGTTCCTGTAGGCGTACCAAATGCATCACCATTTAATAAATTAGCACAACGTCCCAAAGCCTGTCCTAAAATCATCGCTGGTGCCAAAATATCAGCTATTGCTAAAACATCTATTTTATGTTTTTTGGCATATATTATGCCGGTAATTGTTCCCAAAAAGATACCGCCTTGTATGGCCATACCACCTTGCCAAACATTAAATATTTCTGTGATATGGTTGCCATAATATTCCCAGTCAAAAAAGAATACATCCCAAAGCCGCGCACCTAAAATACCAGCTAAACCACAATAAATACCCATATCAACAACATGACCCTGCCAGCGGCCATCCTGTTTAGCTAAAAAATAACCCACACCGACTGCCAAAATTATACTCAAAGACAATACCAGCCCATATGAACGCACTGGAAAATCTCCAATATAAAATAAATACTGATGCATCAGCTTCATCTCCATTCAGATAATATCATTTTCCTTTAAAAATCAACCACATTATTTCAGCATCTTCATCATTATCTTCATAATAATGTGGTCTGCGGCCTACACTTTTAAAACCAAATTTTTCATATAATTTTAAGGCGGGCTTATTAGAAGGACGAACTTCCAAAGTCATGGAATTTATCCCTTTTTCTCTTATTATAGCAATAATATTTTTTATCATTGCTGAAGCAATACCTTGTCCCTGATAATCAGGAATAAGTGCCACATTGGTAATATGTCCCTCATCAAATATCAACCATACCCCAACATAACCAATAACTTTATCTCCTTCATCATCTACTGCCAATAAGTAATAGGCATCTTTTTTAGCAGCCTCTTCCCAAAATGACTCTCTTGACCAGGGAATAGCAAAGCACGCCCTTTCTACCAGCTCTACCGCGGCAGCATCTTTAGGTTCCATTTTTCTAAACGATATTGTCATTTTTGCTGTTCTTTCTGCTGTTTTTCCCATAATTCTTCTGCTTCAGAGCGCCTTATATATAAAGGTTCCAAATTCATAATATTGGCTGTTTCACCAGCTGCTAATTTAGCCAGCCCCGCATAAGCCGTATTAGCTGCCCGCAGCATTATATGATGCGGTGGTGCAATATGTATATTGCTGCATTCAGTAAAAACCTGCTGTTTTCTCTGTACAATATCACCCATAGCAATTACCGTTTTAGGTGCATTGGCACATATCGCTATTGCTTCCTGCAATGACAAGACCTGCATATTATTTACAGTATTCATCTTGCCATTTACCCATTCGTACATAGCAAAATATACATTATTTTTCTGCGCATCAATAAATACAGCACTATAGATATTTTCTATTGGATAATGATATGCCAAAGATTCGCCAATATCCACACCTATCAACGGAATATTTAAGCTATAAGCCATCATCTTGGCTGCTGCCAAACCGATTCTAAGTCCGGTAAAAGACCCCGGCCCAATATTGACAGCAATCGCTGTTAAATCTTTTTTATCGACCTGTGCTATTTTTAACGCATTAATTATATGCCCCCTGAACCTCCCACGACTAAAGTCGCGGGGTTCCTGCTTCATAGATAGTTGCGCAAAAAACACGTCTTACATTATCTCCACAGGCTATCCCCGTA
>NZ_JACHFH010000007.1 GCF_014201835.1 Pectinatus brassicae | reverse complement strand
TGGTCTTTTTTTAGTCATGATGTTATAACTCCTTTATTATTGATGTTATTTTACATGACCTTAAAAAAGTTGTCTAGTTAATTGTAACCTATCCAAATAAAGTTTCACTAGGGTTATATCTTAAGTTTTGAATCGTCTCAAAACAGAATAGGAGCCTTATGAAACTATTAGGGAGATGTAAATATGAATATTGGCTATATACGAGTCAGTACCGAAGAACAGAATACTATTCGTCAGGAAAATTTGATGCAAGAGCTCCATATCGATAAGTGCTTTATTGACAAAGTTAGTGGAAAAACGGGAGACTTTCAAGTTTTGTGTAAATCGTCAAAGGCTAATGTAACAGTTTAATATAATATCTAGAGGCACAGCTTAAAAATTCTTAAGATGTGCCTTTTTAAATATTCCGGTCACAAAGACGTTCTTCAAAATAGATTTCTAGCTGAGCTCGTATTTGGCTCCAGTCTTGCCGGCGTCCCGTCCATTTTTTGGTAATATCAATCATTGCTAAATACAGCATTTTTAAAAGGCTGTCATCTGACGGAAAAATCGTCTTGGATTTTGTCACTTTTCGCAGCTGACGGTTAAATCCCTCTATCGTATTTGTTGTATAAATAAGCCGCCTTACAGATAATGGATATTTGAAATAGGTCGCTAAAAGAGCCCATTTTTCATGCCAGGATTTATAGATTTTAGGATATTTACCGTCCCAATGCTCTCTAAATTCCTCAAGCTCAGACAAGGCTATTTCTTCTGTTGGTGCTGCATATACCAGCTTTAAATCTGCCATTAATGCTTTTATATCTTTGTAGGATACGAATTTTGTCGAGTTGCGGATCTGATGGATAATACATTGTTGAATTTCTGTTTGCGGATATACGGCTTCAATTGCCTGCGGAAAACCGCTGAGTCCATCCACACAAGCAATTAAAATATCCTCGACACCTCGGTTTTTCAAGCCATTCATAATGGATAACCAGTATTTAGCACTTTCGTTTTCGCCTACATACATACCTAAAACATCTTTGTACCCATCCATATTTATGCCAATAGCAATATAAACTGCACGTTTTACAACACGCCCTTCACAACGGACATGATAATGTATGGCATCCATGAAAACAACCGCATATACTTCTGCCAGAGGTCGTTCCTGCCACTCTTTAACGAAGGGCAGAATTTTATCTGTAATACGGCTGATGGTACTGTCGGAAATATCGATGCCATATAAATCTTGCATATGACTTTCTATATCGCCCATGGTCATTCCTTTTGCATACATAGAAATAATTTTTTCTTCCATATCCTGCGTGAGAGTATTTTGATATTTTTTTACAATCTGCGGTTCATATTCACCTTTGCGATCTCGAGGTATTTCAAGTTCCATATCGCCATAGCTTGTATGCATTGTTTTATTTGAATGCCCATTACGACTATTGCGAGTATCTTTGTTTTTATAGTCATATTTATTATAGCCAAGGGAGTCATCAAGTTCACCATCGAGAGCACCTTCCAGAAGAACAGACATCATGTCGCGCATGATGTTTTTGACATCGGAGCCATCTTGAATGCTAAGATCCGCATCTTTTAAATAATTTTTCATCATTTCTCGCATTGCTGCTTTTTGAGGACTTTCATTTTTTCTTGACATAAATAAAACCTCCAAGTTGATTTTATATTACATCACCTTAGAGGTTTACACAAACTATGAAGGTCTCTCGAAAAAACACTGAACGCCCCGAACTAAATAAATTATTAGAATTTGCCCGTACTGGTGACACGATCATTGTCGAATCAATTAGTCGATTCGCACGTAATACAAAAGATCTTCTCCAGCTAATTGATCAACTAAAAGAAAAAGATATTGCCTTTATCTCCAAGAAAGAAAATATTGACACCAACACCCCTAGTGGGAAATTCATGCTTACCGTCTTTGCTGCAGTTGCAGAATTAGAACGTGAATATATTCTACAACGTCAAAAAGAAGGTATTGCCATTGCAAAAAAGATCCCGGGTAAATATACCGGCAGAAAACGAATTGAGTGCATTAATTTTGATCTAATTATTCAACAACTACAAGCAAAAAAAATCACGCCAACAATGGCTATAAAAAAGCTCCATATATCAAAATCCACATTTTATCGCCGGCTTAAGGATTATAAAACTATATAAGCGGCAAAAAATAAAGCATTATTATCTATGCTTTATTTTTTATAAGGTGCCATCATGCGGCCTGTCTTTTTTGACATTGCATACATAATGAACAGCCAAAGCGTTTTACGGAATACAGACTTACCTTTTCCGTAATTTTTCTACCACAATGTTCACAAAGAGGTTCTTCTTTTTCCCCCTCCGAAGACAACTCCTTCGCTCCGCTTCTTTTTCCCTCCATATTTTTATCTGTATTCTGATCTTCTTCCGGATCATCACCCGTACTGATCGCAAGGCTGAGCATATACGCATACTTTATAGCAGCCGTTTGTGCTTTCATTACGGCTTTATCACCACCGTCTTGCCCGCTGCCAATACCAGTAAGGGTCACGGTTTCTCCCGAGTCTTTGTCGATCAGCAAGATATCCATCTTTACCGTAGCCAATCGCTCGATATTGCCCTTTAAATTTGTTATTTCTACCACATCCAATATCTCAGGTACAGCGATCGAGCACAGGCCATTTTCCACTAAGGCGGCATTCACCTTTTCAAGTACATCCGCACTGGTGGCATACTTATAGTGATGAAAGCTGTTTTCTCCATTTTTTAGGACATGGCTACAGGCATCCATCACATTGAGTAGTTTCTTGGCTAAGTTTTTCATATATGGTTTCCTCCTAGCTTACTTGTTTTGCTTTTTCAAAGCGAAGCTGCTGCCCATAGGGACAATTCTCTCCGGCATCACAATAGTCGAGACATTTTCGATCATGCCAGCGTTCTTTACTGGAGCAGATTTTTGGCAACGTTTTTGTTTGCATGGCAATATAGAGCTGGCTGGCTTTCTTTGCAAAGTAACGGATCAGCCATTGGTCGCTGATCTTTTTTATCGGGATAATATATACCGATTGGTCAATCCCACGTTCTGCGGCAATCCGCAAGTTGTTGTCCCGGCACATGGCCTGAATGAACATCCGTTTTACGGTAAACCCTTCTTTTTCAAGCAGCATCCGGTAGTAGTTAAGCTGAATGGCCCAATCCAGTACATGTTTCACCCCATCGGCGCGTAGTTCATTCCTATATTTCATCTGGCCTTTTTTAAGCCCGGTTTTATAGATTTCTCCCGTCGCTACTCTGGTTTTGTAAATGCCCAGTGCTTTCATAAGCTTAAAGGAACTGGTAACTTTTAAATCGCCCAGCACGCCTTCTTCTTCATCAAGGATTTTCCCGTATAAGTCGAATTTCCCGCTGGTAATCTGATCTTTCAGCCGGATTTCACTTAAGATTTCCCCATCGGTACAGTTTTCATTGATGGTGTGAACCGCCTGTCCATGCAGAGCATAGAGAACGCTTTGCGGGGCTACGGCAAAATCTGTGGTCTTTTTTAAATAAGTTTCCCGCACTCCCGCGATTAATTCCGTTACCGTGGGTTCTTTTATGCCCCGGTCAACGGAAACGGCAATGGCCCGCAGTGTAGGAAGGAAAAGGCAACGCTCTTTTTGCGGGCAGGCCGCAAGGCAGGATTTGATCGGGATGCGATTTCCATTGGGGCAGATAAATTTCGTGGCTGGCATAGTTTTTCTCTCCTTTTACGCCACAGGTAGTTGGCTGTGGTCTGTTTTTGTTCTTTGCCTCGGTTGTGCCGTTTCAATGCTGATATCTCCTATCTGGCCTAGTTTCATAAGATCTGAAAGTGGAACCTGCAGGGCTGTATTATATAGGTATTTCGCCAGTATGGTTGCCTGCAAGGGATGTAAGACAAGATAAATTCCCGGCCTTCCCTGCGGGTCTTTGATTTCAAGGGTAAGCTGTCCTTTGTTTAACTGTATCTTTAGCAGCAAGTGTTCGGTTGCGGCCTGTAACGTGTACCATGACATAGGATTCCCTCCTTTTATTTATATGGCTTTAGGCCATCGACAGACTTCTACGAATAGGGGTTACGTTTTTGATATTGCCCTCTGTCCCGGTGTCCAACAGCAGTTTCCTCGGCGAAGGCAAGGCTAACAGTTCCCCACCGATACGTTCAAGTTCAGTTGCCCGCTCGTAGCTTTCGGCAATCTGACTGGCGGCGGTTACGGCATTGATCAGACCATAACGGCTGCTGTCACGGCCCATAAAGAGCTGACGCAGGACATCGCCACGTTCGTTTTGATTGAGCGTGAATTTATCGGCCAAAATCTCTACGGATTGCACTGGATCATGCTCTAAGGGAATTTGCATAGCTTCTTTCATTTTATCTACGGTCAGCATGAATTTAGCTTCATCCACCGCACAGCGAACGGTATCTTGGACTTTCATAAAGAAGGCTTTATCATCCTGGGCCAGGGTTTCATCTGAATAGAGTTCATAGGCGGATTCTTCCCCATCGAGTTGCCTCCCGACATGGTAACGCTTTTGGGCATAGTCTTTGACAATAAGGCCATTTTTGCAGACAAGCCGGTAGATTAATGGTTCTACCTTCAGACTCCCAAGGCCAACTTCGCTGTTGGAAATAACAAAGCCAGCCTGGACAACATCGCCCACGCTGACTTCGGCTTTCAATCTTTTATTAATGACTTTCAAATACAAATGGCTGTCGGTAACATCGCAACTTTCAATTTCGGCGCCTTTCATGTCTTGAATAACCGGAAGCACGGCGCTGCAAAGCTCTAAGTGATCGAGCCGGCGGTATCGATCGGATAAAAAGGCCCGGACATTTCCGTCCATTACCCGGACCATTCTTCGCTCCGGCAGCTTGGTAAACCAGGTGTTAACGTTTTCATCTAAGAGAGGGGCTTCTTCCTGGCGCATTTTTTGGTAATACCGCAGCGGGATTTGCAGCCTCGATGCAATCTGCTGGTGCGCTAAATCGCTGACTGAAAAACACTGCGGTTCATCTTCTAAAAAGAGCGATAGCTTGGTCCCGTTTTTATCTGTTACCATTTCTAGGCTTCGGGTATCTGCCACAAAGTCCTTTCTTGCCTGCCGCTGGCGTTCGAGTTCTCTTCCTACTTCTTCTAACGTTCTTCCTTGTTTCATGATCTGTTCCTCCATTTTCTTTTATATGAATTTTAGGGTTCCCTGTTTTTGGGCATAAAAATAGGCACTGACTTTTACCGTCAGTGCCTTCTTGTTTATACTATTTTCTCAGGAATACGAATACCCAAAGGCTGCATACCAGCCGATTTTAAAGGTTTTTACTAAAACTTGCATATAGCCAAAGGTACTGCCGACTTCAAAGGCCTGCCAGTTTTGTCCATCGGGACTTGAATATGCGGTCCCCATATCTTCCCCGGCCACTTTATAATACCAGTACGTTTTACTGCCGGAAATATTACCAGTTTCGTTTACGGTAATGACATTACAAGCAAAGGCATTGCCTTCAGAATCATTCTTCTTTACAACAATGGAGCTTTTATCCAAATACCAGGCTACCCCTTGATGCCCGTAAACGAGCGGATAATTCGAGTCCCCGTTATAGTATTGCGCATAGTCTGCCTGCGCCATTGGCAAAGTGGTCCCATCGGCAGACACTCCCACTAAAATAGCTGCTGCCATGCAAAGACTTACAAGAATTTTTTTGATCATTCGTTCCATCTCCTCATATTTTAGGTTTTACGCTTGTCTTCTATTTCATTCACTGATCATTTTTTGCATTTTCAATTGTTTCCGTTGCTGAAGTTTTTTTCTTTCCACCCATGGCTCCGAGAACCCCCAGGGCAACGACCACGCCAAGGATTATTTTGTAATGATTTTGGAAGAACGCGATTGCCCATTCGATGAGACTTCCGAGGGCAAGGAAAGCAACCCCAATGGCAAAGCCTGTTCCCACAACACAGCCGAGCCACCAGCTAAACATTCCCTGTAAGCTCGGGTTTAGAATAACACTGTTTTGTAATAAAACGAAAAATACCACACTGCCCAAAATAGCAGCCGTAACTAAAAAGCCAATTCCTAAAACATCCATGTTCCACTCCTGACAGCTAAAGGCCGTTCTGTCACTTTGACCTGATCTTTAAATCTTATTTTTGTGTCGGTAAATCTTGAAACTGAAACAATGCCGCCATTTCAATATGTAGCGCCTCTGCTATGGATATGAGTACCGGCAGAGAAACCGCATTTTTTACCAGCCCCCTTTCAATCTGCGAGATATAGCAACTGCTCACGTTAACCCGTTCAGCCAATTGGATCTGTGTCATTTCACGATACCTGCGGTAGTAACTTATATTTAGGCCAATCTGTCGCATTTTTTCTTTATATGCCAGTTTCAAAGCACTCACCACCTTTGCATCCGTCTCTAGTTACTATTGTCGCACAGTCCAGTTTTTGCCGCTTTAGAGAATACTTCTACTACTTTAACCAGTAGTTAAAGTAGGTGCTTTCCCCCTCTCATTTTTTATAAAAGGCACCACAAAAAAGAGGATAAGCACTCGGCTTATCCCCACAGTTAAATCTTCTGTTTTAATTTTGTTATATTACTATGCTCCCTTCTGTTCTATGATCCTTCAAAGAGCTTTGCAGTTGATCTGCAAGACCCAAGGCTTCAGGAATATAATATATAACTGAAAAAACGGTCGTTATCATCTCAAAAAATCTTATGTAACAAAATAACATGCAACATCCTGGTAAAAAGAAAAAGGAGGCCTTTCTTCATGACACATATTTCACCCTTATTGACGGTAACAGAAGCCGCTGTTTACCTTCGCTATTCTTCAAGCAAAATCTACAAAACACTTCAAAAAGGAGAGCTGCAATTCATAAAACGCGGAAAAAGCTACCTAATCCATGTAAACTCCCTAGATGATTATATTACAGCCCATTTGATGAATTAGCTTTTTATTGCCTTTTCCACATATAGAAAAATCCCTTTTTTTGTATATGTTTTTAAAAACCATCTAATCCTAAATACCTATTAGAAGGAGTCTTGCCATCATGTTTAACGAGTATAACGATCTGGTCACTGTCGAAGACCTCTGTGAAATGCTGTCCATCGGCAAAAATGCTGCCTACAAGCTTTTAGCCTCCGGCGAACTAAAATGCTTTCGGCTAAACCGCGTATGGAAAATCCCTAAGCAATGCGTAGCCGATTATGTTTTAAACCAGGCAAATCGCATAAAACATTAATTACGCTTCCTTTTCTGGCATAAAAATAGGCACAGGCAATTTCGCCTGTGCCAGCTTTATGCAGCTGTCTGCCATTTTACATTCCTTGCGGATATATCCGCAAAACTGTTTCGGTTCATAATTATAATATATGATTGAACATTTTTATATTTCTTTTTAAAGACAGTCTATCACTTTATTATTTTAGAATAATGCTTATATCCACCAGAAATATTATATACTTTTTTGAATCCCTTATTTAACAGTATATTTTGTGCCGCATTTCCACTAACGCCTTTATTACAATACGTTATAGTTAATGTCTCTTTATCCAAGCTATCACTTATCTGCCGCAATTGTTCCAAAGGCATATTCACCGCATTTGGAATATGCCCTTTTTCATATTGTTTGGGAATTCGCACGTCAATTAATGTATATTTTTCTTCGGATTTCATAAGCATATTTAAATCATTGGCAGTAATTAAGGGTCTTTTCTTTTGAATGGCATTGTCCAAAATCATCCCTGTATACATAACAGGATCTTTTGTTGTTGAAAAAGGTGGGGCATATGCCAAGTCCAGATGAAATAAATCTTCAACCTTAGCCTTAAAAGTTATCGCCGTGACAAAAACATCAATTCGTTTATCGACTCCTTCTTCCCCTATAATTTGTACCCCCAACAGCCGTCCCGTCATCTTGTCCGCAACGGCTTTAATGATCATTTCTTTCCCACCCATATACTCTGGTTTATCCGGCTTAATATTATGACATACTATCACGTCATAGCCTTGAGCCTTCGCTTCTCGTTCTGTAAAGCCTGTCTGTGCGACCACTAAATCAAATATCTTAAAAATGCCTGTTCCTAAAATACCTCTGAATTCTAAATCCCCACCTGTAGCACAGTCTCCTGCGATTCGTCCTGTTTTATTAGCCGTAGAACCAAGTGGCCGATAAATTGATTTTCCGGTGATTAAATGGTAGTGTTCAATACAATCCCCACATGCATAAATTCCCGGAATATTTGTTTGCATCTGCTGATTAACTTCAATCGCACCAGTATTTCCAAGAAAAACCCCTGCTTTTTCAGCAAGTTTCACCTGTGGTCTGACTCCAGTTGCTAGAATCACAAGATCTGCTACAATAGCTTCCCCACTTGTCAGCGTAACATGATCTGAACAAATTCCAGCAATACCATTACCAGTAATAACGTCAACTTCGTGATGCAGAATATGTGTTTGTACATATTTCGCCATATCATCATCTAGTCCAGGAGTTACCTGTGGCAATTGCTCTACCAACGTAACAAAAATCCCCTGTTTCACTAAGTTTTCGCAGACCTCTAATCCAATAAACCCTGTACCAATAATAACTGCATGTTTAGGTTTACGCAGCTCAATAAACGCCGCAATGTTTTTGACATCTACAATATTTCGCAATGTGAAAACATGGGGATTTTCAATCCCTGCTATTTTGGGATAAATTGCTTCTGCCCCAGTAGCGATTATTAATTTATCATAATGATCTACAAATACTTCTCCAGACATGCCTACTTTAACCATAACAGTTTTAGCATCCGTATTAATTGACAGTACTTCATGGCCAGTTAAAATATCGACATTATATTTGTTTTTAAAAAAAGATGGATTGCGCGGAATCAATTCTTCAACAGAGGCTATCTTCCCCCCTAAATAATATGGCATTCCACATCCAGAATATGAAATATATGGATCTTTTTCATATACAACAATTTCTGCGTCTTCATTATTTCTTCTCGCCTTCGCTGCGGCCGAAGTCCCTGCAGCGACTGCACCAATAATGATGATTTTCATATACGCACCACCTCTAAATAATATTTGCTAAAAAGATATTTCTAGACTGTTTCTTTTTACAAAATAAACAAATCCACCGCCACGTTTTGTTGTTTGATACCAGAGCAATAAATTAATTTTTTTCAATTCTCCATTATCTATAATTGAAATTTCTACTTGATCGCAATTTTCATTATAGTTTATAGATATAATCGTAACCCAATGCCAGGCATCAAGCACAACTTCTTCCCCATTACATAAATTCAAGAATGCAACCGGCGCATCTTTGTTAATTGCAAATTCTATAAACTTTATAATTTTTTCTATTGATGGTCGCTGTTTTTTGTTTTCCCCTATATCCAGGCAGGCGTGCTCCGCAAGCAAAGACTTCACTTTCATATATTCATCCATCGCTTCACAAAACATCTTTGTTGTAGGAATCCCCATAGCGCCTGGAGTTACATGGTCCCAACTCTCTTCCATCAAACGTAAAACCTGCTCTTTTACATTTGAAGTCCCGCCTGGTTGAGTCAAATAAAAAATAATATTACTAGCAACCGATGGACCACAGCCAGCCTCACGTTGCCGCGGCGTTTTATACCATTCCTGATTACAGCCATAATACGCTGTGTTATTTTCTGCATCAACAATTTTTAATAGCTCAGGTTTTAAAATGGATTCTGCAATCATACACCTATCTCCTTCCATCAGATTCAACATATATTACATCCAACTCTCATCAAAATCTAATCAAGGTTGATATTTTATAAGCCGTCATTAATACAATCAAAATTCCAAAGATCTGTTTTATGCGACTGCTAGGCAAATATTTACTACTCAAGCGAGCCCCCAAGAAAGAACCCATTGCCCCCACTAACAGTAAAGGCCATGTTAATGCCATGTCAAATTGCGCCGTCGCTAAATGCGGTATCAGCGATGAAAAGGACGGTGGTGTAACAGCGATTGCATTAATTCCTGCTGCCATTTTTGCATCAAATCCAAGAATAATCAACGTCGGCATTAACAAAAATCCTGGGCCAACACCTAAAAATCCACTCAAAACAGAAATAGGCATCGCCAGTAGCATTGCCATTTTCAAGTTTTCTTTTCCTGTCTTTGCCTCTGTTTTAGAAAACATTTTATAGGCTAAAAAGATAACTGCACCCAGATATGCATACCATACATATATCTGCGGCACAAACTGGACAAGGTAGGCCCCGATGGGAGCAAACAACGTTGTAATCGTCGCTAAAATGCCTGCTTTCTTCCAATCAATATAGCCGCTTTTAGCAAACCCAAATGCCGCAAATAATGCGGTAACCCCGTTTAATAATAAGCTAATAGGCTGCACCTGATGCACAAGATCTTGCATAAAAAATGCTAGAAACGGAACTGCGGCAAAGGCTACCCCTAGCCCCAGCATTCCCGAAATAACCGCCAAAATAAACAATCCACCTATTATAATTGCCATACAAGATACCTCCTCCGCTAAAGGTTTTTATAATAGAAAATCAAGTGATAAAGCATAAGCCTTATCACTTGATTTTATGTTTAGCAACATCCGCCAGATGCTTGTGGATCAATCATTATTAATCGTCCATTTTTTGTATCTATTGTAATCTCAGCAATCCGTTCAACCGCTTTTTTGTCAATAAATACTGGAACACTATTTACCATAACTACTTTTTCATTGTCTGGCAGTTTTTCTAGTTGCATAAAAATCCCCTCACCACAACAAGATTGTTGCAACATAACATGAACACAATCATTTTGACTATTCTTTATGGCTTCATTCAACATAATTTTAGCAGAATCTGTAATAATCATTTTTTTATCCCCTTCAAATTTATATTTTTTAATTACTAGTTTCAATCCATGAAAAATTCTGGTGATAAGTCCAGAAATTCTATCAACTCGTCGTTACTTGGATACCTTCCGGTAAGAACAATTTCATCATCAACTACCGTGATTGGCAAAATATTTACTCCGTGCTCTCCCATTTTTTTATTAACGTCGAGATTATTAATAAATTCCATAGGTGCACTCGACAGGTTATATCTCACTGCACTAATATTACCTTTTATTAATTTATCAACTACTGTAGAAATCCTTAACAACTCTGGATCAACACTAACACCGCATAATCCAGTAGGGCAACACATCGATGGTTCATAAATCTCAATTTTTTTCATGTAAATCACGCCCTTTTCAATTTTTTATATTATTCCATTGATTTTATAATATTTGTTACAGAGGCATCTTGTAACCAAGGAATATTGACAAAATTATTATCACTAATACCTCGTACCTTTTCAAGCCATTGTTTTTCTGCTTCCGCACGAGCAAGTAGCATTGGATTGCTTGTATCGGCCATCGATAAACACTGATTAATTACCCACCATTTATTGTTAATCCCAGCACGGCTTAAATCATCTCTTAATCTTGACGCTTCAAAGACCGGGGTAGCTTCGGGTAAGGTTACAATAACAACTTCTGTTTGTTTGGCATCTCTTAGTCTTGGCAAAAGGCGCTGAACAGAAATTGGCGTTTCTCCTTTGGTTCTTTCTACTTCTTTGTGATAGCTTTCTGTTGCATCAAGCAATAAGAGCGTATGACCGGTTGGGGCAGTATCAATAACGACAACAGCGTCTTCTGCCTGATCAACAATTTCCGCAAACGCTCTAAATACCGCGATCTCCTGTGTACACGGAGAACGTAAATCTTCCTCAATGTAAGCAACATCTGCTTCATTCATTGTTTCACGAGCTTTACTCAATACCTCATTTTGATAATTCAAAAGCTCTTGTTTTTCATCAATTTTACTCAATGTCATATTTTCATTTTCTGAAATTACCTGCTGCAAATTAGCTGCGGGGTCCGTTGAAGTTAAATGAACTTTAACACCTTTTTTTGCTAAAGCTAATGCGATTGCAGCTGCGGTCGTTGTTTTTCCTACCCCACCCTTCCCCATAGTAAATACTACTTTTTTCCCTGTAGTATAAATATCTTCAATAAGTGAGTTAAGATTTTTTAAGTTTACGGACTTTTCTTTATTACCACCGCTAACGAAATTGTCACTTTTGAAAAACGCTCTGATTTTTTCAAGTCCAAGTATATTGTAAGATCTTAGTGGCAATATATACGTTTCTAATTTTTTCAAACTAACTGGCATGTTTTTCATAGCATTTTGTTGTTTATCAAAAATATTTTGTGACAATACATCCGTTGCCTCACTTAACACACCATTTATAATTAAAATCTGATTGTTAATTCCTAATTCGCTGAGTTCAACACTGGAGCGTTCAACCTCGGTCAGCGGTGTTTCTTCTGGACGGGATACCAAAAGCAAGGTTGTTTTAGTTCCATCGGCAAGATTTGAAACTGCCGTTTTATACATACTTTGTTTTTCCCCCAGCCCCGCAAGCTGACCTAAGCAAGATGCACCATGTGTGCTCTCCGTGATAAAATTACTCCATGCCGATGGCAATTGAAGCATTCGCAACGTATGACCTGTAGGCGCTGTATCAAAAATAATATAATCATATTGTTCCTCAGTTTCTTTATTCGTAATAAAATTAGAAAACTGATCAAAAGCAGCTATTTCAACCGTACAAGAACCAGAAAGTTGTTCTTCCATATTAGCAATTACACTTTCGGGAAGCTTTCCTTTATACGGTCCAACAACTGAATCTCTATATTCCTTAGCAGCTTCCTCTGGGTCAAGATTAGCAACTACCAATCCAGGAACTCCGGCAATTGCAACGCCTTTACCATCAAGCTCGGTATTAAATACATCTTGTAAATTTGATGCTGGATCTGTACTAATAAGCAAAATCTTTTTACCGCTGTCCGCGAGGCTAACTGCAACAGCACAGGCTGTAGATGTTTTCCCTACCCCGCCTTTCCCAGTAAAAAACAAGTATTTCGTTAAATTAATTTTATCGAGATCAAATTTTGTATAATCCATTACCATTTTATTCATCCTTTTCATTTTAAATTTCCTTGTAGCTACCAAGTCCTAAATTCTCGGAGGACCGCATATCCCACTCGAACAGCACAGTTCAGGGGCTCCTCGCCAACCTTTTTTTATCATAATGCCTAGCCCTTTCTACAGGTCCAAATATGCACATGCTTGCTTTCTATATTTTGACCAATGTTTTTGTTTTTTTAAATCGGACTTATATGGCTCCAAACCCCTTAAATCATCATAAATTAAACTATCAATAAACTTTAATTGCACATTTCCAGCTACAGAATAATATACCCAACGAATATATTTACGATCATTTAACAGCCCTGCCTTTTTTAGATAAATTAGGTGGCGAGATGCTTTGGCTTGCGATATTTGCAATATATCCATTACATCACAGACACAGAGATCTTGTTCATTAATAAATTCAATATTCGCAACCTTGTTTCATCGGATAACCCTTTTAATTTTTCTGTTAATCCATCCACCATTTTCACCCCACAGTATAATCGCGTAATCGCTTATGCGATTATACTACTCTTATAAATATATAAATGCAAGCATTTTTTCTACTTAGCTTAGATCCATAATTTATTCTAAATATTCTTAATTTTTAAGATGTAAGGATGGATTTTGTTAATATCCCCCCCAAAAAAACAAAAATCACAGGCCGTCTTGAGGGGGAATTTACTAACTCACTTTAATATTTTCTTAATATCATCTTTATTCAGGACTTTGCCTGTTGCTTTTACAACTCCGTCTACAACAAGCGCCGGTGTAACCATAACCCCGTATTTCATAATCTGCTTTATATCTTCTACTTTAGAAAATTCTGCTTCCACACCTAATTCTTGTACGGCCTGTTTGGCAGCCGTGTCTAAGTCCTTGCATTTTTGACAACCCATACCTAAAATTTCAATCTTCATATTAAAACCCTCCAATTTATTTTATTCTATTGCAAAAAGTCAAATAACACCTGATTTTTCCCAAGTCTCTCGCCAATCAGTTTTTCTGCGACCTCAATCAGCTCTGCTACACAAGGATGAACGATATGATAATTTACGCGCTGCCCGGCTTTTTCTGAATCGATCAAGCCTTGCTTTTTCAATATATTTAAATGCTGTGACAAATTTGACTGCTCTACGTCCATAGTTTCCATCATTTCGCAGACACAATACGTTCTTGTTTTTAGCATTTGCAGTATTTTTATCCGAACCGGATGTGCCAATGCTTTAAATATCTCCGCGGTTAATCTATTTACATGATCTTCACTCATAAGGAAAACCTCCCTCTCACGAATCAAGCATTTATTTCTTTAATATTAGACAATTATAATATTAAAAAGATATCCTGTAAATATAATTGCCACGGCTAAAATTGCTACAAAAATTGCCAGCAGTTGAGGCTTCAGTACATTTTTTAATATAATCATTTCCGGTAGGCTTAACGCGGTAACTGCCATCATAAACGCCAATGCGGTTCCCAGGCTCATCCCCTTTTGAATCAGGGCCGTAATAATAGGAATTACACCGGCTGCATTCGAGTACAATGGCACGCCGATCAGAACTGCTAAGGGAACTGCAAAAATATTATCCCGCCCTGCATACTGCACCAAAAAATCCTCCGGCGCATAGCCATGAATAAAGCCCCCCAGGGCAATTGCCGCAATGACGTACAGAAATATTTTGCGCAGAATTTCCTTGGTATAATCCCAGGCATAGTCGACTCGCTCCCGGAAGGTCTGCTCAACAATATCCAGTTCCCCAAGCTTCATCTCATAAACATAATCCTGTACAAATCGCTCCAATTTCAGCTTGCCAATAACCCAGCCACCAATAATCGCAATCAACAAGCCTGATACTATATAGATCAACATGATTTTCCAGCCAAGCAGCCCCCATAACATAATAACCACGACTTCGTTCACCATCGGGGAGGCAATCAAAAAAGAAAAGGTAATCCCCAGCGGGACTCCGGATTCAATAAAGCCAATAAATACCGGAACCGCTGAACAGGAACAAAACGGAGTGACTACCCCCAACGCTGCGGCAGCAACATTCCCAAAAAATTCTCTCTTATGGCTGAGTATTTTCTTGGTTCTTTCCGCCGGAAAATAAGACCGTAAAATGGATACCATAAAGATAATGATCGTAAGCATCAAAAATATCTTCATGCTGTCGTAAACAAAAAAGTTAACCGCGCCTCCTAATGTGCTATCCGGTTGTAAGCCCAAGCCTTGATAAACTAAAAAATCAGCTATTTCCTGCAACATTTCCATCGCCTCACAATATATTAATATATAATAATATACTAATATATTTATTCAACAAAAACAAGCTTTTATTTATAAACAATTTCATTCATTAAAATTCGAATATTCTTCCTTACAATAAAGCTTCAAAGACGCATTTTTCTTTTAGCAGCAAAGAATCGCTTCAGGTTCTCCGGTATAGCTCTGCCAGCTTGTGCTGCTGGCTGCCTTCCGCCATATACATGCCTTAACAGCGCATCTACAAGCATTGCCTTGGGCGGCTGCGAATATTCCTTCCCTTCCCAAGACCAAACCCGGCAATCTATATCCTCGCCAGCAACATCTCCACAGGATTCGCACAAACTTTCTTTGGCATCTAATTGAATATCCTGTCCATTGATACGGATCGTAGGGGAACTGATAAAATTCAGTGCCTCAGCCTGCTTCTCTGATGTAACCAGAATTTTTCGAACCTCAATTTCATATCCCGCGGCCTTCAAAACACTTGTCACTTCAGCAATTGCTTCTTCCAAAACAGTGTCCGTCCCCATGCAGCGTACACACACTTGTAAATCAATATACATGAATTCAATTAGCAAACGTTTTTTCTTCCCACTGTCTTCATTCACAGTAGTGTTAGGACAGCATTTACTTGCAATTCCTTTATCGATATTTTGATAATCGCAACCACTTTTATTCATTTGATTCTTCCTTTCGATATTATTCTTCAATATCTTTAACATTGGAAAACATTTTAAAATTTATAGGTAAACTAACGAACTCAAGATTCCATGCTCTAGATTTTTTCACTAAAATTTTGTTTAGAAAACTATACCCCATTAAAGTTCATTTATCTCCAATTTAGTTGCGCGCAAATATTCCACCATATTTATAAGTGATATTCCATAAATACTCTTATTTTCCTCTGTTTCTAAGTAATTAAGTTCTAACTACTCTTATGCGATACGTGATCCTCACCACCAAATTTCACACAATAAAAAAGGCCCTGCACAACCCGCGCGAAGCCTTAAAACCACTAATAGTAGAGGAACTCGCTTTTATTGATAGAATATATATAGTAGAAATATAATATTCGTTTAAAGAGAGGGTTCTATATATGCCTGAAGAAAATTTTAATGTAACGGTCCACAGACCCAATCATTCAGCTTGTAATTATTTACCAAAAACATATTATCAAGTTTCTGATGCAAAACATATTTCTGATGTAATAGGTGATGATTGGTTATATTCTTGGACCCCCAAAACACCAGTTTTTATATCTGCACAAACGGGTTCAGGTAAGAATCATTTTATTCGGAATACCTTAATTCCTGGCTTTTTAAGAGAACAGTCCTCTGCTTATAATGGAAAAATATTACTGCTCAGTAATCGCACAGCATTAAATCGCCAAACAAAATTATTAATTGCTGAAACCATTGACCAATTTTCTGGGCGATATGATAGACAACAAGTTAACAAAATAAATGATGTTTCTGATTCCGGACTTGATAAGCTTGAAGACTTCGGAGACATTTTTATTTGCTCTTATCAACGTCTCTTAGGAAATGACCTTTTAAAAAACAGTTACGATTTTGTTGTCATTGATGAATGTCACTTTTTTACATCAGATGCTGTTTTTAACCAAAATACAGAGGATATTCTCAATGTAATTATTAATCAATTCAAAACTGCCGTTAGAATATATATGTCTGCTACGCCTGATGTCATTCTTACAAAAATTATCGAAAAAGAATCTGTAAATACTAGTGTCAGCGATGTATCTATTACAAGTAATCCTTTTACAAACGAACTTAAAGTTCAGATTAATCCCAACGCTTTACCTTTTTTTATAAAAACACATAACAGAAATAGCTACGATCAATACATTGCTTCAGATAGCTTTCTAAATAAACTTTATCTTGATGGATTTGAATTACCTTTTTCTCAAAATGATGACACAAACCAAAACTTTTTTACCGCTTACTCATATGGTGAAAATACATATCATTTAAATAATAATAAAGTTGCTTGGATCTATGACACTATTCGGGATTACCGTTATCTTGATATAAAATATTTTGGAACAACTACATCTGTAGTATCAACAATCGTTGACATTATTACTGAAAACCAAAAAATTCAATCTAAAGATAAATGGATGGTTTTTGTTTCAACAAAAGAACAAGGCTTTGCCATAGAAAAAGAGCTTAATACAACTTTAGGTAATAAACAGCCTCCCTGCTCTACTAGTTTTGCTACATTTATTTCTGCGAACTCAAAACAAAACTCTAATACCTATAGCAAAATTATTCATCAAGCATGCTTCGATGAACAAGTGTTAATTTCAACAGCTGTTTTAGACAATGGTATTAATATTTCTGATCCAGCTGTCAAAAACATCATTATTTTAAATTTTGACCGAACTCAATTTATTCAAATGCTGGGACGAATTCGCACACAACAAAAAACTCCCATCAACTTGTATTTAAGCATTCCACCTATTTCCGAAATAACAAATTTGTTAAAAACATGTCAACGCACTTTAATTGATTATCTTGATTTTGAATGCAGTTCTGATTCTAACAAAGAACAGTTTCACCGGCAATTACTTTCATCATCTTATTTTAATAATAGTAATTGGGATATTAATGAAGAACAACATCTCATCTTCAATGCATTGGCAAAACCAAGCCTTCTAAATAAGATAACTGCATTAAAAAATCTATTACGAAAAATACCTTTTGAAAAATCAATTTTAAATCTAACTGAAAATGATTATAGAAAAATAAAAGCTATCGCATCTTTTGTTTTATTATCCAAGCATAAAGATTTTTTATTTGATTTCCACTCAAAATTACCACAAGGAATTCCGTCATCTATGTTGGAAAATCTACTGTACTTACGCGATCCCATTGGTGAATATATCGCCGCTGTTTTAGATACTATTCCTGATTTTCCAGAGGACCATTTTATTCCAGAAAGTTGGAATTATTTATCAAATAAAGATTTGCAAACAACAATCAACAACTTAGTTTGCACTAGGCACTATACTCAACCAAGAAAAGATATTTCTGCACTGGATTATTCCTACCTAAAAAAATACGAATTTTTTTCCAATAAAATTAACAATATTAGATATATTTCCAATGAAACCACTAAAAATATAGAAAAACTATCCATTCTTACAAATGAACAAAAAAAATACCGTATGCTCTTTAACTATAACTTACAGAACAATTACGATACTTCTTCTGAAAATTTATCCGATGATAATATTTATAATTTTAATATTATCAAAGAACAACTTTCATGGTTAGAGCGCCTTGATGATTTTAACGAAAAAAATTTTCATTACACAGTTTCACAAAAAGAAAATATTGCCAAAGAAGAAAACAGCCATCAAGAACTATTCCAACTTATGGATGAATATGCCATTCCTTCAGATCAGTATATTGAGGCAAAAAATATTCGCTCCACTGAAAACTTGCCATCATTTTTTCTATCAAAAGAAACACAAGAACTTTTTAAATCCAAATTTACGGCAATTTACCAGCAAGCTTTTGGGAAACGACTTAAAGATAAAGCAGATACCACTTCTTATGGTTTAAAAATAATTAATGATTGTTTAAAAGAAAAACAGCTTCCCTATACAATCAAATCAAATAGTACTAATAGAAAAGCAACATATTGGATTGTAATAAAAAATTAAATTTTTTATGTCTTTAACATATTACAATAACTGTAAATTAAGGAGATTTTTTATGAAAATTTTATATCAAATAAAAACCATTCACTACTCTAAAGGAATATTATTTCCAATACCTATTATAAATGACGAAATTTTTATGTGCGCATCACCTAACAATGAAGAAACTTTTATTGTGGAAGTAAATCCTCATCTTTTTTTAAAATTATGGCGAAAAACGTCTTGTACGATTCAAGCTCCTATAGCAAAGGGGAATGAATCATCTTGGAAAAAAGATTATAAATACAAATATGCTCAGCAAGGATTCGCTGCTGGGGTAACCAATCCCGTCCCTTTAGCTAGCGTAAATATCTTAGAAACCAATGACCATCAAATAGAACTTTCTCTAGGCGATGGCGTTACACGAACCATTTATCTTTTATCCATAAAAGCCCCATATTTCCCAGTCTCCTGCACCTCTTTAAAATCTGCTATGCTATTACAAAAAGTGGCCGGATTTAGTGAAGGAACCGTATATACCCTATCTGAATTGTTATCAGACAAAACAAACTGAATAAATTTTATAAGGTCATGGTATATTGGGATATATATTTCTATCTAGAAAATCATCATAGACTATCTAGGATACAGAGATTTTCCAAACGCCCATATTGTGATATATATTAATACATTTTTTGCGCCTTATACGCGCCTTAGAGTATATCAACTACTAACAATTATAGCCATTTGATCCGAAACAAAAAAACCTCAATCCATTGATATTTCTGGCATTGAGGTTAATTATAATTTTCTTATTTTTCATCTCGTGTCGTTCGTAATGATCAGGTCGTAGGTTCAATTCCTATTGCCAGCTCCATATGTATATCAAGGCTTCCAAGGATTTTCCTTGGAAGCCTTTTTGTTATATTTAAGTACCCCATATAATTTACTATTTTACAAATATAACAACATTGAATTTCTTTACCACCATTACAATTCGTTATATAATTAACACATTGATTATTTTATAATCAACTATACATATTTCGACATTATTCTTATACTAATTTACTTTGGAAGGGTAAATAATGAATACACCATCTATTTTAAAGAATAAATACTACTTGTATATAACAGAATTTTTCGCAGGAATGGCTGTTATGGCTGTTGAATTAGGTGCAAACCGTTTATTGGCACCTTATTTTAGTTCTTCTCAAATTGTCTGGACTATTATTATCGGAACGATTATGATCGCCATGGCTATTGGTAATTATTGGGGTGGCCGCAGTGCAGATGCTCATCCTAATCCAGATCGATTATATATACGTATTTTAGTAGCAGCTGTCTGGATCGCAGCTATTCCACTATTGGGGAAATATATTATTTTGGCAATTTCTGGTTTGTTAATTTTTTCTATTAGTACACAACTTTTAACAATCGCAGCTTTTCTTACTTGCATGGCAATTTTTGTTTTTCCTTTGGTATTATTGGGAACAGTTACTCCTTCCCTGGCAAAATATGCACTAGACAGTATGAATAATGCTGGAAGAACTGTAGGTATGCTAGGCGCATATAATACTATCGGCAGTATCATTGGCACTTTTTTACCTACCTTCCTTACTATCCCGACAGTAGGTACTGCTATAACTTTTCTTATTTTTTCTGGAATTCTTTTAATGATCAGTTTAATTTATTTCTTAAATGTACATACAAAAAAAAAGGCTGTTACCGCCGCAACTATTTTTTTCATTTTCTGTTCTTTTTTTGGTAATTCTGACAGCTTCGCCTTTTGGGATAAAGATCTGCTTTATGAAGGGGAATCAGTTTATAATTATTTACAAGTTCGCGATCGGGATGATAGTCGTATTCTATCAACAAATGTATTATTCGGTGTGCAGTCGATAATTAAAAAAAATAGCGAATTAACGGGTATGTACTATGATTATGCATTAGCAGCACCAGTTATGGCTCAAGTTCAAAAAGATAGGCCGCTGCATATCCTTGTATTAGGCATGGGAACAGGAACCTTTGCCAAACAGTGCCAAAAGTATTTTCCCCAAGCAAGCATAGAAGGTGTAGAAATAGATCAAAAAATTACCGATTTGGCTAGACAACACTTTGAACTTCCAATGTCAATCCCTGTAACAACATATGATGGCCGAGCATTTTTACAAAGTATTGACAAAAAATACGACGTCATAATGGTTGATGCCTATCAAGATATTACCATTCCTTTTTATATGTCTTCACAGGAATTTTTCACCTTAGTTCACAACCATTTAACAGCAAATGGTATTATGGTCGTTAATATGAACATTCATTCTGATGGTAATAACAGTATTAATGAATATTTAAGTGATACCATTGCTTCCGTATTTCCATCAGTTTGTACTGTAGATGTACCGAATATGACAAATCGTGAGCTTTTTGCCGGATGCCAGCAAACATCACTTTCAGATTCTCTGCAGACAAAAACAGCAGCTATGAAACAAAGCCCATTAAAGATGTTACTGAAATCAATGATTCCCCAAATTAGACCGCATTATGCGGAAAATCATATTTTTACTGATGATAAGGCCCCGGTTGAGTTATTGGGAATGGCTGCAATGGATCATCTAGTTCAAAATAATCTCAGTACATATAAACGCTTAATACATCAGCAAGGAATCATGAATAGCCTGAAAATGTTATATTAAAACCGTCAACTTTCACTAATATTACCTTCACACAATTAAGGCTTCTAAGATAAAATCTTAGAAGCCTTAATTATGTATAAATGCTATTAAATATTATAATTCTATCTCATCTGCATCATCTAAATTTGCATCTATTAATGGAGTGGTTTTAATAACAGCTACCATTTGATGTTTTTCGCCCCATTTTTCTATAGCTGCTCTATCTTCCTCAGTGGCACCATAACAGCGATTGCGGTCAGCAATAATAAACCCAGAAAAATCTTCTAAGCCGCCGCCACCGCAATTAAGCTTTCTTTTTTTCAACATATTGAGAAATTCATCTAAAACTTTATTACAAATTTTTGCATCTTTTGTATTCACACGGTATCTTGCGCCAAATCCCATGCATTTTGATATTGATACCCGCTTACTGTTTTTAATCATTGAGATATACCTTCTTCTTTATTTTATTGCATGAATAATGCCTACCAATAAGATGCCTATTATTCACGAAAAATAGTATATCATAACGAATTATCACCGTCTATCTTTATTAATTATCACTTCTTTTTGTATTTAAACTTCTGATTTTCCATTAATATTAACAAAAAATTTTATTTGATTCTTTTATTGATATTATCTATTATTAACCTGGTAAAACATTATTAAAAATAATAAAGCAATCAATCATCCCTTTAAATTTAAGAGTTTATTAAAATATTTTTTATTTGACTATTTTATTGATTATATACATGATATAATAATTTTTAAGGAAGGAGTTGTTTTCTATGCCATTCTTAGAAAGTCAAATTATTGCCATTATAAATGAGGCACGAAAACCTGATAATGAATTACCTTGGGTTGAGTTTAAAATGAACAAAGCTACATCTCCTGCGGAAATTGGACAATACATTAGTGCCCTATCTAATACAGCAACTCTTCATAGTAAAACACATGCATTAATGATTTGGGGCATTGATGACGCTACCCACGAAATAAAAGGCACCAATTTCAAGCCCGTCAACACCAAGCAAGGAAATCAATGCTTAGAAATTTTTATTAGTACCCAATTAGAACCACAAGTTCAATTTTACTTTCATGAAGTTAAAATTGAAAATAAATCTGTAGTGCTACTAGAAATAGGCAGTGCTACTTCTTCTCCTGTAAAATTTCAAGGTGTTGATTATATCCGAATAGATTCTCACAAGAAAAAACTTAAAGATTTCCCTGATACCGAACGTGAACTTTGGGCTATATTATCAAAAAAATCCTTTGAAACAATGACAGCTCTTGAAGACGTTCCCGCTGATTTCGTTCTTCGTTTATTAAATTACCCAGCTTATTTTGATCTTCTTTCCCGCGAATTACCAAGTGATAAAATTGGCATTATTGAAGCATTATCATCTGACGATATGATTACACAAAATTTAACTGGTAATTATAACATTACTAATCTTGGTGCTATTCTTTTTGCCAAAAACATTGCAGATTTTCCTGCACTTGAACGTAAGGCTGTAAGAATCATCCAATATAAAGATAATTCACGCATATACGCTGGCAAGGAAAAGATTATTTATACTGGATATGCTTCAGGCTTTGAAACATTGATTAGTTATGTCAATGGACTTCTGCCTTTAAACGAAATCATGGGAAAAGCTCTACGAAAAACAATTCCTATGTATCCAGAGTTAGCCGTCCGAGAAATTATTGCCAACACCTTAATCCATCAAAATTTCTTTTTACAAGGAACCAGTCCCATGATTGAAATATTTTCTGACAGAATGGAAGTAACCAATCCTGGAACACCACTTATTGAAACTAAACGTTTTATTGATTCCCCTCCCATTTCTCGCAATGAAAAATTAGCAGCCTTTATGCGCCGAATTGGCGTTTGTGAAGAACGTGGCAGTGGCTTTGATAAAATAGTCCATGAAACAGAGCTTTACCAGCTTCCAGCACCCGAAATTGAAGTTTATGAAAATAATACTCGTATCATTCTTTTTTCGCATCGTGATTTTGGTAAAATGAGTAAAGAAGATAAGCTTCGAGCCTGTTACTTACATGCTTGTTTAAAACGCGTTAATCGTGAATACATGACCAATTCTACACTGCGTGAACGTTTTCATATACCACAAAAAAATAGTGCTATGATTTCCCGCCTACTAAACGAGGCCTGCGAAACAGGCTTAATAAAAATTACCGACGATACTTCTACAAGCATGCGAAATCGCAGATATGTTCCATATTGGGCCTGATTATAACACTCTTATTTTTTTAGCATTTAATACTACCAATATATAAAAGGAATGATATATCTGCTTTCTATTATTCAGCACAATAAACATATCTTTAAACCAGTGCTTGCAATCTTATATTTTTTTATATATTTTTTTGCAATTTGGACCAAAAATATATTTTGTAATATACTACTATTTCTTATTTGGCTAGGATGTATAATCAAGTTATATCTTGCTCTAGCTTATTCTATAAAAAAGCCTATTGTTTTAGAAATGACTCATTATTCTAAACGACAAAAGTTTTTCTTAGCCTTATCCCTTATGTTATCAGCAAATTTATGTTGGATACCAACGTTAGTTATTGTTGACTCCCTAGCAAAAGTATTCTTAATTTATAAACTGCTACCAAATGACTTTATAAAAAACATTGGATGCGCATTATTATTATTTGTTCCCTTAGCAACAAGTCTACTAATATTTTACGCCCTTAAAAATTTAATTATCAAATATAACACTTATTTCAAAGCAGCATCTGCCTTTATTCTCTTATGCTTTCCATTTATGTTTTTGATAAATGCCTATTGGCCGCTAGATATAGTGTCTTTCCTTAAGGATTCGCACTCTTGGGGCTTAGTCATTACCGTACCATTATTTCTGTTTTTAATTGAAATATACACTATAAAAGATCCTGAAAGTTGATGCATATATCTATCTAATACTAACATCAGTTTTTCCAAAGAAATAAGTGTTAATCATATTATATAATCTGATTAACACTTATTTCTTTCTTATTCTATTTCTTTATTTATATTTACTAATGAACCGACTCGTATATCGGCAATAAGCGGATGATTTTTGCCCCATGCTTCTACTATTTTTCTGTCTTCTTCAGTCGTAGCACAACAACGTCTTCGTTCTGCCACGATAATCGTGCTAAAACCATCTTCGCCGCCACTGCCGCATTCCAGTCTTCTTTTTTCAAGTAGCTCAATTAGATCATTTAAAACAACGATATAATTAATATCAGTGTCTTCTTTTAAATAATATTCCAGTGAAAAACCCAGACATATAGATTTAGGAATTCTTTTGCCCTTTTTTATCATAATATACCTTCTTTATTTTAAATTTTATAGTTATTATTTATATCAACTATCTATGAAACCTAGTATAACATAATGATTTTTCACCGTCTATATCAGTCATTTATGCCTTTTAATACGGTTTTACATATTTACTCATAAAAAAATGTCGAAGCAAGCATTTTGCTCACTTCAACATTTTTTAATAATTCTTTTTATTTATTTTTTGCCTGCAACTCTGCTATGGCATTTCTATAATCCGTCGCAGCTTTCTGTAATTCCTGACGTGTTTTATTAATCTCGCTAATAGTGTTCTGATCAAATTTATCGTCTTGTACAGCTTTTATAATTTTATTTAAGACATTTATTGTTATATCTGCTTGTTTAACTTGCATTTGATGAACTGCTTCTACTTCTTTAGTCTTAGGTTTATAAGCTTTTTCTTTATCTGCTAAGGCTGTGAATTTCTGCAGAGCTTCAGTAATTACTTTAATTTTTTCTTCTTTTTTATTCACATTTGTATGATTACTCATCATCTGCTGAATTTTAGAATTAAAATCTGCTATTATTGGTGCTGCTTCTGTAGACATTGTTTGTTCAAATTTCAAGTATGCTGCTAAATCATCCTTAACTGAAGTACCGCACCCTGTGGTAATAGCCAAAATCATAATCGCTAATACTAAAAATAATTTCTTTTTTAACATATTTTCCTCCAATAATACTAAATATTTATAGTTGCTTTAGATAAAGTATTCGTAGTTTATTTGCTATAGATTATCTGCTACTAAAATATCCTGCATTTCTTATGGTAATTTATGTTAAATTTACAAATACTTCAATTTTTTATAAATTACTCCCCTATGCATAATAATGCTGACAGCAACGTTGCAATTTTAACTTATAACAATACAATTGTCAATATAAGATATTTATAATTTATTTAATAATATCTATTTACAGTAAATCTATATATCTCAGGCTGTTCGTCAGTAGCAATATTTCCCTTTTCTTTTACAATAGCCAATTGTTTTTCAATAGTATCAATCCCTGGCAGCATCGGCAATAAAACGCCGCTGCGACCATCTTCCATGATAGCAATAATACCATATTTTTGTGGATTTAATTTATCTTTAGTAGTCGGCTCAAGTGGTGAAAGAACATCTACAGAAAAAGTTATATCCTTTAGTTCATCAAACGCAACTGGGGAAAAACGGTCATCATCAGTACCAGCATTAATAGCATTATTTATTATTTCCAAGCCTATATTATCCTGCGTTGGCATTAATGTTCCAATACAGCCGCGCAGTTGTCCATCTTTTTTCAAAGAAACAAATACGCCCGCTTTTTTACTTAAACCAGCAATCAATGTTGTCGGTAAATTTAATTTCTTACCTGTACGCAGATAATATTCCAAGGCTTTTTTTGCTAAGTGCACTTCACGGCTATTATCCGTAAAAAATTTCTTCGTATTAAAAAATAATACCGTACCATAGCCTACACCAAAAGGACATTGATAAGATATATACTGTGGTGATGTTTCGCTATGCTGCATCGCTCCCAGCAGAAAAAATATTGATCGCAAGCCACATTCCCCGGCAGCTTCAATAAAAGCAGGCTGTAATGATAAAAGTTTCTGGCTATCCACTGTTTTTAATGATTCTATAATAATTTTATCAAATAATTTTCCCTCAGGTGCATAGCCATTGGCAGAATTTTTTGCCAAGCGATGCGATAGATCCCCCGACGCAATAATAACAGCATTTGTCCTACTGTCATTAATGGCATTATACATTGCCAAGCCATACTGCATCATTTCTTCATATGCACATAAGGAAATTGCCAGATGAATAATTTGGCCTTTAAAACCAGCCTGATGTAAATAATATAAAGGCACCAAACTGCCTTTATCAATTTCCAGTGAAATATTATTCGCCAAGCAGTATTCTTCGTTTACTGCCGCTAAAGGAAGTCCCCGCTGCCGACAAATTTGGGTAAATTTTTCGGCCAAATTGAGATCAACTTTATATTTAAAAAAAATATCCGGCTGATTAAATTCGGCCATTGAGCCCATTAAGTATTCGGCCGCACTAAGCCCCATACTATTTTCAACAATGGGCGCATGCGGTGAAATAATAATAATCGTTTTAGGATTTTTTTCCATAATTGCCTGAGATATTTTATTTACAGCATCTATGGTCATGCTTAATTCCAATGTATTGTCGCCGCCTATTTCCGGCAGCATTATCGGCGGATGCGGCATAAGTGCCCCACCAAGAAAATAATTCATAATTAATCCCTCCATAAATAATATAGAATAAATCATAACTTCACCTTGCTTTTATTCTATATCGCATGATACAATTACTCCATTATTTTCATTTAAATTTATTTTATTCTTTTAGGAGGCCGCCACATGGAACTAGTCATCAAACGTTTTGAAGAATTATCAACTATTGAGCTTTATGAAATAATAAAAGCACGCCTTGCTGTATTTGTTGTGGAACAACACTGCTTAGACCAGGATCTTGATGACAAAGATTTTCATGCCTATCATGTATTTTTACGAGATGAATCCGGTGTAAAAGCCTATCTACGAGTAATCGATAAGGGGATTTCCTTTCCCGAGGTCGCTATTGGACGAGTTCTAACAACAAAACGTCATTGTGGTTTGGGTAATAAAATAGTTGCTTATGGAATACAAGTTGCTAAAGAACAAATGCATGCCGATAAAATAAGAATTGCTGCCCAGGTATACGTTAAAAAAATGTATGAAAAAGCCGGCTTCCAACAGGTTTCAGACGAATTTCTTGAATGTGATATACCTCATATTGAAATGCTGCTTACTTTATAAATATCTATATAAAAAAGGGGTCTGTCGCACATTAATAAATATGTGTGACAGACCTCTTTTTTTGTAATTTTAAAGTCTTCCCTACACGGTGTATACTGTATCTCTAAAATGCTAAAGCATTAAGAGCTACAGCATAGTAAAGGTGGCACTATAAATCAGTGAAAAAGAGTTTTAACCCCTCAGTCAGCTAAAGCTGCCAGCTCCCCTACATGGGAGCCTTTTGGATTGAATCATTAATATATCATACATGCAACAGCCCTCTTTTACTAGCTATTATTAATTTTAATGTGCCAGTTTTATACCAGAAGCTTTTATTTTATCTTTTACTGCCATAATTTCATGAGCAGTTGGTGTATTTACATCAGCCAGTAAATATTTCATACCCAATTCTTTCCATTTAGAGATCCCCATTTTATGATAAGGTAATATATCTACAGCTAAATCTATTGCTTCCAATGAATGTATTATCTTGATAAGTGCTGCTATTTCCAAGGCAGAGTCTGTAATCCCCGGGAGTATAACATAACGCAATGTTACTGGTTTTCTTTTGGCGATAATTTTCAAGTTCTCGATAATATTTTTATTGGAATTTCCTGCTGTAAGTTTTTTATGCAGCGATTCTGTACCCGCTTTTAAAGAAAAAAGAACATGATCTGTATAGGGCAGTATTTTCATTATTGCTGCTTTGGCACCAGAACCAGAGGTATCCAATGTAGTTGAAATTTTATTTTCCTGACATAATTGAAAAAGTTCAGCAACAAAATCCGGCTGTAATAACGGTTCCCCACCACTAACAGTAATGCCCCCACCCGAAGCTTCATAAAAGCTTCGATATTCCTCTACCTCATGTAGTACTTCTTCGCTATCAATTAATCTATTGCCTTGTTTCCATGTATCAGGGTTATGGCAAAACGCGCATTGCAAATTACATCCTGCTAAAAAAAGTACATAACGAATTCCTTTACCATCAACTGTTCCAAATGTTTCTCTGGAATGATAATACCCCTTCACTGTATTTTCCTTTCGCTATAATAAAAAATTCATTTTTATATTGCTTCATAGAATGTGCGGTCAATAACTTCCTGCTGATGCTCACGATCAAGCTTAATAAAATTAACAGCGTAACCAGAAACACGAATAGTAAGCTGCGGATATTTTTCTGGATGCTCCATAGCATCCTTTAATGTAGAACGGTCATGTACATTTACATTAATATGATGTGCATTACAATTGCTATAGCCATCAAGCAGTGCTGTAAGATTCTTTTCCCGTATTTCATCTGTTTTTCCCAAAGCTTCAGGAATTATAGAAAATGTATAGGATATCCCATCACGACAGTCATCATAAGATATATTGGCTACCGATTTCATTGCAGCTAATGCCCCCGCTTTATCACGTCCGTGCATTGGATTGGCACCAGGTGCCAATGGTTGCCCTGATTTTCTACCATCAGGTGTAGCACCTGTTTTTTTGCCATATACTACATTTGACGTGATTGTCAGTATTGAGAGTGTATGCTCAGCATTACGGTAAGCCGGATGTTTTTTTAGTTCCGTAATAAACTCATGTGTTATTTCTTTAGCAAAACTATCTACTCTAGAATCATTATTGCCATATTTAGGAAAATCCCCTTCAATGGCAAAATCAACAGCAACTCCATTTTCATCACGTATTGGCTTAACTTTAGCATACTTTATTGCACTAAGTGAATCCACTGCTACAGAAAGCCCTGCTATGCCAAAAGCCATGAGCCGCGCAACCTTACTATCATGCAATGCCATTTGTTCTGCTTCATAAGCATGCCTGTCATGCGAATAATGAATAACATTCATGGTATTAACGTAAACACCTGCCAGCCATGCTAAAACTTCCGAATATTTTTTCCTTACATCGTCATAGTCTAAATATTCACCTTGCGGCAATGGCATTTGGGGTGCCAGCTGTTTATTAGTTTTTTCGTCCTTGCCGCCATTAATTGCTAATAACAATGCTTTGGCTAAATTTGCCCTTGCCCCAAAGAACTGCATCATTTTGCCTAGTTTCATAGCTGATACACAGCAGGCAATGCCATAATCATCACCAAATACCGGGCGCATTACTTCATCATTTTCATACTGCACAGCACTTGTCTTTATTGATATTATTGACGCAAATCGCTTAAATGCTGCTGGTAATTTTTTCGACCATAAAATTGTTATATTAGGTTCCGGAGCCGGTCCTAAATTATTGAGAGTATGCAAAGTACGCATGGATGTTTTTGTTACTAAGGTCCGCCCATCTTCTCCCATACCGCCAATAACTTCAGTTACCCAAAGAGGATCACCTGCAAATAGTTCATTATATTCTGGTGTACGCAGCATACGGATGAGTCTTAATTTAATCACAAATTGATCAATAATTTCCTGCGCAGCTGCTTCTGTCAATATGCCGTTTTTAAGATCACGTTCAATATAAATATCAATAAATGTTGATACACGTCCAATCGACATTGCCGCCCCATTTTGATTTTTTACAGCAGCTAAATAACCAAAGTATATCCATTGTACGGCTTCTCTGGTATTTTTGGCCGGGCAGCTTATATCAAAACCATAAGCAGCTGCCATTTTTTTTATTGCTTTTAGGGCTGCAATCTGCTGAGCAATTTCATCACGTGAGCGGGCTTTTTCTTCTGATATTTCCCCAGAAAATAAATTTTCTCTATCATTTTGTTTTTGTTCAATCAAATAGTCTATACCATAAAGGGCAATACGACGATAATCGCCTATTATTCTGCCTCGCCCATAGGCATCAGGCAAACCTGTCAACAATCCGAGTGAACGAACCTTACGCATTTCTGGTGTATATAAGGAAAATACAGCTTCATTATGAGTTTTTACATATTTAGAATATATTTTTTCGAGTTCAGGATTAAGTTTGTAGCCATATTCATTGCAGGCCTGCTGCGCCATACGTAACCCACCGCTGAGAACAAGTCCACGTTTCAACGGTGCATCAAGCTGTAAACCAACGATAACTTCATTATCCTTATCAATATAGCCTGGCGCATGTGATGTAATTGTAGATACTGTATTAGAATCTACATCGAGTACCCCATTTTTTTCCCGTTCTTGCGACAATAATAATTTACATTTGTCCCAAACTATCTCTGTCTTTTTTGTTTTATCAACAAGAAAATCTTCACTGCCTTCATATGGTGTATAATTTTCCTGAATAAAATTTCTTACATCAATTTGCTGCTGCCAATTGCCATCTTTAAATCCATTCCAATAGTTATTCATAAATACGTCCTCCTTCAATCTGGATATCATCCAGTAAAAAACACTTAAAAATACATTTTCAGGATAGACAAAAAAAAGCCGCCTGAGCAAATGTATTCTGCCCAGGCGGCCGGCTTTAAGAAATACAGTCCCCCGTGGTAACCCACAACTCCGCCAGTTCTGTATTTACTGTATATTATCTTATATATACTGTATTTTTATTATATATAATGCCCGACTATATTGTCAATATTAATCCCTAAAATATATTATTTTTTTTATGTTTTCTTATCATTAATATAATTATGGTTTATATTTTATTTGTACAGGATTTTTTTCTATAACATGGAATTATTTATATAATGTTTTTATAAAGGAGACGATTGTTATATGAAAAAGTTTGTTGATGAATTTAGCCAATTTGCCATGCGTGGTAATGTAATGGATTTAGCTATTGGTGTTATTATCGGAGCATCATTTAATGAAATTGTCAGTTCGCTCGTTTCAGATATCATCATGCCGCCATTCGGCTTATTATTTGGCGGTATAAAATTTTCCAATTTCTTTTTTAATCTTACCAATAAACGTATTTATACTCTGCAAGAAGCCCAACAAGCCAATGTACCTGTAATTGCTTACGGTAATTTCATCGATGCAATAATTCAATTTATAATTGTAGCTTTTGCCATATTTATTTTCGTCAAACAAATAAATCGATTATTTCCTAAAAAACCTGCTAGCAAAACTGATTCCCGTCTTTGTCCTTATTGCTATCAACCTATACATAAAGAGGCTACCCGTTGTCCTCATTGCACCTCTATCCTTAATAAAAAAAATACTGCTGAAAATATTAACATGTTGACGGATAAATAAAATAATGATATTATCATCTTATATTTCGTAAGCGTTAACGTAAACCAACGCACTGTCCAGCCTGAAAAGGGGAGAGTGCGTTTTTTTGTTGCTCTTTTTTGGTTGGTAGAATTATCAAGAGGAGAATAAACTATGAAAAAAAACATTTCATTGAAACAAAATCTTACTAAATTTGGCATAACAATGCTTATAACGTATCTGTCTGTTGCTATGGCCCTTCCCATTGTACCAATTTTTGTCAAAGAAAGCCTGCATTTACCAAATTGGTTAGGTGGTGCCGCCGTTGGCATTTCTTTTGTATCAACAATTTTATCAAGAAAATATGCTGGAACATTTGCTGATACTAAAAGCAGCAAAAAATGTTTTATGTTCGGATTTCTATTATACGTTCTAGCCGCTTTTATCTGTCTGATTGCTTCGTTAAAAACCTTCGGTGTATCCACAGCCTTTATTATTCTTATTGTAGGGCGCTTAATTCTGGGATTTGGTGAAAGTATGTCTGTAGTGGGCATATCAAATTGGCATTTTTCTTATTTAGGACCTGTAAATTCTGGAAAGATACTGGCAATTATGGGTATGGCTATGTATGGTGCTTTTGCCCTAGGTAGTCCCATTGGTATTGTCCTTTATAATTATTTTGGCTTTGAAGCTGTTATGTTAGCATCGGCAGTAATGCCTATTATTGGAATTATGGTATTTTACAAATCGCCGGAAACTTTTGTACATAGTATTAATACCAACAAACAGTCTTTTGCCCGTCTTTTATTAAAAATCTGGAAGCATGGAATGGCGGTATCACTTCAAGGCATAGGGTTCGCTCTTTTAGGCGCATTTATTACCCTTTATTTCAAAAGTCATAATTGGCCATATGCTGGCGTTGGCCTATCATTATTTGGCCTTGGTTTTGTAATAAGTCGTATTTTCTTCGGTACTTTGCCTGATAAAATTGGTGGTACAAAAATTGCCTTTGTATCCCTTATTGTTGAAGCAATCGGGCAAGGATGTATATGGATTGCCCCCAATTACCTTATTGCATTATCTGGCGCTTTGCTCACAGGCCTTGGTTGTTCAATGATATATCCAGCGATGGGTGTAGAAGTTATAAAAAAAGTAAGTCCTGATCAACGAGCCACAGCCCTTGGGGGATTTTCCATGTTTCAGGATGTATCTTATGCCTTTTCTGCTCCTATAGGTGGAATTATAGCCGATCATTTTAATTATGCCTCAACCTTTTTATGTGGCTTTATAGCTGCACTTTTTGGTATTATCATCATCTTTTCAATGTTTAAATCTAAATCCGATATAAATTAAAATTTTTTTCATAATAATTTATACCCCCCTATAAAAAACCGTAGAAATTTAAAATTTCTACGGTTTTTGCATTATAAATTAAATTTTGTTATATATCTATTTAAGTTATTACTAAGAGCCATTATTTATCGATAATAGCCAATTGCTCTCTTTTGTTATTTTATAATTTAATATAGCCTTTTTTTATTATTTCTTGTAATTCATTCTTTATATTAGCACTTTTGTATATTCCGCCATGATAACAGATTATCGTATCAATATTATAATCAAGCAGTTTTTTTATTGATTCTATTATTGTAGGTTTATCTAAGGCAAAAATTTCATTGGCAATGCATAATTTTCCATCTTTTACAACAAGCAAATCACCGCTAATTAATGTTTTTTCTGATCCAATATATACAGAAATATGTCCTGGCGTATGTCCCGGTGTTTCTATTATTTCAATGGCTGTACCAGAAAAACTATCTGGCGTAATAGCAACTGCATCAACGGGATGAGGCACCTCTTTTAATGTATCAATAAATGCCTGCTCAAACTGCTGTTCTTCAGCCTGACAAAGACGCAATGACTTTTCTTTACCAAGAACATAGGGAAGTTCTTTTTCTGATGAATATATAGTGACTGCCGGATATTTTTTTTCCAGCTCAGCGGATGCCCCCATATGGTCATGATCCTGATGGGTAATTATTACACCTGTTAAAGCACTCATATTTAACCCTTTTTGGGCAAAAAACTTTTCAATATCCTGTAAAAAACCTGGATAGCCTGCATCCACCAAATACATTTTATCCTTATCTTCAATCAAGACAGGATTTATTTCAACTTTAATATCGCCCTTTTCAAAAAATAATGGTATTGTATAAATAATTTTAAACACTCCTTTTTATATTCCAGTAGTCATCTTTACTATAAAGGCAATTTTTCCTTTTTTATATGCCACACTAATTTTTCCATTAATAATCTGTGTTAATTCTTCTGCTATGGATAGTCCAATACCATAGCCTTTTTTTTGACTATTGTGTGATTCATCACCACGATAAAATCTTTCAAAAAAACGACTGTAATCAATATTAGCACCAGCAGCATAATCATTAATAACTGATATTGTTACTGTTTTCTTTTTATTCTTGCTAAGTACTACATCAACAGTTCCCTCATCATCACAATATTTAACAGCATTATCCACAAGAATATTAACAAGCTCATATACACACTTGTTATCAGATTGTACATAAAGCTGTGATTTAATATTGGAATAAAGATTTTTTCCTTGGTCTTTTGCTATCTGCTCAAATGAAGAAACCACTGCTGTCACCGTCTCTGATAGATCAAACTTCACTATATTAAGGTCTGCTGCCGAACGTTCCCCCATTTTTGACAGCACAACCAGATCATTTATTAAATTAGATAACCGCTTAACTTGCTTTAATATGCTTTCCGTCCATTGGCTTTTCCCATTAATCAGTTCTATCGCTTCAGTATTAGTTGAAATTATGGCAATTGGTGTTTTAAGTTCATGCCCTGCATTAGTAATAAATCTTTTTTGATTTTCCATATTACGAATAAATGGTTTTAAAGGTGCTTTCGATAGTGCTGTTAATATCATTATATATAATATTACACAGGCTATTCCTACCAAAAGAGAATAACGCATAAATGAATCTACTGCATCAACATCGTGCGTACAATCCATAATAACAATAAAAAAATCGCCATCATTTTTCTTGGTAATCATATAAGCATAACTGGCCCTATCTTTTTTAAAAAAACCTACACTTTGGCCTTTTTGTACTGTAGTCTGCGCATATTCAATTGCTTCCCTTTCTGTAAAAGCTGCTATATTTTTTATGTTAATTTCCCGTACATAGCCATCTGGAGCAACCAACACACTAAAAAAACGTGTTTGATAAGAAAATTCTGGCGTATCATCCGACCAGTTTGTATCACCAAACCAATTTGTATTATTGAACCAACTATTATCTGTAGTTGGTATTTTTTTAGGCAATTTACCACTATTTTGGGAAATATACGAAAGCACTGATTCTACTTGATTTGTCATACGCACGTAAGTAATTGTGTTAATGAGCCCCAATACTACTGCAACAATGATAACAACTGCCGCTGTAGCAATTAAAACAAATTTCCAGCGCAGACTTTTTATCATATTCATCAATTATCATCTCCTCATTAAGCGCAATAACTTGAATAACTTTTTTTACTTTACTGCTAACAAAAATTCCTGACCTTTATTGCCTTCAATTTTAATATTAGCACCTATAGCAGCCATTTTTTCCCGTAAATACGATATATAAACCCAGACTATCGATTCATCTACCTCTTTATCATCTTTCCAAACATGTGCAAAGATAATCTCTGTTGGCAATTTTTTCCCTTCATTAAGCATAAAAAATTTCATTAATTTTGTTTCTTTGCTTGATAAACGAATTGTATTTTTACAGGATAATTCTTGTTCTTCTATATCTAATTCCACTGAGCTAACAGAAAGCTTTGCTGGTGTATATGAATCATTACGTCTTGTCATAGAACGGATGCGTGCCAACAATTCTCCCATGGCAAACGGCTTAGTCAAATAATCATCCGCACCGGCATCAAGACCTGTAATTCTGTCATCAATTTCGGCTTTAGCCGTCAACATAATAGCTGGTGTTATATCACCACTATCACGCAAATATTTTAATGCATCAACCCCACTGAGTTTAGGCATCATAACGTCGAGAATAAAACAATCATATACATTACTCTGGGCTTTTTCTACAGCTGCCTGCCCATCATATACAGCATCCACTTCATAACCAGAATGAGCCAATATTGCCGCTAATGCAGCTGACATATCATGTTCATCTTCCGCCAATAATATTTTCATTTTCTGCGCTCCTTTACTATTCAGCATTAATCAAGTCTCGTATTGTCTGCATCGATACATCACATGCTGCCAATTCATCTGCACAGCGCTTTAATTCACGTTCTATCATCTTAGGATTTTTTATATCATGCTTATACTTCATCTGATGCTCCAAACTAGCCCACGAATCCATGGCAATAGTACGTATTTGTATCTCTGCAAAAAAACGGCCTGGCGTTCTTCCCTTTACGTCTTCATAAGGTTCTGTCAATTCAACAATCATATGATAACTGCGATATCCATTGGGCTTAACATTCTTTATGTAATCTTTTTCTTCAATGACATGACAGCCTGGCATAGCTTTTATATAATTAATATTTAAATATATATCCTTAATAAAACGGCAGACAATACGTATACCTATAGCATCATGCATATCCGACAGTGCCGCTTCAGCAGTAATCGGCAACCCTTTACGCTGACATTTTTCTATCATGCTTTGAGTTGATTTCACCCGATATATTAAATGCTCGTAAGCCATTTCATTAGTTTTAGCTTTTTCCTGTTCACTATAAGCCTGGATATATTTTATTAAATCACCTAAAATATTCTCTAAGATTGGCTCATATTTTCCATATATATTTTTCTTCATGCTTTCACCTCATTTTTCAGCCTATATTATTTAACAGAAATAAATATCTATTTTCTATAAATTTTGTGGTTTCAGCTATATTTTACCATATTTCTATCTCATATCGTTTATAAAAATCTCATAAGTTAATTTAATATTAACTTCAAAATACATACTCTTTGTGTTAGTAAATGCCATAAAAATATCATAGAACTGTCACACATGAATTATTTTGCTGTGTTATTATAAATACGTACTCAGTAAAACAATGAAAAACGGAGAACAAAACAATATGTTAAATTTAAAAAAGAAAAAAATCATGACACTTATGCTATCTGCATCTATGGCTGCAAGTATATTAGGAACCGCTGTTGTCTCAGCACATTCCAACGACAGACAATTGCCGCCAATACAGACTGAACAACAGCAAAATGAACAGAACACACCTTTACATAATGTTAATAAGCAATCCCAGCCACAGGATAATTCATCCCACAACAAAAAAATTCAAAACGCTCATTTAAACAATAATCAGCAGCAGAATAAACAGCATATACCTGACAATGGGTTCAATAATCAATCTAATCATCAAGAAAATATAAAACCTCAAACTGCCCAACTTAAAGATTCTCATCAGCAGGAATCTCACCAAAGTATGAATCAACAGGATATCAGAGATGGTGATACGCATAAAAAAATTACTACTCGACAAAACACTCCCTCAGACAATGAATTGCCGCAAAGCATTTCACATAATACTCAAATAAATGCACGCTAAAATTATATCAAAAAAGCTCTGTCATATAAGTGGCAGAGTTTTTTAATGTATTTTTTATCATCTTAAACGTTTGATTTACAACTTACTCATTACTTTTTTGAATAATAAATATGATTTTTCTGCCTATACAGCTCAAATAAATACATGTTATTTCTATAATACTGATAGACAATGCATCTACTAAATATATTTCATTCCCTAAACACATAAGACAAATACTATTATTTGCCTCATTTAGGTATATACTATAGAAAATTGCAAAAACACCTTATAGGGAATAACGCAGTATCTCTAGTATATATTAATACTTACAAAATTATTTGGAGGCTGAAAATGATGGCATTAATACAAAAAGAAATTCGCAATAATGTAGGCATTATTACCTTGGACAATCCTAAAAAATTAAACACACTCAGTGAAGAAATGGTAAACGATATTATTAAGGCCCTTGATGAATTTAGTGCCAAAAGACTCCCCGTTGTTGTTTTAAAAGCAACTGACGGCGTAAAAGTATGGTCGGCCGGACATGATGTAAAAGAACTGCCACGTAAAATGCGCGATCCATTAAGCTATTACGATTCATTGGAAAGAGTCTTACGCGCAGTTGAGCAATACTTAGGTCCAGTAATAGCCGTAGTGCACGGCAGCGTTTGGGGCGGTGCCTGTGATTTAACAATGACCTGCGATATGGTGATTGCCGATGATACCGCCAGTTTTGCCATGACTCCGGCAAAAATGGGCGTACCGTATAATCTTACCGGTATTTTGCATTTTATGAACCGCCTGCCGTTAAATATTGCTAAAGAAATGTTTTTTACTGCATCACCTCTGCTGGCTAAAAGAGCTCAGGAACTCGGCATTATCAACCATCTTGTGCCAGAAAAAGAACTGCTGGATTTTACGCTTGATATTGCCAAAACAATAATGTCACGTTCCCAATTATCAGTAGAAGTCATAAAAGAACAATTCCGTATTCTTTCCAAGGCTTTTCCTATCAGTCCCGCTGATTTCGAACGGGTGCAGGGACTCAGACGAAAAGTATATGACAGCCATGATTATGAAGAAGCCATTACAGCTTTCTTAGAAAAAAGACCGCCACATTTTAATGGTCAATAATATCCCAGTATATAAAAAACCGCAACTAAAATTATTTATGTTGCGGTTTTTTATATATTTATTTTAGTTAATAATAATTTAAAACAGTTTAATCTTTAACCAATTACTGCATCCCTGTTTTTAAGTGAAAGCGGCCAATCACCTTCCCATTTATAATTATCTCTTAATATCTTGGCACTGTATTTAAGACAAATTGGTACCACCGCATCAGGATATATTTTTTTCATTCTGCTAATTAAATCATCAGAATTAACCGATGCCTTTAATTCTCTTATAAAATTTTTCAAATATTTACGGGAAAATTCAATACCATCAGCAGTATATGCCCTATTATTCGGAGCATGCCCCGGAATAATAGTTTGTGGCTTCAAAGCTTCCAGTTTATCAAGATTAGTTAACCACTGCTGCCGTTCCTCTGGTGTTCTGGCATCAGCTACCCAAAGATGAGCATCGGAAAATACGGCATCACCGGCAACGAGTGTTTTAGTTTCCGGTATCCACAATGCTGTTAAATCCGGACAATCGCCTCTTAACAACCCAATTATTTCAACTTTCTCGCCTTCGATGGTTAAATACTTATCATCAACACGTTCTACATTAATAACTTCTTTGCAGCCATTACTGCCTAATACTTCATCTCCCCAGTAATGCACTTTCATGGCAAACGCGTCATTTATCTGCTCGGCTGTTTCTCTATAGGCAATTACACGGGCAGCAGGAAATGCTTGTTTTACAACACTTAACCCTAAATAATGGTCGGGATGAAGATGACTGATAAAAATTTGTTTTAATTCACGGCCTGTTTCTAAGATTTCTGCTACTAACCGATGAGCGTTGGAACAGCTGAATTGGGCATCAAATAAAAGTGCTTCATGTTCGCCATAAATAATGGTTGATGATACACCAAAACCGCCATATTGATCACTGCTTATGAATACTTTTGTATTTAATTTACTCATATAATAACACTCTTTTCTATAAAACATTTAATTTCCAACAAAATAATTTAGTATTTAACTTTCGCGAAAAATTATGCCCATGCCACTGCGTGGGTACTGCCATGATAATACACCGACCGGAGCTGCTGCCAAACATGTGCCACATTCCAAACAGGCCGCATACATAACATTGATACTGCCATCAGGCTGTTTGGAATAAACATGTGCCGGACATATCCGTATCAGTAAATCAACAGCATTACTCTTAGCAGCTGCTTCCTGATTAACTTTGATATGAGATTCCTCTATATCTGTTTCATAGCGGTCTTTATCCAGCCGTTCTGTAACATCACCAAATGGATTTTTATTCATAATGCCCTCACCCCGGTATACATATCTTTTATCAGTTGAAATGCACTAAGCTGATTTTTCTTTATTATCTTAAGTCCCTCGGACATCATATGCTGTCTTGGTGTTGTATCAAGATTATAAATATTATACATAATATCACCAAGAAGCGGTCCATAATTTTTATACATGCGCGGATTTTCTAAAAATACTGGCATTTTAGCATATGTTTTCATGTCTTTACCGACAACTATATTATTAAGTTCTGTATAATAGGCATCCATTGCTGCCTGAGAAAAATCCTTCTTGCTTAGTACCTCATCAACTACTTTGGCTGCGGCAATACCTGAACCTGCTGCCAAATCCATTCCCCGTACAGTACTGCCGGTATTTAATGCGAGTCCGGCAGCATCGCCTATTACAATCAAACCAGCACGAGTTAAATCATGCAGCATGGCTTGACCGCCTTCCGGTACCATATGGCAACCATATTCGAGTAATTCACCCCCGCGCAGTAATGGCTCAATGGCCGGATGTGATAAAAATCTGTCATGTAAATCCGAGGCACTTTCACTACTTTCTGCCAAAGCATCAATTTTTACAACTACACCAATAGATATTGAATCACTATTGGTGTAAATAAATCCACCGCCATTAAGTCCATTGGTACAATCACCAACCACTGCGTAGGCTGCCCCTTCATTTTCTTTTAAATGGAATCGTTCTTCAATAGTATCTTTTGGTAATCCAATAACAGATTTTATACCAACGGCTAAATTTTCCAGAAGTTCTCTGGTTCGAATTCCAGCATTACGACAAAGCATTGAATTTACTCCATCCGCCGCAATTACTACATGTGAATATAATTTATCATCGCCTGCCTGTATACCAACAACTTTATCGCCATCCATAAGAAGTTCATCTACTCTTATTCCTGGCATAAATGTAACTCCGGCATCTTCACATTGCTGAGCCAGCCATTCATCAAGCTTAGCCCGTTTTACCGAAACTGCTGTAACAGAATTTTCCAACCGCGCATCACCATAGTTGATATTTACAAAAGATGATTCATTAAGAAAGCTAATGCAATTGCGGGTAATATATCTTTCTATAGGAGCTTTTTTTACAAAATCAGGAATAACATCCTCCATAACACGGCAGTAAAAAACTCCACCTGATAAATTTTTACTGCCGGCACTTTGTCCACGTTCAGCTAATAAAACTGAATATCCTTTATCAGCCAGTTTTAATGCTGCAACACAACCAGCTATGCCCGCGCCAACAATGATGACTTCAAAATCTACTTCATTATTAACATTATTTTCCATTTGGGCATCCTCCTTTTTATTCTCAGTACTTTGCTATAAAATCTGATTAAAAATCAAGCACCAAGAGTTTTTATGATATGACGGGCTGCTACACGTCCTGATGCATGGGCAAAACCATTAGCTGTCCCCGGAACATCAAGATTATAAGTATCACCATAAAGACCGCTGGCATCATTACCAACTGCATATAAACCAGTGATAGGTTTATATTTTTCATCAGTTACCTGCATATTGCCATTTACACGAATACCACCATCGGATACAAGAACACTTGGTGCCATATTTATGGCATAAAATGGGCCTTTGCGCACATGACGCAGGAATTTACTCGGCTTAAAGAACAATGAATCATAATGATTGTCACAAGCTTCATTATATTCTTTTACAGTATCAGCTAATACCTGTGCATCAAGTCCCATTGATTTAGCTAATTCTTCAATACTATTACCCTTCCATGCAATACCGGCTTCAACATCCTGATCTAGTTCGGTCTGCAGACGGGTAAGTTTCATATGGTATTCAATAAAATCGCCAAGGCCAATATCTGAACCATCGTTCATAAGATGCTGAATTGTATCACTGTCAATAATGGCATAGACAGTTCCCTGCGGCTGCATAGCAATAGTATTACCAGCATCAGCAAAACTCATGGCTACTTCTTCACTGGCAAAACGCTTACCAGTTTTATTTACCCACAATACTGGTTGTGAACCAGCACCGCTTACATGTGACGTAAGCGTTTTGGTACGGGCACAGGGAATAATCATTATTGGTCCGATATTATCGGTATCAGCACCAATTTCCAAAGCCATATTTAAACCATCGCCGGTATTTTCTGTAGGTACACACTGATATGTATAGTCTGCTGAACGATACAACCAGGAATATTTTTTTACAAGTTCCGGACTATTACCATAGCCGCCCGATGCCAAAACAACATCTTTACAGCCGATATTAATTCTGTTACCCTTGGAATCAAGAGCCTGCACACCAACTACAGCATTATCTTTCATCAATAATTTTTTAGCCGGTGTTGATGTAAAGATATCTACGCCAGCATTAACGCAGGCACGCAATAATACTTCCTGCATATGTTCACCTAAACCTTCTGGTCGGTGGAATGTATATAATTCATGCGGCTGATCATAAGCATAAATATTTACATCTGTATATTCTATGCCTAATTTTTTCATAAGATCGATTGTTTCTGCTGTATTACTTACCTGCATACGTACAACATCAGTATTAGCACGATGATGGCTGTAATCTATATAACGTTTGAAACCCTCTTCCTTACTGGGAAACTGCTTTCCTTCCGGCAGTTTACGAGTTTTTTGTTCACTCGATTCAAAAGCGGCCTGTCCTTCAGCATAAATAGATGTACCACCAGTATGTTCCATTTTTTCCAGCAATGCTACACTAAGTCCGCCTTTAGCTGCGGTAAGGGCTGCTGATTTACCAGAACCACCCCCGCCAATAACTACCACATCATATTCAATATCAAAAGTCATGTCTTTTTCAGCCATATTTTCTCCCACTTTCTTTAAGTAATTTTAATTAAGCATGTTTAAAAGCTTCCATCAAAGCTGGGGCAATTTTATGAAAATCACCCACAATTCCATAATCACAGTTCTTAAATATTCTGGCATCAGGATCATTATTTACTGCAACAATCACCTGGGCATCGCGTATGCCCGACATGTGCTGCGGCTGCCCCGATATTCCCATAGCAATATAAAGCTGTGGTGCAATCTGATGATGCGAAGATCCAATAACCCGTTGTGATGGGAACCAGCGCATATCATCACAAATTGGTAATGTACAAGCTATTTCGGCATCTGCTGCAGCTACCAGATCTTCTATCATTTTTAAATCATCTTTAGCTGTTACGCCCATGCCAACACCGATAACTCTGTCGGCATTTTCTATACCAGCTTCATTACTGCTGCCAGCCTTTTCTACTATTTTTGCATCTGCAGTTGGCGCATCAAGTACTATATTTTCTATAGCTGGTGCTGCTTCAGCTGACATATCTTCATCATCACCATCAAAAACAGCACTTATTTTACCGGAAATTTCTATATCTTCCAACACTTTACCTTCTACTGCACTTCTTACTGCTGTTAATACATTGCCATTTTTACTTAATGCCCGAACATTGCTGACTACAGCCGCATCAAGCTGCCGGGCAATAGTACCGAGAATAACACGTGCTGTTGGTGCATCGGTAGCTATTACAACATCCGGTGCTTCTTCTTTGGCTTTAATTGCAATTTGGCGGGCATAAACTTCACGGGGAACATTTTCAGCAGCAGCAAAAAACATTATTTTATCAAAACTATATTTAGCTGCTGTTTGCGCTAATGCCTGTGAACCTATTACTACAGCTACTGCTTGTCCTTCCAAATTACGGACTGCATTAAGCATACCGCCTATACGACGTTCATCAACAATAATAATCCAGCTATTCATATATCTATCTCCTTCAATTTCTCATGATGTATATTTCTTATAGTACTCCGTCCGTATGCAAAGCTGTCATCAACTGCTGACAGGCTGCAACTGCATCACTGCCATCAATAATCTGTGCAGGTGGTGTATCAGGTAATCTTGTTCCCTGCGAAACTGCTTTTGAACTATGTTCCACTGTTAAATCGGCGATCGTAATTTTATCAACTGGTTTTTTACGGGCAGCAATTACATCCTTTAAACCTGGTGCATTTTTTTCAGAATGCGTTGCTGATACCGCCAGTAAAACAGGAACTTTTACTTCTATCACTTGTGCTGTATTACCTGATTTTTGTGTTACTTTTAAGGTATCCCCATTATTTTCCACTGAAGTTATACCAGCCAGGCAAAGCATATCAAGCTGACCTGCTAATGCTGCAACAGCGCCGTAATCCCAGTCAGAATCGCCAATAATAACCACATCAACAGCAGCTAATTTTTTTATTTCAGCTGATAAAACAGCCGCTGTTGCGGCACTGTCTGAATCAACTGTTGCATCGGTAACAACTATGGTATGTGCTGCACCTCTGGCTGCCGACCAGGTATTATCGCCATCACCTATTGTCAGAGCAATAACTTCCCCACCTTGTGCTATAGTTGCAGCTGTTTCCATAACTGCCGGATCATCATCATTTACCGACATTTTTACACCCTGCCAGTTTACTTTCCCATCATTACTTACACGAGCATCCTGTGGATTCTTCTGCCATTTAAAAACTGTAACTATCTTCATCTATTATTATCTCCCTTATTGTCGTAATCAATGTGCTGTCTGTCCGGCATCTACCGGATTTTCCTACATATCCTTCACATCCTTATTTTCAACTTTAGATTATATATTTATTATATGTCGCTTTATAGCTGCATAGATAACAACTATTTTTTACCGAGAGTAAACTAACTATTTACACCATCAGTACCAATCATTAATTTAATTAATGATAAGATAATTATTATTTTATATAAACTATTTCTATTGCTCGATTATTAAAACTTATCAATACTTTTCTTCACATAGAATAAATTTCAATATATAATAAAAATATATACAATTCTTATAATTTTTTTTATAAATTTTAATAAATCTATTATAAATTAAACTAATATCTACAGGAGGAATAATATTGACCATACGCGATTTAACATTTTTTCTGGCTGTCTGCCAAAAACACAGCATTCGTAAAGCTGCCAAAACGCTTTTTATTACTCCGCAAGGTCTGAGCAAAGAAATAAAAAAACTGGAACATGAGCTGCAAACGCCGCTTTTTTACCGAAATTCCAGTGGTATAGTCGTTACTGATTTTGGTAAAGTTGTAAAAAAATATGCTGAAATCATACTAGATAATGTCAACCATATGCAAACTGACCTCGATAGATTAAAAAACACTACCTATAATCAAATTCCTATTGCCTGTGCCTATGGTGTAATCAGTGCCTTATCCCCAGAATACCTGCTTGAATATAAACAAATTAATCCTGCTATCGAACTAAATATACATGAATATCCTGATTTATTAGTAGAAAACGCTGTTTGGGAAGAAAAAGCTACTATTGGTTTTACTATCGGTCCTGTCGATGAGAACAAGTTCGATGCCTTTCTCATAAAAAAACATGACTTAAAACTACTCGTAAATCAAAAAAATCCTTTAGGTAGAAAAAAGAGCATTGACTTTAGCGATTTAAAAAATGAAAAATTTATTTTAGTTAACAATAAATTTAAGACTCATCAAAATATACTCAACCGATGCCATGCGGCAAATTATGAACCTAATATCTGCATGTCAGTATCGGAAATCAGTATGGCCCATAAATACTGCAATTTAAATTACGGCATTGCGGTTACTGTCGATTACATAATTCAGGATCTGCAATTTGATAAAATAAAAGCCCTGCCCTTCAGCGACAAGACTTGTACCTGGGATATTTATATGATTGTAAAAAAAGACATTTACTTAAGTGATATTGTTAAAAATTTTATTAACAATATCAAAGCACAAATTATCAACTAAATCAGCATCATTTACATTGGATAATATCAACATTTTAGATCTGTATGTTTACAAAAAAAGTAGTAGAGCACTAAAAATAAGTGCTCTACTACTTTTTTGTTTTACTACAATAATTTAATCAAATATAAAATTTATATTCTGCCAAACATTTTTTTATTGCCGCTGTTGTATCACTAAAAATCACACCAGCTCTGGCTGCTTTATCGGTATTTATTCTAATATCACGAGCTTTTTGCGCATATTTAACAGTGTCTTCTGACAATAGTTCAGGTAAACGCTGCTCTAATCCCAATTCTTTTATTATTTCAGCTGTAATTTCATAACGACTCTTATTATTTTGTGCGCCAATGTTATAAGTTCCATAAGGAATTTTAAATATTTTTTCCATATTTTCTATTACCTCCTGCACATAGGTCATCCCGCGAAATTCATTTTTAGAGGCTTTAACCGGCTTATTCTGTAATATGGATTTTATTGTACCCCAAATTATATTATCTGACATCCCACAATTGCGCTGCGGCAGGCCAAACAGCCAGGTAAACCTAAGTATCCATAGTTCCGGCAATATTTCCTGCAATAATTTTTCTGCCTTAAGTTTAGTTTGTCCATAAACTGTATCAGGAACTGCCCTGTGATTTTCACTATATGGTCCAGCTTCATCATTGCCATTAAATACCTGCTCGCTGCTGATAAAAACCATTTGTGCATCTATTTCTTTAGCTGCATGTGCCAAATATACCGTGCCATCTACATTTATTTTATGAGCAATATCAGGATGTTCATTACAATAATCCGTGGAGGCTACAGCAGCCGTATGAATAATTATATCGGGAACAAATGCCGCAATCACTTTATTCACTGATGCTTCATCTGTTACATCCAGTTCTTTATGCCCCGGCGCAAATATTTCATATTTGTTTTTATAAAAATCTACAAATCTCGATGCAAAAAAACCCTGTCCGCCAGTAATCAATATTTTCATGCTAATCACCTTTCATCTTTAATAATAATTTTATTAATTTTCTGTCCGATAATTTTTGAGCATTGTCATAACAAGTTCATGATCTTCTTGCTGTGACATCCCCGATACAGTAACAACACCAACTACGCCTGTCCCTTGCAGATAAATAGGCACCGCTCCACCCGCTGCCGTAAATTTATCTACCGGCAAACCATACCGTTCTGCCGGACTTTGTTGTTTTTGTTCAAGATAAAGTGCCGTTGCATAAGACGAATGACCTGTATAGTATACAAGATTTTCCTTGCGCAATACCCAATTATCATTTTCAACTGCCGTTCCGTCACAAGCATATTGAAATAAAACATGATGATTTACCGATATACGTATTACCAATATCTTATCATTATTCATTGCCCATTTAACTAATAAATTACCCAGATTCCAAGCATCTTTGGCATTAAAAGATTTAATACCAGTATTTTTTTCCATTTCGTAAATTTTTTCTACCTCTGTCATTTATTTTCCCCCATTATATTTTATCTGGTGCAACTAATTGTTCATGCCCATTAATATTGCTGGCAGCATCCTGTTTTTCGGTAAGCAGTAACAGAAATAATGCTTCAATTATTGCCAATGCCGGAATTCTTGTAAAACTTACTTTTTCAATAAAAAGTATCTCCCTAGTCGCTGTTGTCAAATGATAGTCACCCTTTTGTGCCAACGGTGATTTATTATGATTGGTTATTGCCACAACTATAGCACCTTTGCTAATGGCAATATCTGCCAATTCCAACAAATGTCGTGATGCACCTGATGCCGATATTGCTATAATGACATCATTTTCTTTTAATGTTCGTCCCAAAGCCAGCTGTGTTTCCCAAATTGGCGCACTAAGAGCAGTAATTCCCAGCTGATTAAATTTATAAGCACCATCCATAGCCGCTGGAATAGTATTTCCCATTGCCGCAAACAGTACTGTTTTGGCTGTTAATATTTTTTTTATTACATCTGCTACAACTTTTCCTTCAATCTGTTTAAATGTCTGCTCAATCTCTTCTATTTTATTTTTCATGATTATCTGCAATGAATTGTCCATATTATTCACGGACAATTCACCTTTTAATGGTTCTTTTGCTTCATCAAGCATCTCACGCGCAATTTGTATCTTCAGCTGATGAAAACCTGTACAGCCGCATTTTTTACAAAAACGTACTACAGTAGCCACACTTGTTCCAGTTGCAGCAGCCAATTCAGATACGGTCTGCTCCAGAACATCATTTTGGTTAGCTATAACAAAATCTGCCACTTTTTTTTCTGCCTCAAATAATTCAGGGTAAATTGCATATATGTTATTAATAGTTTGCATATATTCTCCTTGTCGTAAATTTATTTCGTCTATTTAATTATGGCGAAACTTTTTTACGACTTTATTATATAATTAAATTTCACTTTTTGCAATAAAAAAAGTTTCAATATATCAACCTAGATAATTGAAACTCTTTCTTTTATTTCTGTATCTTTTTTAATTTTATATTACACAATATTGCTCCAGCAACTACAACAGCACCACCTCTAAGCTATATAAGATTAAAATTTTTTCATTTATAATCTCTCCAATAAAAAATTGTATTGCAATTGTTTATTTTAGATCTGTTAATATTTATTGTAAATATTAATTATTGCTTATTTTAAATAAAATTATGTTATAATTAACACTACTAACTGCTTTATTTGCAAAGGATATTTACATATGCCGCGTACAACACTAAAGAATATTGCTCAAGCTGCCGGGCTCTCAACAACAACTGTTTCTCTTGTTCTAAACGATAAACCGCATCATATTTCCAAAAAAAAATGTCAATTAGTAAAAGATCTCGCCATAAAAATGAATTACCGCCCCAACCGTCTAGCTGTAGGTCTAATAAAAAAACAAAGCAAGAACATTGGCCTAATTGTGCCTGATATTAGCAATGCTTTTTTTGCCGAAATGACAAAAGGTGTTGAAGATATCGTCCGCAGTAATAAGTATAATCTATTGCTATGCAATTCCAATGGCCGAAATAATTTGGAGTTAGAATGTATTAATATGCTGGCCGACAGCAGTGTTGACGGCCTTATTATCACCATGTCTCCAGAAAGCTTTGGGGCAAAAGAACAACTTAGTCTTAATGCTTTAAAATCACTTGGTCTACATGCAGTAATAGTTGATTCTTTCAATGAAATAAATCAATTCAGCACAGTTTCCATTGATAATTTTCAGGCTGCCTGCTCTGCGGTAGAATATTTGATATCATTGGGACATAAACGCATTGCCTGTATTACTGGTCCTATCGGCCCAAAAACAACAGAAAACCGTTTAAACGGCTACAAATATTCTCTAAAAAAACATAATATCAGCTATAATGAAAATATGGTTTTTCATGGTGACTACCATTATCAAAGTGGCTATGATGCTGTTGCTGTACTACTTGCCAATAAACCAACTGCTATATTTTGCTTAAATGACCAGATGGCTTATGGTGCTGTCAAAGCTTTAAAAAAACAGGGATTGCGTGTACCTGATGATATATCCGTGATTGGGTTTGATAATATCTTTTTTTCCCAAATGGTTGAAGTCCCATTAAGTACAGTTAGCCAGCCTATATATAAACTTGGCGAAAAAGCCGCCCAAATTTTAATTACCGAACTTACTACTAAGCAAAAAACACAGCATCTTGTCCTTGAACATACTCTAAAAATAAGACAGAGCACCGCTAAAATAAATAATTAAAAAATTGACCACTTATATGTACTTACAACATATAAGTGGTCAATTTTCTTTAATTTATATTAGTTATTTTTTAATTCATATTTATGTTCAAAATAGAAATATGATGTTACTATAATATAACAAATCATTGGTACTAAGAAAGAAATCTGCATTGAGCCGCTTAAATCAGAAACAAACCCTTGAATTGCCGGAATAAAGGCACCGCCGACAATCGCCATAACAATAAAAGCACCGGCTGTTTCTGTATACTTTTTATCAGCAACAGTATCGAGGGTATGGGCATAAATAGTAGGCCATTCCGGCCCAAAGAAGAAACTGGTAAGTATAGCCATATACACTGCTGTCATATTAGGAATAGTAGCCGTAAGCAACAATGTTATTGTTCCTAATGCCGAATAAATCGTCAATACCTTTGTTACCGAGAATTTATGCATAAAATAATTGGCAAATAATTTGCCGATAAACCATGCAATATAGCTATATATCATGAAAGTGGCGGCATCGCTGTCACTTATTGAGTTATTGAGATTTAATGCCAAACGGATTGTAAACGACCATACCGCTGTCTGCATTCCTACATAAAAGAATTGAGCCATAACACCTTTTTTAAAGCGAGCATTTTTCATTAAATACTGCAGTGTTTCTTTAAGACTTGGTCTTTTTTCTTGATTATCCTTATTAATTGCTTTAGAAGCAGGCATTGGTGTCAATGCTAAAATAATTAAAATAACTAATAAAATAACTAATATGTATTTATAAGGCTGTAAAGTAAGCTGCAGCATTTGTTCACCATAAGCAATGCGTTCAGCCCCATGCAAATTACTCATTTCGGCAGCCAAATTACCTACGGAACCAAAGATAAGAAATTTACCAAGTACAATCCCGGCAATATCACCAAGCGGCACTAACGTTTGGGAAATATTTAAACGAATATTAGCTGATTTTTTTGGTCCAAGCATCGAACTATATGTATCACAAGAAGTTTCCAAAAAACTAAGTCCTACAGCAATAGCAAAAATTGCTACCAGGAACATACTGTATGTCGCTATCTGGGACGCAGGGAAAAACAGGCTGCAGCCAACAATATAAAATATAAGACCTAACATGATAGCAAATTTATAGCTGCTCTTTTTTATGACCAGCGATGCCGGAATTGCTATTAAAAAATAGCCGCCATAAAAAGCACTCTGCACAAAAGCTGTTGCTGCATCATTTAGCATAAATACTGTCTTAAACTGCGTAATTAAAATATCATTTAAACTGGCCGCAGCTCCCCATAAAGGAAAAATCAGCGATACTAAAATAAATTGGAATATCGGGGTTCTGTCCAAATAACCATCAGAAAGCTGTACCCAATTACGTTTGGAAAAAAAATTCATTATTACTCTCCCATATTAAATATTTTACTTATGAATATATATAATATGGCTGCCGCACATTAATAAAAAATTGTATCAATATATATACACTATTTTAAAATAAGCTTTCATACAGCAGCCATTTTTTAACATTTTTAAAAAGTTACACCTGATTCTAAAATCACATTAGCAAATGGCGTCATTTCACCGGTGCGAACAAAAGCATGTGTTTTTGCTAAATCTTTCTTTAACTGTGTATGTGGTACAAACACAACTTCTACATCAGGCATCAATGCTTTTACCGCTGCCAGCTGTTCTTTGTTTTCTGTCTTTATTTCTTCCGCCAAATATATTTTTTGCACTTTAAGCTCTGTTAATATGTTTTTTAATACATCAATAAAGCTTGGCAGCTGCTGTGCTAAAGCCAAATCTATCTTTTTTACTCCCATTGGTACCGGCATACCAGCATCACCTACAGATAACCAGTCCATATGACCCATTCCAGCAATGACTGCTGCTAATTCTGAATTGATTACACCTGTCTTTTTCACATTTATTCCTCCAATTAAATCAACTTATATTTTAATAATAAAATTCTATTTGCTTTGTGCTATATAATCAGTAATTTCCTTGAGTGTAGGAATAGATGGTTGGGCACCGACTCTCTGCACTGTAATGGCACTGGCTTTTTGAGCAAAACTTATCGCTTCTGCTAAATTATTGAAACTCTTGTCTAATTTAGCAGTCAACGCTCCGATAAATGTATCACCGGCTGCGGTCGTATCAACTGCCTGCACCTTATTTGCTGCCTGAAATCCATCTGCATTCTTCGTCGCATAATAAGCACCACGACTGCCCACTGTGACAATAATATTATCAACACCCATTTTAGCAAAAGCTTTTCTAGTCTGAGACATTGAATCTATATCCGTAATTTTTATCCCAGTAAGAGTTTCGCTTTCTGTTTCATTAGGAATTAATATATCGGTCAATTTTATAATTTCTGGATTAATATTCTGTGCGGGTGCCGGATTAAGTACAGTTTTTACATTATTCTGTTTGGCAATCTTAAACCCAGCAAGTATTGCTTCCTGCGGAATTTCAAACTGAGCTATTAGAAAATCAGCAGCAGCAATTTTTTCTGCATTGGCATCTACTTCATCCACTGATAATGTTTGATTGGAACCACCATAAACAAGAATACTATTTTGTCCATCAGGATAAAGGAAAATTTCCGCTGCACCTGTTCCAACATTGTCATCATATACTACAGCTGCAGTATCAATATTTTCTTGTTTAAGGCAATTAAGCATATAGTCACCGCTTTGGTCTTTGCCAATCTTACCAATAAAACTTGTTTGAGAACCAGCTCGCGCTGCTGCTACTGCTTGATTTGCTCCTTTTCCGCCTGGTGAATTAGCTTTGTAATCTGTTGATAAGGTTTCACCGGGAACCGGCATACGATTAATCTTTATAATCGTATCTAAATTTAAACTGCCCATGATAACAATTTTATTTGCCATAATAAACACCGCTTTCTTCTTAGTAAAACGTTTTACTAAAAAACATATTTTTAATCTATTTTCCAATTTAAAATATCATAATCATTAAAAGTCATACAACTAGATAATCTTTAATTAATTATCATACATTTACTGTTATTTTAAAATTTATAAACTATTAAGAATTTTTTATCAGTATCTTAAATATCAATAAAAATAGTAAAACGTTTTATTATATTAATTTATAATTTGTTCACAAAAACATATATAGTATAATTATTATATATATATTTGTCAATTATAATTAATACAATATAGACGCAAATATATTATATAATAAATCATTATCTTTTTACTAATAAATTTGGTCTTGATTTTTTTTTATAATATTGTATAATTAAAGAAAGTGATTGATTAGCAGTCTTTGGGGCAGGGTGTGATTCCCTACCGGCGGTAAAGCCCGCGAGCCTTTTTGGCAGATTCGGTGTAATTCCGAAGCCGACAGTTATAGTCTGGATGGAAAAAGATTGTGGCGTTTTATTTTTGTAATTATAATAAGACAATACAAGTCCGTTCCATATAAAAATGAGTGTTATTCGCTTCCCAAAGCTGTTAAATGCAATTGCATTTAACAGCTTTTTTGTTTTGTCCTTAATCTTTTTCTTCGGAGGTCTTATTTATGAATCGCGATGAAAAATATATGCAAATGGCTATTGACCTTGCTAAAAATGCCATTGGGCGCACCAGCCCTAATCCTATGGTTGGAGCTGTAATCGTAAAAAATAACCGCATTGTTGGCTGCGGCTGGCATAGAAAAGCCGGTACAGAACATGCTGAAGTACATGCACTACGAGCCGCTGGTGAACTGGCCAAGGGTGCTGATATTTATGTCAGTCTTGAACCCTGCTCACACTATGGGCGCACACCGCCCTGCTGCGATGCTATAATAAAAGCTGGTCTTAAACGAGTAGTTGTTGCTATGACCGATACTAATCCCAAAGTAGCCGGCCGCGGCATAAAAAAAATGCGTGATGCCGGTATCGAAGTCATTACGGGCGTTTTAGAAAATGAAGCACGGAAATTAAATGATGTTTTCTTTAAATGGATTGAAACAAAATCACCATTTATTACCATCAAAAGTGCTATGACCCTTGATGGTAAAATATCGACTGTTTCCGGACAGTCACAGTGGATAACTAATGAACATTCCCGTCAATACGGTCATAAACTACGCGATATCAATGATGCTATTATGGTGGGCATAAACACAATAATTAGTGATGATCCTTCATTAACTACACGCTTGCCAAATGGCGGTAAAAATCCTATCCGTATTATTGTCGATAGTACCGGAAAAGTCCCACTAACTGCCAAAATTTTAAATGATAATGCCGCTCCCGTCATCGTTGCTGTTACTGAAAAAGCTGCGAGTGAAAAAATAACCGCCTTAAAAAATAAGGGCATTGAAATCATTCAAACCGCTGCTGACGAAAATAATCAGGTTAATCTAAAAGAACTTTTACATATACTGGGACAAAAAGATATTTGCAGCATTCTTGTAGAAGGTGGTGCCACTCTTCTTGGCAGCCTTATCTGCCAAAAGTTAGCCGACAAGGCTTACTTCTTTATTGCGCCTAAGCTAATCGGCGGCAAGACGGCAAAGTCTGCTGTTGAAGGCATAGGTATTGCCGACCTAAGTAATGCAGCCTTATTATCTGAACCATCAGTAGAAATTTTAGAAGGCAGCGATATTCTAATTAAAGGCTATCTTAAATAATTAATGAGGTGACAAAATGTTTACTGGAATCATTGAAGAAGTCGGTCATATCAAAAAACTGGATTTTGGCACAGCATCAGTCAAGCTTACCATCTCTGCCAGCACTGTATTACAGGATGTTAATCTTGGCGACAGCATAGCTGTAAACGGTACCTGCCTTACTGTCACCCACTATACAAATAATAGCTTCACCGCTGATGTTATGCCCGAATCGGTACGTAAAACCTCTCTTAGTGAATTAAAAACAGGCAGTCCGGTAAACTTAGAGCGTGCTTTGAAATTAACCTCCCGTTTGGGCGGTCATATTGTCAGCGGCCATATTGACGGCACTGGTAAAATTCTCAAAAAAACACCGGAAGATAATGCTATTATTGTATCTATCAATGCCGACAAAAGTATATTGCGCTATATTGTAAAAAAAGGTTCAGTAACAATTGATGGTATCAGCCTTACTGTTGTTGACGTTGATGATAATAAATTTTCTGTATCGCTTATCCCTCATACTGCATCCATAACAACTATTGGCAGTAAAGGACCAAGCTCACTGGTTAATATTGAAACTGATATTTTAGGAAAATATGTAGAAAAATTACTTGCTGGAAATGACAAAGAAACAAAAACTTCACCATTAACTGCAGCATTTTTTCAGCAAAATGGATTTTAATAAAAAGAAAAGAGGACTTATAATGGATATAAAATTTGATTCTGTAGAAAAAGCTATCGAAGATTTTAAAAATGGCAAAATGGTTCTTGTCGTTGATGATGAAGACCGTGAAAATGAAGGTGACCTCATCGCCCCAGCTGATAAAGTAACTCCGGAAATAATAAATTTCATGGCCATTCATGCTAAAGGTCTTATCTGCATGCCAATGGATGGTGAACTTATCGATAAAATGGAATTAAATCCTATGGTTGCCAATAATACTGATAACCATGAAACTGCATTTACTGTTTCTGTTGATCATGTTGATACTACTACTGGTATTTCAGCTTTTGAACGCGCTTTGACCGTACAAAAAATGATTGAGCCTGATATAAAACCATCCGATTTACGCCGTCCCGGTCATATTTTCCCATTACGCGCTGTTGAAGGCGGTGTTTTAAAACGTACTGGTCACACCGAAGCCACTGTTGATTTAGCCAAATTAGCCGGTTTTAAACCTGCTGGTCTTTGCTGTGAAATAATGAGTGCTGACGGTCATATGGCCCGTACACCAGAATTATATCAATTTGCCCAAGAACATGATCTTTCATTTATAACAGTAGCTTCATTAATTGAATATCGCAAACGCACTGAATTACTCGTTACTAAAACAGCTCAGGCAAAATTCCCAAGCAAATATGGTACCTTTACTGTTGCTTCTTTTGAAAGTGCTATTGATGGTAAATGCCACCTTGCAATTATTAAAGGTGATATCAAAGGCAAAGAAAATGTTTTGACTCGCGTTCATTCCGAATGTCTTACTGGTGATGTCCTAGGTTCTATGCGCTGTGACTGTGGCGACCAGCTGGCTACAGCTCTTCGTCGTATCGAAGCTGAAGGTGAAGGTGTTGTTCTTTATATGCGACAGGAAGGCCGCGGCATTGGTCTTAATAATAAAATCCGTGCTTATGCCCTGCAGGATACTGGCAAAGATACTGTAGAAGCAAATCTTATGCTTGGTTTTGACGCTGATATGCGTGAATATGGCTCCGCTTCACAGATATTATCTGAGCTTGGCCTAAAAAGCATCCGACTAATGACTAATAATCCTGCTAAAAAAGCTGCTTTAGAAGAATACGGCGTAAAAATAACCGAAAGAGTTGCTATTGAAATTCCTGCTAACGATTTTGATGCTAAATATTTAGAAACAAAAAAAGAAAAAATGGGTCATTTATTAAAAGACGCTTAATCCGCTATTACTTTATTTAAAATAATTAAAATATATTATTAAAACAATATTTGGGAGGCTTTATTCCATGGCAAAAATTATTGAAGGTCATTTATCCGCAAAAGGTCTAAAATTTGGCATAGTCGTAGCCCGTTTCAATGAATTTATTACCAATAAATTATTATCTGGTGCTCTTGATACATTAAAACGTCATGACACTGCAGAAGATGATGTAACTGTAGCTTGGGTTCCAGGTGCTTTTGAAATACCTATGGTTGCCAAAAAAATGGCCCAAAGCAATAACTTTGATGCTGTTATCTGTCTAGGTGCTGTTATTCGTGGATCGACAACTCATTATGATTATGTCTGCAGTGAAGTATCAAAAGGTGTCGCTGCAGTTGGCCTTTCCACAGGCGTTCCTACAATTTTCGGCGTAGTAACCACCGAAAATATTGAACAGGCTGTAGAACGTGCTGGTACTAAGGCTGGTAATAAAGGATCTGATGCAGCTATGAGCGCTATTGAAATGGCTGATTTACTAAGAAAACTATAATTTATATCCCTCAAAGACTATCCAACTGATTCTAGCTGGATAGTCTTTTTGTATTATCAGTAACGCTTTATTTTTAAAATTTTTCATGGTATAGTTACTACTATAGTATTTTAATAAAAATAATGAAAATCTACTTATAATATATTTGAAGGGATGATACTTTTATGAAAGTCGGTATAATAAGCGATACTCATGGCTGTGTAGACAGATTTACGCTCGCCTATGAAAAATTATTTCAAGATGCTGATATGATAATCCATGCTGGTGATGTTTTATACCATGGTCCAAGAAATCCCATGCTTGCTGATTATAATCCGGCTAAGCTTGCCGAAAAAATTAATAATCTGCCCATTCCTGTTGTTGTTGCTAAAGGCAATTGTGACAGTGAAGTTGATACACTTGTTCTAAACACTCCTATTCAATCGCCCTATACTTATGTAGTCATTGACGGATTTAAAATAGTCACGACCCATGGTCATTATGTCATGAGTGATAAGGAAAAAGATAATATGGCCAATCACTTAAAAGCTGATTTATTCATCAGCGGTCATGTCCATATAAATGTTCTTGAAAAACGTGGTGATACGATATTTTTAAATCCCGGCTCACCAGCATTAAGTAAACGGTCTGATGGAAAACAGACAGCAGCTGTTCTCACTGATAAAAAAATTGAAATTATTGACATTGATACCGATGAAGTTATCATGTCACTTGATAGATAATTTTCTAAGATAAAAGCAGTGGAAATATTTACTTTCCACTGCTTTTATCTTAGAATATAGATTATTACATTCATGCCATCTAGGAGGATCTTTATATAAAAATGTTTAATAACAGCAGGCTTTTTCGCCGTATTGACATTCCACTCATAGTTGCTATTATTCTACTTGTTACAATTGGAATTGTCATCATTGGCAGCGCAACCCACATAAATACCCCCAGCAGTGATCGTTATTGGTATGTTCAGCGCCAGACTATTTTTGCTTTAGTTGGAGCGCTTCTCGTATTTATAATGATGAAATTTGATTATCATATGCTACAGCCATTAGGCAATAAATTATATATCTTTAATGCCTTATTGTTGCTGGCTGTTGATGTTGCCGGTCATTCAGCACTAGGAGCCCAGCGCTGGATTCAAATTGGCCCTATAAGCTTTCAACCATCTGAATTTTCTAAGATAATAATGATAATTTCGCTGGCAGTTCTACTAGAAAACCGTGTCGGCAAACTAAATACCTTTAAGGAATTACTACCTGTAGCTTTATATCTGATTTTCCCCTTTTTCCTTGTTGTAACACAGCCTGATTTGGGAACAGCCTTGGTTTTTCTGTCCATCTTTTTCGGTATGATATTTGCTGCCGGTGTCAACATGAAGATAATCGGCATTATCTTTGGTTCAGGTTTAGCCTGTCTGCCAATTTTTTGGCATTTTCTAAAAGATTACCAAAAAATGCGCATCATGGTTTTTATCAATCCTGATATTGATCCCTTAGGCTCCGGCTACCATATTATTCAATCAAAAATAGCCATTGGCTCCGGTCTATTATTCGGCAAAGGCTTATTTCAAGGAACGCAGAGCCAGCTTAACTTTCTGCCCGAAAATCATACTGACTTTATTTTCGCTGTAATTGGTGAAGAACTTGGTTTTATTGGAGCCACTATAATTCTTCTGTTATTCCTATTTCTGCTTTGGCGCGGTATACGAATTGCCCGTGAAGCCAGTGATAATCTCGGTATGCTTTTGGCAGTCGGTGTCAATTCCATGCTGGCCTTTCATCTGCTTGTAAATGTCGGCATGACTATCGGCATCATGCCTGTAACTGGTATCCCGCTTCCATTTATCAGTTATGGTGTCAGTGCCCTTATTACCAACATCCTATCAATGGGCTTACTCCTAAATATTTATAACAATAGAAAAAAGCTCATGTTTTAGCAGAACGCATAGTAAATTAAGCAAATATAATTTACTATGCGTTCTTTTTATGCTATCATTAAATTAACAATAATTCATACCTTTGTACTATTCATTAAAAAATCATAAATTCTTCACAAAAAAGTCATATTATTATATTATAATTTTCTTGTAAAGGGGGTTTTATTATGATGGGATATGGTTATGGTGGTTACGGACATTTTGCTGGTGATGGTTCCTGGGGAATATTTGCCGGTTTTTCCATGATTACACATTTGGCTTTTATCATTCTTCTAATTATGGCTATTATCTGGTTTTACAAAACTGTCTTTCGCAACAGCATCCGCAACAATTCAATCGAACAAAATAATGCAATTGATATATTAAAACAACGCTATGCCAAAGGCGAAATAACCAGTGAAGAATATCACCGTATAAAAAAAGATTTAGAATAATTTTAAACAAAAAATGAGGTCTTAGGCTATTAAAATAGCTTAAGACCTCACTTTTTATATTATAATACTTCGGAAAAATAAATAACAGTTACAGTATCTTCCATTGTAATTCTTTTTTTATATATATTTTCAAAATCAGCTATTAAATCTTCACGCGTATTGATATCAGGATTTTGATGATCAAGATCTTCCGAGGTAAGTTCCATCATGCTTTTTACCTGTACCTTATCTAAATAGGCAATAAACAATTTCTTTTTTGGTTCAAATTTAGCACCAGTAGTAACCCATACCAATGAACTCTCTGGATATTGTTTACTTACATCACCCAATCGTACTGTACAATTTTTTTTGCGTCCCATTAATAATTTTTCATGTTTTGGTGCCTGGAAATTCAATGCCATCATTTGTTTTTTTCTCTCCTATCAAGGGTATAATTCCCTATATAATTTTATTTATACATCTTCTGTATTTTCAGAGATAATAAATAATATTTATTATAATCAACTAGCATTATGCTCTTAATACACTCTCTAATTTACATATTATTTTAACCCGAATATAAAAATTTAGCAAACAAATTTATAAAATGTGTTATAATAGAGTCGTAGTTTTATTACTTATTAAGGAGGTAATGAATATGACAATTACAAAAGAGATGGGTATTATGGAAGTCGTTCAACAATACCCTGAAACTGTTGATGTATTTGCTATGTCCGGCATGGGCTGTATTGGCTGTGCCGCTGCTCATTTTGAAAATATCGAACAAGGCGCTATGGCCCATGGTATTGATATTGAGCGTCTAATGGCCGACCTCAACAAAGTAGTTGCTGCTCAAGCACAGCAATAATACTTATTGGCATAAAGCTCAGTTTTTATTAAGAATTACTTATAAAAACTGAGCTGTTTTCTATTAATAAAGCCTCTGCTAAATTACAAGCAGAGGCTTTATTAATAGATTAGCTTATTTTTTTACTCATTTTAGCCTGACATTCAGGACATACTCCATAAAAATAAAACTGTTGTCCCGACAAATCATAAGAAGTCTTTTCGGCAACATTTTTAATTGCTGGTGAAAAATCAAAATCCATAATATCATCAACACGATTACACACCGTACAGCGTATATGGGGATGAAGCTCAACAGTAGCATCATAACGCAGGCTATCTTCGCCAACATTAATAACTTGAATAAGACCTATTTCTCTTAAAATATCGATAGTTTTATATATTGTAGCCAAACTCATAGTTGGATAATAAGGTTGTAATTTATTAAAGAGCATTTCTGCATTAGGATGAGCTTTTGTATTACAAAGTGCATTGTATATTGCCAATCGTTGCGGCGTCACCTTAAACCCCTTTTTTCGCAGTAAAGCCGTTACCTTTTTTGCATCCATCATAATAGTACTATCCTTTCCATATATCAAAATCATTTTTAATTAATAGTTATTATCAACAAACTAACACTATGATATTATAATAATAAAAAGATTGCTTTATGTCAATATTTATCTGTAATTTTTTGTAACAAGTAAGCATTATTGTTTAATATATATTAGTTATATGATAAGCTAATATCATATTTCCTTTGTCAATGATATTAATTTCCATAATATCATTGACAAAGGAAATAAAAGATGGTATCATATGTATCGTTGCTGATAGATATACAGCATATTTGAGAGCATTTGGAGAGTTGTCCGAGTGGTTGAAGGAGCACGCCTGGAAAGCGTGTGTGCGGGAAACTGTACCGAGGGTTCGAATCCCTCACTCTCCGCCATAATTTAAAAATTTATTTGTTATAAAAACCTGCATTTATGCAGGTTTTTTTGTGTTTTAATACATATTTTTTAATAATTAAACATTATTTACTAATAATATTTAATTGTATATATTAACTACTATCCTAACTTTATAATGTTTATAAATATTTTTATTGCATTTTATAAAGTATAATGCTATACTTTGCTTACCGAAATAGAATAAATGTTTTTGTGCAATGAAGCCTGTTAACAAAGAAACAATATATATTGTTTCTTTGTTAACAGGCTTTTGTCTTTTTCGGAAAAAAGGGGGAATGGTATATATGTTAAAAAAGAATATTTTTAAAGCTACCGCAGTTTCTATCGGCTTAGCCTTTGCTGTATTAGGTGCAGCCGGATGCGGTAATGGCAGTGGCTCTTCTGATACAATAAAAATTGGTGGTGACCTTGAATTAACCGGTAATAATGCTTCATATGGTACATCGGCTGGAAATGGTGCCCAAATAGCCTTTGATGATGTTAATGCTGCTGGCGGCATTAATGGTAAAAAAATTGAATTTATCAAAGCTGATAATAAATCCGAACCGGCTGAAGCGGCCAACGCTATAACTAAATTGATATCCACAGATAAAGCATCTGTAATATTTGGAGCTTGTACCTCTTCTAATACAATAGCCATGACACAAATTGCCGATGACCAAAAAGTGCCTGTAGTAAGTCCATTTGCTACAAATCCTAAAGTTACTGTTGGCGATGACGGAAAAGTAAATGACTATATGTTCCGCGCCTGCTTCATAGATCCTTTCCAGGGTACCGTAATGGGGAATTTCGCCACAAAAACATTAAAAGTTAAAAAAGTGGCACTTTATATTGATAACAGCTCTGATTATTCCAAAGGTTTAGCCCACTTCTTCCAGGAAAGCTTTACCAAAAACGGCGGAACTATTGTTGATACTGAAGCATATCTGCAAAAAGATACTGATTTCAAAGCCACTTTAACTAAAATTGCTGCTTCTAATCCTGACATGATATATATTCCTGGATATTATGAAGAAGTTGGCAAAATCATAAAACAAGCTCGTGACCTCGGCATCACTGTACCAATTTGCGGTGGTGATGGCTGGGACAGTAGCAAATTAGTTGCAATTGCTGGTCCAGACGCACTTAACAATACTTATTTCACCAATCACTACTCTGTTGAAAATAAATCACCTGAAACAGCTGCATTCATTAAAAAATATAAAGAAAAATATCAGCAAACACCTGATGCTGCCGCAGTTTTAGGTTATGATGCAGCATCCATGATAATAGATGCCATTAAAAAAGCAGGCAGTACTAAACCAGAAAAAATCAAAGAAGCTCTTGCTTCTATAAAAGATTTGAAACTTGTAACTGGTACAATAAGCATCGATAAATCCCATAACCCTGTAAAACAGGCTGTTATCATTGAGTTTAAAGATGGTAAACAAACATTTAAACAAGCTGTTTCACCAGAATAATTTTCTGCTGCTAAATATTTCCTCGGCTCCCTTTTTTTAAGGGAGCCATTATTTTTTTATATTTTTACAGGAAAATGTATTAATTTATTGAATATAACAAATATTATTTTATAATTATTAAGCACAATCATGTTGATAATTATTATCATTTGTGTTATATTGTGAATAGATAAAAATTCCAACTTAATAGATAATACATTTATATAGAGGAGATGTATATAATGATTTTTAACAAATTTAGTATTGAAAAAATTATCGGCAGAGAAATTATTGATTCGCGTGGTAATCCTACAGTTGAAGCCGAAGTTACTTTAAGTGGTGGCAGTGTTGGTCGTGCAGCTGCTCCCAGCGGCGCCTCTACCGGCGAATTTGAAGCTTTAGAATTGCGCGATGGCGACAAAACCAGATTTATGGGTAAAGGTGTTAGTACCGCTGTTAATAATATTAATAGCCATATTAATTCAGCTTTGCAGGGACTTGATGCTTCTGATACCTACACCATTGACAATACCATGATTAAACTCGATGGCACAAAAGATAAATCAAAACTTGGCGCTAATGCCATGCTTGCTGTTTCTTTAGCCTGTGCTAAAGCTGCTGCTAACTTATTATGTCTGCCTCTTTATCGCTTTTTAGGCGGCATTAATGGCAATAATCTGCCGGTTCCCATGATGAATATTCTAAACGGTGGTGCTCATGCTACCAATAATGTTGATATACAAGAGTTCATGATTATGCCGGTCGGAGCGCCTTCTTTTAAGGAAGGGCTGCGTTGGTGCACAGAAGTATTCCATGTACTGCAATCAATATTAAAAGAAAAAAATCTTGCTACCTCAGTGGGAGATGAAGGCGGTTTTGCCCCTAATCTTGCTAGTGATGAAGATGCTATAAAAATAATTCTGCAAGCTATTGATACTGCTGGTTATAAAGCCCCGAAAGACTTCATGCTGGCTCTTGACCCAGCTGCCAGTGAGTGGAAAGGCAGTAAAATAGGCGAATATCACCTGCCAAAATCAGGCAAAACCTTCTCCAATGATGAAATGATTGACTATTGGGCTTCTTTAATTGAAAAATACCCTATTGTTTCCTTGGAAGATGGGCTTGATGAAGAAGATTGGGAAGGCTGGCAAAAATTAACCAGCCGCCTTGGTGACAAAGTTCAGATTGTCGGTGATGATTTATTTGTTACTAATACTGAACGTTTAAGCAAAGGCATTGCTTCTGGCTGTGGTAATTCCATATTGATAAAATTAAACCAGATAGGTACTTTATCCGAAACACTTGAATCTATAAAAATGGCTCATAAGGCCGGTTATACAGCTGTTACCTCACATCGTTCCGGTGAAACCGAAGATACCACCATTGCTGATTTGGCTGTCGCCCTTAATACCAGACAAATAAAAACAGGTGCTCCCAGCCGCAGTGAACGCGTTGCTAAGTACAATCAACTATTGCGAATCGAAGCAGAACTTGGTGAAAATGCTGTTTACCCTGGCATGTCAGCCTTCAACCAGAAACATAAATAATTTACAATAAGCCAAAAGCTTGAATTAAAAAAATTTAATTCAAGCTTTTTATTATGCATATATATATTTATTTTAATGTCTTTTCACTTAGTGATATAATTTCACTGTTTTATGTTCTTTAACATCTTCCCTATGTGTTATTTTATACCAAACCATAGGTATAACCATCATCGGAATACCAGTATATAGTGCCATACGCAAATCGGACGTAAAGGCCATAACGACAAGACACAATATCTGTATTACTATGCCAAACAATGTTAAATACGGGAAAAAAGGTGTTTTATATTTCAATGTATGGACAAGATTTTCTTTTTGCAGCTTGCGTCGAAAATTATATTGGCTCCAGCAAATTGAAATCCAGGCAAGGGCCCCAGTAAAACCAGATACGGCCAATAAATACGTATAAGCCAATGAACTCTTATCATAAGTATAAAGCAGTATAATCAGCCAACAGCCAACAATCGATACAAATATTGAATTTTGCGGCATACCATGATTATTTATTTTACCCAGCCACTTAGGCGCCATCCCCATTTGTGCCAAAGCCTGTAGTGCTCGTCCACTGCCATAAAGACCAGAATTGGAACAAGAAATCGCTGCCGTTAATATAACAAATGCAAAAACCGCTGCGACATTACTAAAACCATATTCTGCTAAAGCTGCGGCAAACGGGCTTTCCTGCAGCCCTGCATGTGACCAAGGCAGTATTGATATCAGCAGTGATACTGGTATTATATACAAAGCAATTATACGCCAACTGACATTACGCACAGCTATTGGTATGCTTTTTTGTGGATTTTCACATTCACCTGCTGCTAGGCCAATTATTTCTGAGCCTTGAAAATTAACCAGAATAATAATCATAGTAATAAATACTGACCAATATCCATGTGGTGCAAACCCACCATTTTGCAGCAAAATACTTGTACCCAAATATCCGCCTTTGCCAATAAAACCAAGACAAATTCCTATAGCAATAAAGGAAAATGCAATAAGGGCTATTATCTTTACCAATGACAGCCAAAATTCCATTTCGCCAAATTTACCTACACTAAAAACGTTTATCCCCGTTATTATCAAGCCAAATATAATCGCCCATATAACCTGACTTACCATCGGTACAAAATTATTCATAATTATACCTGCAGCAATCATTTCTGAGGGAACATAGGCAATCCAATTAAGCCAATAAGCCCAGCCTACACCGCAGGCCCAGGCAGGAGAAATATATTCTCCTGCATAACTTACAAATGATCCTGATATTGGTTTTGCCACTGCCAATTCTGCTAAACACAGCATTACACAAAACACAATTAAGCCACCAAGTAAATAAGCTAATATCGCTGCTGGTCCAGCTTTTTCCAAAATATAACCTGTCCCTAAAAAATAGCCACTGCCAATAATCCCACCCAGTGAAATTAATTGTATATGTCTATTTTTCAGGCTGCGCTTCATCATAAACTTATCCATTATTTTTATCACAACCCTTAATTATTAAAGATATATAGTGATAATACCACAAAAAAATCAATTTAACTATATTTTTCATCGATAAAACATCATACAAGTCACTTTATTTTAATCGCAAATTTAGTTATAATTAATTTTTGTAGTATAAAATGTATTAATAATATGTTTAGTAGGTTTTATAATAAAATTTAATATTATCAAAGGAAATGGAGATAATGATGCTAACGTACAAAACTATTGATAATTCTATGGTTACCGATTATGAAATCAATAAATCACGCTTTATTACCCATGTCAAAAGAACTGCTACCGAAGAAGAAGCTATAGAATTTATCGAATCTCTTAAGAAAAAATATTGGGATGCAACCCATAACTGTTCTGCTTATATTATTGGCAGCCAAGGCGAAAAACAAAAAGCCGATGATAATGGTGAACCTTCGGGAACAGCTGGCAAACCTATTTTGGACGTATTGCAAAAACAGAAACTATCTGATATAACAGTTGTTGTAACACGTTATTTTGGCGGAACAAAACTTGGCTCAGGCGGACTTATCAGAGCATATGGTCATAGTGTTTCCGTGGCTTTAAATAACGCTGTAATAGTTGAAAGAACTCCGTTTAAAAAAATTCATCTTACTTTTTCTTATCCACTCGTTGGCAGCATTGAAAACTATCTGCATAAAAACAATATTCGTATTTTAGATAAAGATTTCAGCAATAATATATGCTTTACGATCTTAGTATGCGCTCAGAATTATGATACTATTCACAATCAAATCACTGAATTATCTTCAGCTAATTGTCTATTTTCCAACTCCGAAGATATTTATTTTGATGTACCTATACACAAATAATAGCAATAAAAAAACTGCCTTTAGTGGCAGTTTTTTTATTGCTATTATTTAATCTTCATAGGATGCGACAATTTCAGCAAAATACATAGTATGCCAATCTCCGCCGTCACCATACCAACGTTCTTTTTCTGCTTTATCCATGTTTTCCGGCTGCATATCCTGTTTATACAGCACCTTGCATTCCAAATGGATACCGGCACCAGCAAGTACTGGTGTCTTTATTTTTTGTCCTGCCTGCGGCATTAATGCTGCTGCAGTAAATTTATCAATATCACGGCCAGATTTCGTACCGCAAATTTTCAGTGCTTCCTTCATATCATGCGTAGGTATGCTAACGGTAAATTCGTTGCTTTTTTCCAATAGTTCCCACGAATAACGTGATTTTCTAACCATTGCCGTAAATACAGGTTTCCCCCACATTACACCAATAGCACCCCAGCCAATAACCATTGTGTTTATTTTGCCTTCGGCGGCTGTTGTCAAAAACACACTTGGTTTAAGTGACTGCACAATTTTATCACCAATTGCCAATGCATCTATATTTTTCAAGTTTATCATCCTTTCTCTTTTAGAAAATTTATAATAAACTTATCAAAGAATAATTATAAATTTTCTTCTTTAAATTTAAGCATAAAATCAGCTAATGCTTTTACACCTTCATATGGCATTGCATTATAAATAGAAGCCCGCATCCCACCAACTGAACGGTGACCCTTTATGCCACACAACTGTTGTTTTTTTGCTTCTGCCACAAATTTAGCTTCCAATTCCTCATTAGCTAAACGGAAAGTCACATTCATGAAAGAACGGCTGTCTTTATCGGCATGGCCCTTGTAAAAACCATTGCTGTTATCAATTGCATCATATAATAGTGCTGCTTTTTGGGCATTTTTTTCGGCCATAGCCTGTAATCCGCCCTGTTTTTTTATCCATGCAGCAACTTTTCCCACCATATAAATTCCAAATGCTGGTGGTGTATTATACAATGAATTTTTCTTACTGTATGTATTATATCTAAGCATAGTGGGAATATTTTCCGGGCTATTTTCTATAAATGATTTTTTTACAACAACAAGGGTAACACCTGCTGGTCCCAAGTTTTTCTGGACACCGGCATAAATTAAGGAAAACCTGCTAAAATCCAATGGTCGTGACAACATATCTGATGACATATCAGCAATCAATGGAACACCATGTGTTTCTGGAATATAATGATACTCTGTACCATATATAGTATTATTGTAGCATATATGTAAATAAGCAGCATCAGCACTTAATTTAATTTCATCTTGTTTAGGGATATTACGGAAATTATTTTCCTTGCTGGAGCCAGCTACAACTCCTACTCCTTGTATTTCGGCTTCTTGATATGCTTTAGTGGAAAAACTGCCTGATAATACATAATTACCTTTTTTGCCATCGAGAGCGAAATTCATCGGTATCATCGCAAATTCTGTGCTGGCACCGCCTTGTATAAATAATACTTCATAATCGTCACCTAAGCCCATAAGCTCTTTTATATCAGCTTTAGCTTTATTATGCACTTCATCATATTCTGGAGAACGATGGCTGATTTCCATAACAGACATGCCGCTATTATTAAAATTTAATAATTCACTTTGAGCTTCTTTTAATACTTCTAATGGTAATATTGCCGGACCGGGATTAAAATTATATACACGATTTGCTTTCATTATAAAAACCTCCAAAATTACATCTAGAAAAAACTAAGTGTTTAAATTTACGAATTTAACAATACTTAATTTTACGCTAATAAAGTAACATCGTCAAGAAAAAGCCTATTATGTAACGATAAATATTTTTCAATTCATCTGCAAATAAATAAAATACCTTATATTATCGCATTTTTATGAAAAAAATATTATAATAATAGAAAATATTAATTATCAGTGAGGTATTTTATGCGCACACAACAAGAGACCGATTCAATAACATTATTAGGTCAAAAAAATGTACAATACGGTTATGAATATACACCAGCAATCCTGGAAACATTTGTCAATAAACATCCGCAGCGTGACTATTGGGTCAAATTCAATTGTCCTGAATTTACAAGTCTCTGTCCGATAACCGGACAGCCTGATTTTGCTACTATTTATATTTCTTATATCCCTGATGAGCTCATGGTTGAAAGCAAATCACTCAAGTTATATTTAGTTAGTTTTCGTAATCATGGCGATTTTCACGAAGATGTCATTAACATTATCATGGATGATTTAATAAAATTAATGAATCCCCGTTACATAGAAATATGGGGTAAATTCCTGCCACGCGGTGGTATCTCAATTGATCCTTATGTCAATTACGGCCGTCCTGACAGTAAATATGAAAAAATTGCTGAACAACGTTTTATTCAACACGATTTAGCCGGCATGGACAAAATTGATAACAGATAAAAAAAAATGCGTATTTCTGTGAAATACGCATTTATCATACTTAACGGGGATTATACTCCATTATTCTTATATCATGTTCCCGTCGTTCATCGTTTAGATCAAGTATCGTATCATCATCAATCCTAATCATTGGCAAAGATGAATATCCATCTGGATAATATACAATTATCCCTTGTCGTCCATCGGTTAATCCAACCTTAGAACCTAAAAATGAATTTTGTATATTGGAAATAAACGGTACACAAATTCTGGCATCAAGCGTCGAAAACATATTTTTACCTATAAATTCAACTGCGTCAAAAGGTGTCTGCTTTACTTCACCTTCACGCTCAGTGGTTATATTATCATATAAATTAGCCACTGATACAATACGCGCATATTCATTTATCTCGTCGCCGCTAACACCGAAGGGCTCACCAGCGCCATCCATAGTTTCATGATGCTGCAAAGCCGCTGCCCTTACACCAGCCGAAATATTATTTTTATCTGATAAAATGTCCTGTCCATTTATTGTATGCTGTATGTAGATTTCGTATTCTTCAGGTTTTAATTTTCCTGGACGACGACTAATCAGATTTTTAGGCATCATCGTTTTTCCTATATCATGTAAAAATCCTGCCAATATAAGATCATTAATTTTTTTATCACTAAAATGCAGCCACTTACCAATAACGCCAGACATTACAGCTATCCGCACAGAATGATGATATATATTGTCACTTATATTACTAAGGGTATATAAATAATCAATAACACCACTTTCGCGTACAGTTGGTGCCAATGATTCTTTCACTGCCTCTCCAACAGTTTCAACCACTTCCCCTTTGCCTTTTGCTACATTCACAAAAAGGTCACTGGCTTCCGCTACTATATCGTTATATTTTTTTACAAAAGCATTTTCCTTATTAAAAATTATTTCTACTGCACGATAATTTTGGCTGAAATCAAAACCGTCTTTTATATAGGCCGAAGGAATATTCAAATATTTTAGACGAGTTATATGGGCATGTGTCAATAAAGTCCCAGCTGATAAAATTACGACCATTTTATCATTGAGAATCGTTCGGCCCAGTGCCATCCCTGGCACCAATTTCTCAATATTAATCTCTTTCACATTTCTGCCTCCTCATATGGTCATGAATAAACTAAATATATATATTCTTTATACTTAGTTAAAAGTCCTACTTTTAAAAAATTAATTATTTTTATTCAAGAAAGTGAGTTGTTAATATGTTACATGTATACACTGGAAACGGCAAAGGCAAAACCACAGCAGCTATTGGTTTAGCTATAAGAGCTGCCGGTGCCGATCTAAGAATATACTTTGCCCAATTTATGAAAAGCTTAGCCTATAGTGAACAAAAAATTTTACAAGCCATGCCGCAAATAGTATTGCAAACTACTGGCAAGCCGTTCTTTATCGCTGAGGAAGGTACTATTGATAAAGAAAGTATCGCTAAATTCGATACAGATGTCGTTGTTTTCCCTAAAGGCAACCCTCCGGCAGATTATATTGAATTGATTGAACAAGGTCTGCAAAAATTGGAAGCAGCCTTAAATAATCAGCACTATGATATTATTGTACTGGATGAAATAAATGTAGCCTTATTTTTCGGCTTAATAAAAAAAGAACAGGTGGAGCATCTTTTAAATCTCATTCCTACTAATAGTGAAATAATCTGCACTGGGCGCAATGCACCTGACTGGCTAATTGACCGAGCTGATTTAGTGACTGAAATGAAACTTATAAAACACTATTTTGATAAAGGGCTTATGGGTCGCAAAGGTATTGAGGATTAAAACAAATGGTCACGGCAAAAATGCCGTGACCATTTGTTATTTAAGAATGTTTTTCAGCTGTGGCTGGAGTTTGCTGCTATTATATAGTACTGCCTCTATTGGTGTCAGCTCCACAGTATTAGTTGAAGCTGACAAAACAGTAATAATTTTCAATTGCTTCTTGCCGTCAGCAGGTGGTTTATATTGTTCATATTTTTCTTGAACAAAAAGGGGCAGGTTAGTTATCTGCGGCTCGGCTTTATAAATTGTATAATTAATAGCCGTATAAAAACTATTTTGCACTTTTTGCTGCCGTTTTATTGTAATATCTGTCCTTACTACATATTTGCAATTTTCAGCTAATGTATCCGCTGTATTTTTTTCTACTGATTCTTTTATATTATGCTTTGTAATATCCGCTAAGGCTTTTTGTAAATAAACATTTATATTTTCTCTTTGCTGCTCCTCAGGGATATGAAAAACCGGCTCAGTAAATATTACTGATACGTTTGCTGTTCTTTCATCTAGCGGGTCAGTTTTTTTATCATAATACTGACGCAAGGCTCTATCCACATATAGTATTATTTTATGGGAAATCTTATCATCATCAGAACTGACCTGTGAATATTTTATCTCCTGCCCAAATAGTCTATAACGGGCATCAACAATCTGTGCTAGATTACGAACAGGATCACCCTTCATAATAATCCGTTGCAAATTTATTTTACTGCCATATTCTTGGGCAAACTGCTCATTGCCAACTGCCGGCGCCCCAAAAGAAATTACGCTTATCTGCTGCGGCAGAACCCCCAGCTCGATTAATCTTGCTGCTGTCAGCACAGCCTCTGCTCCACCCAAACTATGTCCCGTTATATAAAGATGTGCTGCTGGTTTTTGCGCTAAAATTTTTATTAAATATTGCGTTAAATCTTCCTTACCAATTGGCTGTGCCAATAATTTTAAACAATTACTATAAAAGCCGCTATGCACTAAAGGCGTGTTTTCAGTAATTACTGCTTTGCTGCTATTTTCAGCAGCAAAGGGGATTAATTTTATATTTATATCATTTTTGACATCAGCATAATCACTGGTACCCTTAAATGCCAGAAAATAAGAATCTTCTGCCGCCTTAAAATCAACTGCATGTGCTAATAATACATCCTTTAATTTTTTATTATCACTCGTATTGTCTAAAAAGTCCCAGCCATATGCGGTCAACGCTGCTTTTACTGCTGTACTATACTTATCATTATAAGCAGCCATTGATAATAACGAGGCAAAATATTGCTGTTTATAATCATTTACATCACTTGCTTTGACACTAGACATATTGGTAAATACACAAGTGATTATTATCGTCACAACAACTATAAAATTCTTCATTTTATCCCCCTCTTGGCAAATTATTATATTTTTATTTTATCATAAATTAATCAATATAATAATCAATAAAAGTTTCTTGCGTACAAATTTTATCGATGCTATAATAAACGTATGAATAAATGTTCATATATTTATTTAATATTTGCAAAAACTTAATTTGAGGTGAGTGTTATGTCCCAAGATATATCCCATATCCATGACAAGGCAAAATCATTAGGCAATACCTGCTATCATAATGACCACTCTGATTTACAAAATTTAACTCCATTATCCACCTGCAGCTGCTGTTCCCATGAAAGCACCAGCTCCCATCACACCAAAGCACTAGTTTGGTATAAGGGTACTGATTTTTACGAAATTATCGTTGGCAGTATATTTTTTATAATTGCCCAATTATTAGGCACTTATAATTCAACCTTAGAACTCATACTATTAATTATATCTTATATAATATTGGGCCGTCATGTTTTAAGCCATGCTATGCGCAATATTATAAAAGGTCATATTTTTGACGAAAATTTTCTTATGAGCATAGCAACCATCGGTGCCTTTATTATTGGGCAATATCCTGAAGCTGCCGGCGTAATGCTGTTTTTCCGCATTGGTGAGTTATTCGAAGAACAAGCATCAAACAAAAGTCAGCAGGAAATCATTGCCGCCATTGATATGCGACCTGAAACAGTTTTAAAAATATTCGACGAAAAAACAACAGAAATTCCTGCAAAACTTGCCGAAGTTGGTGATATATTATTAATTCGTCCCGGTGACAGAGTACCGCTTGACGGCATTATTATTTCTGGCAGCAGCGAACTTGATACGTCACCGTTAACTGGCGAATCATTGCCACGTACAGTAAAAACAGGTGATAATATTTTATCAGGCTGTATAAATAAAACCAGCGCTATTAAAATGCAGGTTGAAAAAGTATTAGCCCAATCAATGGTTTCACGCATTTTAGCTTCTGTTCAGGATGCCTCAGCCAATAAACCAACTATTGAACGTTTTATTTCCCGCTTTGCTAAGTATTACACGCCCTTTGTTGTTATTGCTGCCATATTAGTAGCAATCATTCCGTCACTAATAACTGGGCAATGGGAAAAATATATTTATGCCGCATTAACATTTTTGGTCATTAGCTGTCCCTGCGCTCTAGTACTCAGTGTTCCCTTAGCTTTTTTCTCTGGTATCGGCAGGGCATCACGTTATGGTATTTTATTTAAAGGTGGTGCAGCCATTGAAGCTTTAAGCAAAGTAAAAGCTGCCGCGCTGGATAAAACCGGTACACTTACCACAGGAAATTTTGCCATACAGGAAATAAAACCCGCTGATGGTTTTTCCCCAAATGATTTACTGTATTTTTGTGCCAGTGCCGAGCAAGCTTCTTCCCATCCTCTAGCCCTAAGCATTATAAAAAATGCTCAGGAAGAAAATATTACCTTAGCTGCTGCTGCACAAATAAACGAATTATCTGGTAAAGGCATAGAATGTATTATTGATAATAAAAAAATTACAGTTGGCAATATCAATCTTATGCAGGAAAATAACATCCATATTCCATTTGTTGAAACTGTCACTACTGTTTACACAGCTATTGATGGTATTTATGCCGGCAGTATACTTTTAACTGACGAATTAAAAGCTAATGCCCGTGCAACAATCGATAGATTGCATAAGTATGATATTTCAACAGCTATATTAACCGGTGATGCCGAGAAAAATACAGTGCTCCTCGCCAAAAAGCTGGGCATAAAAAATATATTTGCCAAACTTTTACCAACAGAAAAACTATCTGCACTGCAAAAAATCCGTCAAAACGACGGTGCTGTAATGTTTGTTGGTGATGGTATCAACGATGCCCCAGTACTTGCCAATGCCAATGTAGGCTGTGCCATGGGATCAGGCGCTGATGCAGCTATCGAAGCTGCTGACGTTGTCTTCATGACTTCAAAAATTGAAGCTGTTGCAGATGCCCTGCAGATAGCATACACTACCAACAATATTGCCATACAAAATATTGTAATGGCATTAGGTATAAAATTTGCGGTAATGCTTTTAGGCGTTACCGGCTATGCCTCCTTATGGAGTGCCGTATTTGCCGATACTGGTGTTGCTATGCTGTGCGTTCTAAATTCCATGCGCATATTATATATGAAAAAATAAAACGACAAACAGCCCCAGGCAGTAACCACGGTCTGGGGCTGTTCCTATAATATCAATTACTATATTCAGTTTATTTCCATCAAAAATCTGCATTATTTTTTTGAAACTGAGTTGGTGATACCATCTGATATTTCTTAAAAACCCTGCTAAAATAATTGATATCATTAAATCCTACAACAGCAGCAATTTCACTGACATTAAGCTTTTTATCATTAAGCAGAAAAATGGCCTTATTCACACGTAAAAAATTAATATAATCCATCGGCCTTCGTCCTGTAAGTTTTTTAAATAATCGGCAAAAATGCTGGGGACTCATAACTGCAATTGCCGCTAAAAAATCAAGTGATATATTTTCCTGATAATGTGTTTCTAAGTAAGACAAAGCTGCACGTAATTTATCTGCATTTTGCAAAGCATGATTAATTGGCAAAACTTTTTGTTGATAGTGCCTCAGCAAATGAGCAGCAATATGAAAAAGATTTGCTTGTATCTCAATTTCAGAACCAATTATCGGATTTTCTATTTCTTTTAATATTACTTCAATCAGTCTATTCAATACAACATCGTTGTGAATTTTATATTGGAATAACAATCGATTTTCCAGTAAGGCTTCAATATAAGGAATTTTATCATATAATTTTTTCTGATAAAAAAGTTCGCGAAAATCAATTTTCAAAATATAGTACAATGTATCAGTGCTGAAATTTGTTCCATAGTGTATTTCATTACTATTAATAATAAGAATATCATTAGGTGCAAGTTTATGACTCTCGCCATTACAATGAATAGCTGCCGCCCCTTTTTTAAAATAAAGCAACTGCATCTGCTCATGCCAATGCTCACCAAACATCGGTCCCTTTACACCCGATTGTATACGAGCAACCCTTAAAGACACTGTATCGCAAGAAAATCGGGAACATTTACGAGCATTTCCTTGGGTACGATCCTTACATATAAAAGTACAATTTTGACATTGCAATTGTTGTAATAAGATATTTTTTTCTGACACAAGCTAACTCCTCTCATTCATATTATGCTAATATCAGTTCATATTATCCATGCTTTATTATTATTAAACATTTATAATAATATTATCATACAAATTATATTTTTCCAGCAGTGATTAAAATAATTTGCTAAATTCGTGCTAATTATCGAGGAGGTACTTACTTGGACAAAAAATATATTTATCTACTGGCCATAGGACATTTTTCCTGTGACATTGCTATGGGTGCCTTACCTGCCATTTTGCCGTTTTTCATATCACAATATGGTATGGATTATAAATCTATAGCCGGACTTATGTTTGCCTCATGTTTTTTATCATCCGTTGTGCAGCCAGCATTTGGCTGGTTAGCAGATAAAAAATCAAAAAACTGGTTTATGTCTGCTGGAATATTTTTATCAGGAACAGCGATGGGACTCACCGGTATCATTACTGATTATTGGCTGATATTTTTCGTCATTACCCTTAGCGGCATAGGAAGTGCTATTTTTCATCCTGAGGCCGCCTGTATGGTAAATAAAGTTGCCGGCAGTAAACGCGGCACTGCGCTTAGTATTTTTTCAGTTGGCGGCAATGGTGGTTTTGCTGTGGGACCTGTACTTGCTGTAGCTGCAATCAGCATGTGGGGACTAAAAGGGATTTCTATTTTCTGTTTTTTAGGTCTAGCAACAGCCCTGCTGCTTATGCTGTTCGTCCCTAAAATGAAACAAGCAATTGCAGAAAAAACAGATAATAATTCCGCAAAACCTGCTGCAACAGCTGATGCCCCTGCCAAAAATGATTGGCGTGCTTTTTCCCATTTAGTTTTACTACTAATATTTAGTTCAATTACCATTTGTGGTCTGCGCAGTTTTATCCCTATTTATTGGGTTAAAGTCATGGGTTTGTCCAATGCAGCTGCTGGTTCATCATTAACCTTATTATTTATGTTTGGTGTAATAATGACTTTGCTCGGCGGCTTACTGGCAGATAAATTTGGTTATTTAAAAATAATCCGCATAAGCTATGCATTATTAGCTATATCCGTAGTACTTCTATCACAGACAAAAACTGTATGGCTTGGTTTTTTATTGCTTTTACCTATGGGCTTTGCCATGTTTGCACCATTTAGCTCAATCGTTGTATTAGGGCAGACCTATTTAGCCCGTAATATAGGTTTCGCCTCTGGTGTTACATTAGGACTTTCCTTCAGCGTCGGCGGCGTATTGATACCACTGCTTGGTTATTTTGCTGATTCTTATGGCTTGCCGATGACCATGGAACTTTTAGCAGTAATAGCAATTTTTGCTGCACTTGCTGGTTTATTTTTACCTTCCACACAAAAGAAAAAATTGCTTTGCCAAGCTACACACTAATCATTCCTTGTAAATATAATCCTTAAATTTAAATACAACCACAGTAATAAAACTGATCTCCACAAGTTCGGCTAAATACCCCTAACTTGTGGAGATCAGTTTTTTATAACAAAAAAGGCCTGCCCCTCGGCAGACCTAAAAGTTTCTAATTATATGGCGGAGAGGGTGGAAACGTTACTAATACCTTAAACAGAACCCCATAAAACATGCGTTTATGTTAGGAATGCCTCCTTTTTATCATTACGCATAGTATTTGCTATTCTCACATAACGGCTTGGTAGTATTCCCATTAGCTTCAGTAAATTCAATGCCGTCACGCTGTCCGAATTCTTCTGGCAGTAATTCAATATCACCGCTATCATCAGAACCAAATAAACATACATGCACATTCTCGCCGTCCCAAACCATCTTTTTTACAAAGGTGCGTAAGACGGCGCGTTTTTGTTCTACACGCATATCGTTTATCGTATTGGATCTTCATCGGTTATAAATTTCAATAGCATTTTTTCAAAAGATACGGTAGAATTTTGGTAAGCCATCGATTTTCACTCCTTATTGGTTTGCTAGACACTTACCTGTTTCGGAGTTTCGATGGCTTTTCCTTTTTTTACTTTTGCGAACTTACTTGTACTCTATCTCTCCACTTACTCATACATTAACTCTCCCCCAATTTATAAATCGAAAAATTCATCTAGCTATTTAACCATTATATCAATTTTAACATACAGCGATTTTAATAGATTACTATTATCGAATATTGCAGTAACTCTGTATCCTTTTGTCACTTGTCATCAAAGTGATCACAGTAATTACATAAAGTTTTGATTTTACTCACTTACCATAAAAATCCATCAGAAAGAATGTTCGTAATTACGATCTCCTTCCCCAGTACAGTTCCCCCTGCGTTATGGTTAATGCCATATTCCTGCATATGAAAGCGCCTATATAAGTCCCTAACAAGAGAGCAATTATCATATGTCATTATCCACGGATAGGCAGCATCTAGATACTTAACAATAATTCTCTGCAAATTGAGATGGTCTCCTTCTGTAAAAAAGTTAGTGTACAGTTGACTACCTTTAATAACGTATGGAGGGTCAATGTTAAGAAACATAGGTGTTTTCATTTTCATCAGATGCATTCTAATCAGATAACCTGCATCTTTGTTGTATAGCTTAATCTTGTTTTTTAGTTGTGCGATAACCTCGATTCTGCGGCTTATATCCTCTTTATTAAATCTGCAATCAATCTTATAAGTTCCCGACTGGTCTAACCCACCAATGGGCCCGCCTTTAAGTACTCCAGAGAAATTCACCCTGTTTAGAAACAACGTGGCAAACCCATCGGTTAAAGTGTCAGCGTCTAAATCTCTATAGTTCTGCTTTTGCTTTTCTCGTTCTTCTATAGTTATCGGTGTGTCCTTAATTAAACGTAGCAAGCTATCCGTGTCATTCAATACAGAATGCCAAAAATGATAAATATGTGAGTCAAAGTCGTTCAATATAACCGACGGAACGACTTTTTCGCACAACAAGCTAATGCCTATCCCAAAACCACCAGCAAAAGGCTCCACATACATTCTATTGTCAAAGCCTTTTGCAATAATTAGATTCTTGACCTTCTTGTATATTTTAAATTTGCCACCTGGATACCGAAGCGGCGAAAATGACTTAGCCATACAATACCTCTGCTTATAAATTTCTATATGTCATAAATGTGTTTGGCAACCAATCGTTCAAATCATAAGGATTAAGGTAGATTTTTGACCTCGTGTTGTCCGTTTTTTTCAGAAGAGCAGGGACAACTTCGAACGTTATCTGTTTCGGAGTTCCATCTTCTGAAATTAACTTTTGTAGTGGCACAAGTAATCCTGCTTGCTTCCTCATATCGTATTCGTCTGGCAACTTGCCAAATTGAGCAAAATCAAGCAACTGTAGTCCTAAGTTTCTATCAAACAACTGATGATATCGTTGATTCCAATAGTTGTCAAGACAGTTCTTGCAAGAACGAGAGCATTCGCATTCGGAAAGAATGCTTCTTGCACTAACGAAAACCTTATCAAGAATAGAGCCAATTAGCGATGAGTATCCTGCGCCACTTGTTAGGTTATCGTAAAAAAACATCTCTATGTGTGGGTCACTGCTGTTTATTTTCCTTGGCCGCCATCCACCACTGATTTCGTTGTAATCAATATCCAAAACTAATGATACAGCCTTTTTGAGTGCCTCGTGCAAAGTAGTTACTGCTGCCCGTAAGATGCTCTTTTCTTCCTCACCATTACTACCCACCAATCTTACTGAATCATATGAGATATCAAGCATAAACATATCTGTTAAGAACTCATATCCCAAAAATATGTTTGTATCAACAGTCCCATCGTGGTGACAAACAGGATGATTATCATGGTAAGGTTGTGAAAACGAAAATGTCCCATTTCCATTCGGGTTAGCTACCTCTGCTCCTCCACATTTTCTACAAATATTAAAGCCATTCTTACTTTTTCCCATGTTAACGGTCAATACTTTTCTATCCGGAAGATTAACAAAACGAATACGACTCCTTTTAAAGGTTCTCATCTGCGTGTCTTCAGGAACATAGGAATAGTAAGGGGCTTCAGCATAGGTGTATTGCTCATCCTCATCCTCATACTTAACTTCATCTCCCTTAACCGGTGAGAATCCCCATGGCCGCAGTGTCTTGTTTTTAACAATTGCTGCACCGCAATAAGGACAAGTCGTGCGTTTCTCATCCGCTTTTTCAAGTCCGAACCAGTTACACTCAGAACATATATAAATATCCTTGTAATAATCAGTGTTCTTAAAGTAGAACTCAGCCTGATTAGCTTCAAATCCCCTCGGACGAGGATTCGCGTAAATACCTCCACTTTTGAATATCTTCTTATCTATGGTAACAAACCTACCTGGGGCATATTCACTCAGAGCAATAGCTATATCTCGTTCAGGTGCGTATTGAATATCACGAGGAGCATTCTTGCCGCGCTCCGATTCCTTTTCGACAAAGAATCTCACAACATTCTTTGGGAAAGAGTAAGAAGGTATGAACCCTTCACGATAAAAGACATCAAACGCAGACGTTTCTTTATCGTTGTTGATGTATTCGTCACGCTTTCCTTCGGCTAATACATTAAGGCTAATTTCACGAAAGTGTGTAATTGTGGCTACCGTTGATAGTCCTGACTCTTTCTCGAATGAATGGGAATACTCTATGAAATTCTCTCCATACTGTTCACAAAATGTTATTATCCCGATATCGACAATGCCATCATACTGTCCATTCATTATTGGCGTAGACATGAATCCGTTGAGAGCAAGCATATTGATATGACGTTGCTTTATCTTCGGATTATCACGGTCAATCCAAGGTTTGCGCGGCGAACCGGAAATCATTTCATCTGGATGCAAAAAATAATGGCTATCATGAATACCTCCAGAAGCATAAGTGACGATTGTTGAAATGCCTGCATTTTTACGTCCCGCACGCCCTGCTCTCTGCTGATAGTTTTCACGCATAGGCGGTATATTGCGAAGCCCAACCGCAGTCAACGATCCGATATCAATACCTACTTCCATTGTGGTTGTGCAGCTTAAGACATCAATCGCATCTTCGCCGTGTTCACCTGCATTGATGTCTTGGAATCTCATTTCATACCTTTCAGTACGGCTCCAAGTGTCACTACGAATTTCTTTATGAGATAGTTGCGCTGTATGTTCTTCTGTATCTATCGTGTGAATGCTTTCAATTTTATTAAGAGCATTCAGAACTGGAATTCTCCAAAAATCAAAGCGAGTCAATTCTAAATTAGTAATTGGCTTTAAATCCGTTGAAACAAAGCACGCCCCACAATAATCACCGATTTTATATGGTGACAGCTTTCCGCACTTTACACACCGATACCACGTAAAGTCAGTGCCAGTCAATTGTATTTTCACGGCACTAAGTTTGATATAGTAATGATTATTAGAGGCAGCACCAAAGAACTCATCACGTATCTTACCTACGATTTTTTCCGTGCTTATGTCATCAAGGCAAAACAACTCTTGAATTCGTTGCATCAGCCCTTTATCTAAATTAGCAGAAAACTCAAACCCAAGCCCAAAATCTTGCGTTTTGCTACGTCCGGGTAATCCTTTACGCACATCATCCGGAATAGTTTCTCCAAGCGCTGCTGTATCATCCATGACATCCCAGAAGAGAAGAACCAATAGTCTGAACACATCCTCTTGATGAAGCTCAATCCCTTCATCTTCTAGGTCAAAAATGCAGTTTTCAAGCAATTCGGATATCGGTGCTAAAAACCCAATACCAATGTCCTTAAAAGAACGGGGGCTTTCTGTAAAGAAAGTTAGTATTTGTTCGTAATAGTCATCAGGCATTGACTGGTAGTCGCGAGCAACTGACGAATAATCAAAAATACGGTTATGATCTGCTGCTCTTTTCTTCTTTATTGCAAATGTGCGTAAATCATCGATGAATTTCACTTTACTCTTCCCGCTAAAGAACGTAAGACTATTCTGAGTGCATACATCCAAAAACGCTGGATAAAGGTCTGCCAAAGAATGCTCTTTACCATCAACCTCCAGTAAAAGCGATGCAAGCATAACTGCCTGACGAAACGCGTCAGCATCAGATGATTTAGATAAGTCTAACGCTAACTTTGCAGCATTCTGGCGCGAGTCAGAAAAAAGTAAGACCTTCCTCCCTTGGTTTATCAAATCGGATTTGGGCGGTTGTAGTTCAAACTGCGCTTTAGTGAGATTATAGAATGGTATATTCCCCTTGGTGGATAAATCAACAGGCTTCTTCAAGGACATTGGCTTCTTGCATTTTGGGCAGACGCCAAAATTAAAAGGTTTTCCCTTAGCATCTGTCTTTTTTCCTTTTTCGCTTTTACTGTAGTATACAACATCAAGTAAAGTCTCATCTTCCTGTTGAGATAAATATAGTTTACCTGTAAATGGGTCAAGGGAACCAATCTTGTCATTCTTGCCTTTCTGATATTTTTGGGGAACAACGTATAGTAACAATTCTTGTAGAGAATTTGCATCACCATCTAAGCCTCTCTGAGGAAAAACATACCAGTAAGGTTGTCCCTCAGTTTTTTGAACATATACCCGAAAGTACAAAGCACCACACTTAATGTGGTTGAAAAGTTCGTAAACTTTTCCTCCGCATTTACATTTATCCTTGGGTATGGATATAACCTTTCCAAGCGGCAACTTCTCGCTTTCAGAATGTTTTGCACACGTACACTTTGGATTGGAGCATGCGTACAAGCCTTGCAAACCGCGAAGGAACATATGCAACCTCACGGGAAACAGAATATTTCCGTCTTTTGCGGCAAGTGAAACCACTACCAAGAGTGCATCAAGAGCTTTCTCTCCGTTCTCTGCATTACCAAATAAGGCTTCTTTAATTTTACTATAGGATTTCGCTCCATCACGACACAACTTGTTCAAAACAACAAACGCCTCATATTTGGGAAGGTTGTCGTATAGCCATTCTTGTGTCTGTAGTGGGGTGTAATAGTCGGGTATGTTATACTTAAATACCACCTTCGCAAATGTCCTGATTCTGGTGGCTAAAGCAATTTCACCTTGCACTTGGGCTGTACTTATAGAAGCCAATGCTTCAATGTCCGTTTTTATTTCTAGTTTATCTGGAACAGGCTCTTTGGTACCGAACAAGAATTCGCAATCCGAAGCATCTTTTCCCGTCAATCCAAAGTAAAAATCATTTATTGCTTCTTGTTTACCTTGCGGCATACTTGCAGTTGTAAGAATAAACTGCACCCTATCCTTAGTGATTCCCAAGCGATAAAATAGACGCTCCAACAACAGCGCAATCTCTCCACCAGCAGAACCTCGATACATATGGGCTTCATCCAGCACTATTTGCAATCTGTTGTCTGTTGAAGCATCAATCCATTCCTTCGTTTTATTCCAGATTTTAGCTTCGCGTTGCCTCATAAGCATATACTCTAACATTGAGTAGTTAGTAATCAGGATGTCCGGAGGGCAATTTTGCATCTCAAATCTTGTTATGAACTCAGCGTCATATGGCGATGGCTTATGAATATTCTGATCCAGATTTTTGATAAATGACTCAAGTCCGGTTTCTCCGAATCTAGCTGGATACTTATTGATGCTCTTCAGACCATTAACATTGTTTAGTTGCCTACGTTGAGTTTCGGCATCTGCATTTGCATCTACGAGATAGTTTTTACGGAAAGTCATTGCCAGTTCTTTACTACTTGCCGTTTTCGCATCTCCCGAGTAGGGTGTTCTTCCAGTATACATACCAAAATGAGGAATACGGGTTGCGTGAGTATCCGTGGTAAATATCTTCCTGAAATTTTCCCCACCAATGATTTTTCTAAAACGCGCCAATTGATCGGAAACAAGGGCATTCATCGGATATATAATCAGCGTTCGAACCGCCTCTTGCTGGAATTGCGCTGGACGATTTTTCGCTTCATCAAAACACTTTGCTATTATTGGCCACAAGAAGCACTCGGTCTTACCTGAGCCAGTACCGGTGGAAACAAATAGGTCTCGTCCTGCCATAGCACATTCCAGAGCACAAACCTGATGCTCAAACGGGTCAGAAAAAATTCCAAGCTTCTCTTGGATGAGCTTGAGCAACGAATCCTTCACTCCCTGCTCAATGAGTGAAGAGTTTTTTATCCCATCCGTAACTTTCTTATACGAGGCTGATGTTTCAATATATGGCTCACGAGCAATGTTTGTATACTCCGAGCAAAATTCTCCCAACAAATCATCAACATATAGCAGTAAAGTTTCACTGTTAGCCAGATAATCTGATTTTATGTAGTTTCTAAGCCTATCACGAATTGCTTGATAGTACTGTTGAACTCCATTTACGCTATTCATGGATGCGACCTCCTTTTACTTCGATACCGATGTGTTCTAACATAGTATATGTTTCTCCTAATAAACTGTTTGGTATAATGAAGTTAACTTTATCAAAAGCCGTACTCTCAGGCCAAGCTAAAAGCAGCAAGAAATAGTATTCTCGGTAAGGTAAGTGTCCACCTACCCGTATTCTCGAATATTTGTTATCAAGCTTTGAAATCGTTGCTTTCACCGAGTTTCCATAGTGCGCTTTCATTGCGAAATAAAGACGCCTATATTCGTGCGAAATAAAACTGTCAGGATGAACCTCTACGGGTTCATCCGCAAATAGTATTCCTTCGGATGTTCTCATCATCCGATAGAAGGGACCCGTTTCCGTTTTTCGAGCAACAGAGCAATCTGTTTCCAGATTCTTATTCCATGACAAAGATGGAACATTCTTCGATAGTGGATTGAAGAACTCCAATTCTTGAACATCAATGTCCCTGTCATAAAAGTCTATCGCGTCAAATTGTGCTTGGAAGTATTCTTCACAGGTCAGACTATCCCTAATGAGAAAGTTATTTACTGCTATCACATATTCTGACGGTGACGAAAACACACCTAATCCGTTAACAGTATAGGGCTTTTGTGGAAGACCAAAAAACAATGCCTGCTGTCCAATTTTTATGCTCCTTCCAAAGTTAGCTAATCTATTGTGTTTGTCCTCATCAGTCAGTAAATAACCAGTTTCTTCGTAAACTCTTCGCATAGAAACTGAAATATTACGCTGTTGATTGCTCGTATCAACAAATTTTTTGGAGATATCAGGGAATAGTTCTGTGTACCTTGCCAATAAATCGTTAAGTACTATTGTCTGATTATTCTTTGTTGTCCCTATACTGATTCCCTTTACATTTTTTGCGATGCTTAAACACCATTGTCCTAATGCAGAGTAGCATAGCCTGTATACGAACGACTCATCAGACTCGTTTTGAAAACGAGGAATATTCATGTCGACTGACATGGCTTGTATGAGATCGTTTTTCACACAAACCACCTCTTGAATAATCCCTTATGTGAACATCTACCTTTATCTCCCGCATACTTGTTCAGACGCTCCGAGACGCTGAATGGAGAAATCTTAAGAACATCCACGCAGAAAGGAAGGACATCGAATGCTAATAAACAGCATAAACTTGCTTCGTTTGAGATTAACGAACTCTTATATGTAGACAAAGCACTGCACACGCCCAATTCGTCGAGTATCTCTTTAAGAAGCGATGACCAACGAATATCGGGAGTAATTGTAGGGTATGAAGCGTCGATTTCATCTATAGTGGACGGGGCTTCTGTCAAAGCATGGTCATGGGTAAATCCCTCAATCCGGTTAAGATTAAGGTAAATACAATATTTTAAAAGCTCTTCTGGAATATAAAAGAGCGTTCTTTCATAGACGGTAGTTAAGAAAATAATCTTATTTCTATGCTTATCACAAATTGTTAGCAAGGTCGTCTCATTATAATTTCCAATGAAGTTATCTAAGCAAACTATACGGTTTTTAGTGGATAAAAACCCGTGTATTTGCTGCTCCGAGATGTCCGTTACAAACGAAAGAGTATCCACATTTGCCGAACCAACCAGCGTGTTTGCAACACACCTCATTAGCACCATACCTGCAGCCCTACAAATAATAATGGGCTTTCCTTGAAACAAAATTTTGCATATATGCTCTTTTAACAGAAAATAATACTCAGCGTTCGTAGCCACTCCAAGGCTCTCTAAATTATACTCTAAAAACTCTTTAAACTCTTCGATGTCCTTTGGGCCTCTTGGCTTTAAAGAGGCTGCTTGTTCTATCGATTCGGCTATTCGTTGCTGCTTGATTTCTTCTTTTATTTTTATTTCAAGTTGTAGCTGCGCATCTTTGGAAGCGGACAGTTCGTCATTCAGCTTTTGTATATATTCATCGCGCTCTTGAGCCTTCTTTTTCAAGATATCAAGTTCTTGCTCGCGGGCGCAAACAATACCTTCTAGCTTTTCAATATCAGCACAGGTGCGTTTGAGTGCTTTTATCTCGGATGAATGTTCAATAAGCTTCTTGCTGGATTTATCTAACTCAGATTGAACACACCTGATATCATCCTCAAGCCGCATTACTTCGGATTTCTTGTTGCTCAGCGTTGTCTTAATCCTTTTGTGCGAGATATCTAAATCTCTAATTCTTTTTATACTTGCACTAATAAGAGAAACATACTGTTCTGGTTGTTCGTCGCCAATCAGCTTAAAAAATATACTGATGTTGTCCACAAAAAAGCAAAATGGTAAAGTCTGCATCCAAGCTGACTCTTTACTTTCACCTTTATCAGTTTTCAGAGTTATTTCATCTTGTATTTCGTCAAGCCAACGGCTTATGTGCTTTTCGATAAACGAGGAAATAAAAGCCTGATTACGGCTTCTATACAGCAACGCACTTACTTGCTCCTGATTTTTTAGACTTGTTGGTCTAAAACCCGGCATGATTTTTGCAAAGTCTTTGGGATAACGCTTAAAATACCATACCGAATCTTGGATGTAGATGACCGAACAAATATACTTGATTTCAGCTTCGGTTAGTATTGGAAGATAATTCATATCCACCCCTCCTCAATAAAGTGTTTTGCCACAGAGTTTATCAACCCTGTTTTTTCGCAACTTTCAATATACTGAAAAGCGGTATGACTAAGTTCGAGCGATTCATAGCCAGCCCAGTTGAATGCTTCCGTCCTTTTATAATACATGAGTATATCCTGAAGAAGACGGTTACCAGTCAAAGTAACCGTATCGTTTGCTACAGTGACAATACTATCAAGATATCCATATGAATAATGCCGCACTTCACTACAGTGTGTCAGTAAGACAGACATTCCCTTGCTCATTGGAGATACACCCGAACGATTAAAGAGAAATGCACTGACATCTGACGCAACATAGTTTTTTGCTGTCTCTTGTGCAACTGAAATGACATCGTATTCATACGATGTTTCTTTGCACTTTTCAAGCACAAGCTCTGCGTTTTTCTTGTATATTTTGGTTCGACCGTTTATTGAAACCTTTGAAATTCCATTTTCAAACCTTTCAATGTTATCAGAAGGCACGTTTATATTGCCATGTGCTTGCAGTTCAAACGTTGAGAACAGATACGCGTAATCAGTACAAATCAGCATTGATTCATTAACCAGTGAAGAAGGAGGCCATACCAACGTTAGTGTCTCATTTGTTTCCAGTTTGTATTTCCACAATCCAAGTTGGTGTTCTACGCTTGCTGTTTTCCGAGTAAAAGCTACAACTACACCAGCAAAATCCCTGTCCATAGTCTTAAAGCTAATTACTTCTCCTACTTTCACATCTTGCTGAAAACTCATAGGATGATACAAGTGCGTAAATACTATCAAATATGGAGTGTTCGTATATAAGGTGTCACTACGGATAAGCTTTGCTTTGAAATCACCACCATCACCTTGAGCTTGAATTTTAAAGAAAGATGGGTATAAATACCCACGCTTATCTTTCCTAAATAGTTCACATTTGTGTGGTTTGGAATCATTCGAAGAAGAAACATAGTACTCCCATGAAAACTTACTAATAGGAATAAGTTCTGAAATATTCGGGTAAAACCTGCTACTTCTAATAGGAATGGAAATCAACGGCTTTGCTGTATACGAAGTCTTAACCTGAAGACTTGCTTCGTCTTGTTCATAAGTCGAAATCTCATCAGCATCAAACTTTACACCAATACTGAACAGTTTCGTAGAGTTCGAAAAGTAGAACTCAATTTTATCCCTGACATTACGATGAAAAAGTGCACTGTTAATAATAGCGTTGCGATTGCCAAGATAATTCTCACATTCAACATTATTGTTACCATTACGATGTCTGAAGTGAGTAGCTTGATTACGACTGTCTGCAGCACACAAATGCACTTCTTCCCAACAGCAAGCGCATTTATAACGGTATGGTTCAAAACCACTGCCTTTAGCCGCAGATTCCGCATCAACATAGTCCGATAAAATTGTATCGTACGCTTTTTTTTGCATTTCACAACGTTCCTTTCCAACTAGAATGAAATATTTTAACTCTTCATTTTTGTACTAAACCTCATTTGCAAACTGCATTGCCGTGGCCTCAATTCAATGTATACCTCATATACAATAATTTAACACTTCAATATTTATCGCTATTTTCCTTCTCTAGTGTATTGACATATCGACTTTTAGTAAATTGAATTTCCATACATCGCCAGAATATCAAGTGAGACAAAAAGTAAAAAGTTAAATATCAATGTGCCACTACACTAGGATAAAGTGGCATAAAATACTTTTATAATAGTATTTTATGAAAACATTCCCTAAAAGCAAACATCTCCCCCTTAAAGTGTAGTACATATGAATAGAGATCAGCCGCTAATCCTAACATTAAGATAGCAACTGATCTTCACCAATTATTCAACAAGAAATCTTTGATATTCAAATGGATAATTCCCTTTTGAGACATATCCACCTCATCCATGCTGACCACAAACTTAGGGAAATTATCTTCGATTTGAAGCAGATTACCAAATTCCCGTTCCTGTGTTTTTTTATCGGTTAAAAGATAGGCAACCTGAACATAGATATTCTTACCTTGCTTTTCAGCAACAAAATCAATCTCTTTGGTGTCAAGTTTACCTACATAAACATCATACCCGCGCCGCCGAAGCTCTAAGTATACAATATTTTCAAGAGTTTGCGATATATCAGCCTGCTTATATCCTAATACTGCATGCTTAAATGCATTATCCGCCAAATAGAACTTCTCTTGCGTTTTCAAAATCTCTCTACCTTGTAAATCCTGACGTGAGCACCGATTCAAGATATAGGCGCTTTCTAGCTTCGAAAGATAATTATAGACCGTCTCTACATCTATACTCCGGCTCTGGCTTGTCAAAAAACCTTTTATAGAATTCGCCGAAAAGGTATTGCCAATGTTATCAAAAGCATACTTCACTATACGCTCTAACTGGTCAACCTTCCGAATTTGGTTGCGCTTAACAATATCAGTAAAAATAGTAGTGTTATAAATATCTTTCACGATGGTATAAGCTTCGTCTGGCGTAAGCTGTTTAATATGAACGGCAGGAAAGCCGCCATATTCAATATAACGTAAAAATTCCTTGGAGAGGTCTTGCATCTCACCATATGCTTTCCTAAAATCTAAATACTCAGCAAAAGAAAGCGGATATACGCGAAACGAAACATACCGTCCGGTCAAATAAGTCGATATTTCCGAGGACATCATTTTAGAATTAGACCCGGTGACAAAAATATCAACATTGTATTCACCTTCCTCCATGAAGGTATTGACCAGCCGTTCCCAATGTTCTATTTCTTGAATCTCATCCAAAAACAAATATGTGCGTTCATCTGTAACAAGTTTACCTTTGATAACCTCAAATACTTGTTTCGCATCAGCATTCTGCCATTCCAAGGTATCAAAGTTAAAACGTACTATACAGTTTTCAGATATCCCTCTTTGTTTAAGTTCTTCCATGAGCAGCAGCATAATGGTTGACTTTCCACAACGGCGAACCCCAGTTAGAATCTTTACTAACGGCATATCAATAAATGGTGTAATTTGATCAATATAAGATTGCCTTATAATCATAGTCACCACCCCCTTGCAAGTAATATAGTCTAAACAACATAAAAAATCAATAGTTTTTATGGTTATAACCGAAATATATTATCAATATTGATAATTTTCATGGCATAGACAGTAGGCTTCTAAGAGCCTCCTGTCTGCCAAAGCTTTATTATTCTTCAATTAAATACGAATATAAATTTTTAAGGGAACTTATTTTCTGCCTCTTACTAATAGTCACGGGTGATACGTTGATTTCTGCAAACATTATCATTATTTTATCAATATTTCTATCGTTCATTTCTTTTTGGGCAAGATATAGTGATTTCTTTTTCGGTATAAGTTCTATCAATTGAATCATCTTTGTTCTAGACTTTTGTTTGGAAATATTATCCTCAATTAGTTGCACAGCTTTATTTTTTTTATAATAATTCCCATATGGAACTATATGCGAAAAAATCTCTAAAAATATTTTTTCACTATTTTTTGCCAATTGTTTTATTTGTTTTGCTGTAGCGGTTTCATCCGTATACTTGCAAATAGCTTTCTGTTTTTTTAACCGTACTTCTGCACGTAAAATTCCTTTTGCTTCTTTTTTCTCAGATGCAGCCTCTTTATCGTACGCTGTAAATTCAATTCCATTGGAATTGCCGTCCAAATCAAAACTCAAATCATTATCAATCTTTTTATCATTTTTGTCATACTTCGGTTTGAAACCTTTAACTTTTCCAATGTTATGTAATACTTTTATATAGGCAGACACGCTTTTTTTATCGCCAACATTAATATTCACAGTAAAATCTATACGGGTTAATTTAAAATCGCCCAATTTATATTCAGCGTCAAAATATGCCTTAACATATATTTTCACTTTACGTAAAAGCTCCAATATATTACCGTTATTAGGTTTCCATAATTTTTTTATATCATTACCTCCAAGCAACTTAGTGGGATTTACTATAAGTTTAATTTTTTTCTTGAAAGTATTGTCATGATATTCAATTTTAACACCTTTATCTTTAAAAGCATCATCACGAATAATATTATTTTTCCTATATAACCGATAATTTCCTTCTGCATTTTTATATGCATTATTTTTCCATTTGCCAAAATCACTTGTATTAAGTATAAGCGAAAGCTCGAATGTATGTGGTGCATAAATCATTTTAATTCCTCCAATCTATATTACAACTATTTCTTGTATTTTTTCTATCATATTTTCTATTATCATCGTGTTATTCTCATTGCATAGCTACTTATTACTATTCCCAGTAAACTTTTATTGATCTATTCTTTTTTACTTATATGTATATGCTTTATATAATAAATAATAATTCCTACATGACAAATCCTTTCTTGTTACACTAATATTAATTTATAAAGCCAAATTTTCACTCTAATAATATAAATAATATTACCACTTTATCTATTTCATATCTTCTACTATTAAAAGGATATATTATTACTATAGATATATTAAATATTATGCTATGAGCAACTAGAACTTTTACCCATCATATTTAAAAGATTTAATTACTTTTTAAGTAATAATTCTATATTGTACACCTCAATAAAATTCATTTAGATCACCATTTATTGCTAATAAATATATAAAAAAATAGACAGGATAACCCCCATCTATTTTCTATTCAACTATCACATTAACTAGCTTCCTGAATATTAAGTTCAGCAGCGTTAACTATATCCATAAATTGTTTACCAAAAGTTCTAGCTTTCGCACTTTCTTCTGAACTAAGGATGCTAACGGCCTCAAAATTATATAGCGAATAGGGCTGCCCTGTTTTATTGGTTGTTTTATCTAATGTTATTTTTGTAACCACTCCAGATAATGGCATCATTTTTCCAATTAACCTTGTCATATAACGCTGGAAAATCAATTTACTTGTTACTGGAACCCTAATAATAATTGGCATTATATTATCTGGGCGTAAAAGGAATATCATTACAAATTCCTTGCAAGCCTTAGCATTGGACTCGCCATCTTTTGAACCAAAATCATTAAACGGGCAATGCTTACAAGGTTTCCCTTCATATGACATCAAGCTATCGTGGCTATAGCATACTGGTGGCGTACCTTCTACTGGATCAGGAGTATCCCAATAAGCACGAGGTGTAGCATAATCAAGTACAATACCTGTTAATTCTTTATATATTTCATCTCCAGATAACCCCGGTACAGTAAATGAAGTTGCACCACCAGACGGGGACTTAACAATATCAAAGAGTTGAACTGATAATGGTTGATTCTTTAAATTCTCCTTGATAATATCTAACGCATTATTTGTTAATGCTATATAGTTAGAATCAATCGGAACTATTGTCGTATTTGGCTTAGTTAAACTAGCTATTTCTTGCTTAGGTTCCTGCAAAGCCTGTAATTTATCCCCTAGTTTATCTTTTAATTTTTCCGTATTCATAATAATTCTCCCTTTTACATAGCCGCTTTTATGGAAAAGCGTCGGTATGATGTTTTATTTGCATATTTTTTATAAAGTCTTGGATGTTCAGTCTTTAAGGTCTTTCCATCTAAACGTTCCTGAGATATGCTTTTCCACGCAACAACTCGATCGTCCACAGTACCAATTTCATTATCGCCTAACATATTTTTTAGCTGATTTTCTGCTTCTTGCTTTTGTTCTGAATATTTATTGACATTGGTACAGGCATTTTCATATTGTTGTATAAATTTAATAGCTGTATCTGGTAATTTTGTTTTAGATGCAGATATACTATTAGGAAATCGTTCACCAAGAAATTTAGCTGCTGCTTTTGATCCATCCAATGGCAGAGGAATAATATCTTGGACATGTTTCCAAAAGTCCGATTCTAATTGAATTAACATTGAAATTAATGCTTCATCACGTTCAATAAATTTCCAGCGAAAAGTATTTCCACCAATTAAGACAGCAATATATGTCCCCATATATCCAGTAACAGCCATATAATGTTGAACTTGTAACATATATTCATCTGGTATGGCATCATCCCATTCACTTACTTTATAAGCTGATGCTGTTTTTGCTTCAAATACACATTTCCCATGAATTGGATGAATGCACTCACCATCTAAATTTGCTAACATAAATGGATGAGCTTCACTTTGCAAAAGCTTTTTAGTTAAATTAACTTCAATCCCAGTTCTCTTGGTAAATTCTGTCCTAACTAAGGATTCAAGCTGATTTCCCCAATAAGCGGCTTCTCCTGCTTCTTGATAAGGTATTTGATTTGTTTTATCCATCCAAAGTTCTACAGGCGATTTATAACGGTTAACGCCACATACTACAGAAGCATCTGACCCGCCAATCCCCTTTTTCCGCCAATTAAGCCACTCATCATAGGGCATGTTTTCAGTTGACGCTAAAATAATTGTCATTTGCTACACCTCGTTTTATATAATAAAATACGGGTATGTGACAATTTATCACATACCCGTATTTAATCTGATTCTATAGATATAATTATCCTGCTGAGCGCACAAGTTCATAGGCTTTATCAATCAACGGATTACCTTCAACCGTTTTTGCAAATACATTCTCCCTATAATTTGCAGTTTCCCGAAGCGGTTGGCTATGTGTAGCAAAATCTGATACTGCGCAGATAAAACGATAAGCATTTTTGCCAACATATCCCTTAAGATCTGGCGCATCGAAATATCTTAACTTCATATCTTCCCTAACCCGTATTATATTTTTCTTATGAATATCAGTAGGATTATCATTCATTGGAAGCAGCATATCAATATACTCCATGACTTTAGTATCAGTCAGTTTTATTTTAGATAGGTGCGAAATTTCGGCTCCAAGTTTACCCATGTATTTCTCTGCTAATAATAGCGTATTATGTGCATCATCCATTTTATTAACCAAATTACCTACATGCACAGTTGACCACATACGTCTAGCTGAAGACAATGCCATATTAAGTGTATTTTGACAAACTACCCTTACAGGAGTCATTGCTACTTTAATAGCACCATTACCATCATGCGAGCTGCTAAATACAAGATATGGCTCAATTTGTTCTCCCTCAATAATGTATTTATCTGGAAGTTTAGCAAGTAGCCAAATCTTACGACCACCTTGCAAAGCCCCTGCTGTTTCATAACGTACCCCTTCGCCTAATAAAGCATCTGTAAATGCAAATGCTTCTGAATTTTGGACAACCTTATAGCGGTCAGTAACTACACCAAGAACTTTTTCATCAATATCCCTAATATTAGCTTTATAACCTGGAATTGTAGTATAAGTATCCGTCATAATGGGACGCTGAATTACATTCCAGTTAAGCCCTGATTGTTCAATAGCTTCCGTTGAATTTAAAGCTGATTCTACACGAACACCAAGTCCATGCCATGGTGCTACTCTCGTATAAAACATTGTTTCTACATTTGCTGACATAATAATCTCTCCCTTAAAATCTATATAATTTTATTGTTAGCTAAAATAAATAACTCCTAAAATACTAAAAGGGCTTCCGCATTGGAAGCCCTTCTTTTAAATCAGTATTACTTTTGCTTATTATTCTCCTGTGAATCTTTTTGTTCGATAATAGCTTTTAAAGTAGTAATTACCACAGAAGCTGCAAATAATATATACTCACTAATTTTTTCCCTAGACATTAAATTACCTCCTTCTATATATATTTAATTAATAATATATAATTGAAAGATGTACATCTTCGATCAACTTAATTATAACGACCTGTTTTATTGGTAGTTTATTTCTCCCAATTCATAATCAGTAACCTTTGCATCATGTACTGGAGCTTTAAAACTCCAAACTATCCCCTCTTTTAATATTGGCGTAATATCGACGGTCGTGCCGATTTGGTTACCTTGATAGTCATATAAAAGAAAACTAATAGAAATTTTACGTCGTTCCCCAGTAGATATATTTTTTATTTTACCAATAATATTTTCATTATTAACATGAGGCCTTTCAACCCATTCAAAGTTTTTATCAATATAATTACTCTCTTTACTACTATCAGCATTATTAGTATTAACATATGGCTCAATATATTTGTGATACCACGGTTCTAATTTTTCAGGTTTTCCCGTTTCATACACAAATAATTCTTTAGTTTTTACATCTACAAGAATATCATACACTCGATGCAGACCTTGTAATTGAAACATATAGTATTCTTCATTTGAGCTAGGTAATTTATGCGGCTTTTCATCACCATCAGTAATAGAAACCGATGAAGGAAATTTATGCATATTAACCCATGTTTGAATAATTGTTTTAGCTTCAGCTATATTTATAGTTGAATGTCCACTTAGCTCACTATGTGCGCCAGTGACAGTATAGCTTTTTACAATTGCTTCTATTATTGGTTCATATTTTTCTCGTTCACTTATTTTAAATGAACAAATAACTTGATAGCTATTTCCACCTAACACATAGAAATAATTTTTTGATATATAATCACCTTTTAGTCCATTTGTCTGATAGACTAGCTCTTTCACAGGTATATCACCAAATTTTATATTACTAGTTGAAACAAACTCATGCATCTCATTAACAGCGTTCTTAACTGCTTCCTGATCATCTGTTAAAATCCCAAATGGGTTTGTTACTATTTTAAAAACCATAATTTTTGCCATTCCATCAGGTGATTGAATTTTAATAAGTTCAGATGATATATTACCTTTTTTTACCTGCCAGTCTTTTGGATATTTAAAACTAAACCCTTCTGTTTCATTTTTATAAGTTTGCGAAAGTTGAACTGGCTTATTGTCACTATTAGTTTCTTTATCACTTGAACATGCAGTGCATAAGAATAAAATAACTGCAAATAGTATCATAAATAATTCTTTCAAAATTAGCCCCCCCTGTATTTTAATGTATTAATCAAGTTTTGCTGTTCACTATTATAAAACTACCCTGATAAATAATATGCGCATGGAAATTATATTGCACTCCCATACGCATTAATCTAATTACTTATATATTTTTTAGAAATTCATTACTTAATTGAAATAATAGCCAATGTCTGTCTCTCCTCGCTGACAAGCTGAAAACATATATAATAATATTTGTTCAGCAGCTGCTTGCGTAGAAGGTGAATTGCTATTAAGTGTTATAGACTCTGGCCTTATTGAAACATGCTTTGAGTCATTAGCCATGGGCGCTACTTTAATTTTTACATCTATCTTTTTATTTGAACCTTTTATTATTCCGCTTATATCAACATACCCAATGTCGCCCGATTCACTTGATTCCCATTTTGGCGATTCAATATATTTATTTAATACATCAGCATATGTAAGCATCATTCCTTGGCTAGTTAAAGGTTTATGCTTTTCTACTGTAGATACATAATTTGTACTTCCTTCCCAATTTGCTATAACGATAAACACGACCACTAAAGCAACTATACTGTATAGCACGTATTTTAATTTGTTACTTTTTTTCTTTTTTTGTATATTATTGCTGAATTCTGCATTTTCTTTTTCGATATTTTCTATTTTTTTTGAACCAAACATATTAACGCCTCCATATTATATAAAATTTATTTTTCTGGTATCAAGCATTTGGCATCTAGTCAATAATTATTTTATGAAATTTTACTTATCTTTTAATTAGTCTATGAACTAATGTAATAGGAATTATTATCCAACCAAATAAAACAGCTGCAAATACTTTATAAAGCATTAATTGTGCAAAACCTCGTAAATTCATAAAGAATGTTAATCCTATTCTATTTTGCAAATAGTTTATTGCATTCCAAGCTACTGCAAAATAAATTAAAAATGCTATTGTTTCCATTACAACACCTCTCTTATTTATGATTTAGCATCATTTTCTTTCCTGCGTTTATTTAATATTCCTTCGATCACCTTAGCCGAATACCCACCAGCCCTCGCAATTTTAGCACGATCTCGTCTATTTGATATCGACTTAGCAATATCCGCAATATATTCGGGACGATATAAACGCATAGGACAATCTATCTTATCACCACGAAAATGCTTAAATAGTTTAAGCATCGCCTCCTTACCAATAAGCTCAAATAATTCTAGGTAGCTATCATTAAAGGCATTAACTTCATTACCCTCAACTTCAAATGCTTCATATACAATGTCATCATTGATATTATCAAAATCAATATTAATCAACTGACTGTCCTCCCTTCATAAAACCACTAAAATTATAACAATGCAAAAATCCCCAAATCAAATACTAACCATGCTTTTTTTCAGCTCCGTAAAACACTTCCTTTTACGAATACAAATAGGGTAATATTTATTCTACTGAAAATTATGATTTTAGAAGTTAACAATATCACGTTAGTAATTTCATAATATACATTTTTCAGCTCCCTTAAATAAAATTAATCCCCATGCCATAAATTGGCATGGGGATTCTTCTAAGGTCATATTAAGAATATATAGTTATATACAGAGCTTATTTGATAATTCATATTTCCTCTTTAAACATTTTCGCTATTTGATGAATCATAAACTCTACTGGTGCCTTCAAAATTTTTTCAAATTTTTCCTGTGAGCTTATTATAACATTATAATCGATTTTATCAGGATTATAAAAAACTTTTTCAGTCAAATTATTTATATTATCAAGAAAAAGCTGTTCCCAGTTTTGTCCAAAAATATTTAATTCTATTAATTTATCAAGAATTAGGCAACTTGGTCCTATAACACAACTCTTAAGCGATGAAAATTGCTGCATATATGATAATACAGTATCAATCTCATTAAATGCACTAAAATCATTATACAGCTTAGGAAAGTGAAGATCATTTAAAATAATTGATTTTTTTATAAAATAACGTTCTTCTTCATCATCTTTAGCCTTAAGTAAATATCCTATTTCATTCCTAATAGTGAATAATCTTAATTGCCGCTCAAATCTATACATATTAATACCATAATACAATTTATCTTTACATATATGCAACAGTATTTCTTTTTGAAGATCTACTAAGTTTTTATATTCTATTTTTTTTAATTTACTCAAAAATTTATTATATGCATCTACTAATTCACGATGGTGAGCTTTATCTAAATTCACTGAGGTATTCCAGCTCAGTACTTTACCTACATCATTATATAAATTGCCAATTCTCTTATATGTATCAAATAAATCCTCATTAGAATTTGCTAATTTTTCCAAAACATACATAAATGACCATTCGAATTTTAAATCTATGCTCATTACTGACCCTTCAGATCTTTTTATATAAGTTTGCCTTTTTGATAACAATCTATTTCTTATTTTCCTTAATTTTATTGCTTCTTGCTCAATAATCTTAAATCCCAACGAGTCTTTTTCTGGATAATCATAGTCAAAATAATATTTTGATCTTTCTTCATTATAAGAACCCTTAAAATTGTATTTATTTGGTGAAGTATCATATAAAAATCTTCTAAGTGATATACCTTTAATACGTTTAGTTGTATTAATAAAAATACATAATGTAGTAAAAAAACATGCTTCAAAAATATGCTTATAGATACTTATATTTTTAGGAAATATATTAAATCCGACATATTCCTTGATTATAAAATCAAATATTGTTTCAAAAACCTGATTAAGTACTTGTTTACTATTTAATTCTCTATTTTTATTTATATCAATAATAATGTCTTCTTTTAATTGGTCAGTTGTAAAATGAAATTGAACAAATAAATAAAATCCATAATGATGAACCTTGTGTTAGAATGTAATCGCTAAACAACAATCTAC
>NZ_JACHFH010000006.1 GCF_014201835.1 Pectinatus brassicae | reverse complement strand
AGCCTTCAAATTTAGGATATATCCCAACAAAATACAGGAAATACTGATACAAAAAACATTTGGCTGTGTAAGATATGTCTTTAACCACTATCTCGACATGCGAATTAAAGCATATAAAGAAAATAACACAACACTTACCTATGCTAAATGTTCCAGTGATTTAACGCAGTTAAAAAAAGAGAACATCTGGCTGAGAGAGCCGGATAAATGTTCCTTACAAAACTCGTTAAAAGATCTCGATACGGCCTATCAGAATTTCTTTAAGCGTAAAAATGTTGGCTTTCCTAAATTCAAGTCAAAAAAGAACAGGCATAAATCCTACAAGACAAACTTTACCAATGGCAATATTGAATTTTTGGGAACAAGGATAAAACTTCCCAAGCTGGGTAAAGTAAAAATAAGAGACAAACAAATACCACAGGGCAGAATATTAAACGCTGTAATCTCACAAACGCCTGATGGTAAATACTTTGTATCTCTATGCTGCACCGAAGTAGAAAAACCTGTTTTTAAGCGAACTGACAACTATGTCGGTATCGACCTTGGCTTAAAAGAATTTGCAATTACCTCCGATGGCGACAAACATCCCCATCATAAATACCTCAAACAGTCACTACGAAAACTTGCTAAACTGCAAAGATGCTTGTCCCGAAAAACAAAGGGCAGTATAAACAGAAATAAAGCAAGAATCAAAGTGGCCAGACTACAGGCACGTATTGCAAATCAGCGAAAAGATATGCTGCATAAACTCTCGCTCAAACTTATAGAAAACTATGATGTTATCTGCTTAGAAGACTTACAAGTAAATAACATGCTGAAAAACCACAAACTTGCCCAAAGCATTATAGATGCCAGCTGGTCAGAATTTACCCGCCAGCTAAAATATAAAGCTCAGTGGTATGGCAAAGAAATAATGCAAATAGATAAATTCTATCCATCAAGTCAGCTTTGTCATAATTGTGGTTATCAAAACAAAGAAATAAAAGACCTTACTATAAGACAATGGGAATGTCCTGAATGCAAATCGCATCACGATAGAGACATAAATGCCGCCATAAACATTCGCAATGAAGGATTAAGAATTTTAAACACAGCAGTGTAATAACATATATAAGAACCGTAGGAACTACGGGGATAGCCTGTGGAGATAATGTAAGACGTGTTTTTTGCGCAACTATCTATGAAGCAGGAACCCCGCGACTTTAGTCGTGGGAGGTTCAGACGATAAGGCAGGTTTTCAGCCAGACGAGGGAAGCAAAAATACGCGGTTACAAGCCGGGACGATTTAGCTTTAATGTAAAAGGCGGCCGGTGTGAAGCTTGTCATGGTGATGGTATCATTAAGATTGAGATGCATTTTTTGCCGGATGTTTATGTGCCGTGTGAGGTTTGTAAAGGTGCCCGCTATAATAGGGAAACATTAGAAGTAAAATATAAAGGTAAAACAATATCAGATGTTTTGCATATGATTGTTGATGAGGCGGTGGAGTTTTTCCAAAATATTCCGCGTTTAGCCCGTCAACTGCAGACTTTGCAGGATGTTGGACTTGGTTATATGCAGCTGGGACAATCAGCTACTACCTTATCAGGTGGTGAGGCACAGCGTATAAAGCTGGCCACAGAGTTGTCCAAGCGTAGTACTGGTAAAACGCTGTATATATTGGACGAACCAACTACTGGTCTTCATACAGCTGATATCCATAAACTGATGGATGTTTTGCAACGACTGGTTGATAATGGGGATACGGTCGTAGTTATCGAGCATAATCTTGATGTAATAAAGACAGCCGATCATATTATTGACTTGGGACCGGAAGGCGGCGACAAAGGTGGTACGATTGTAGCGCAGGGAACACCTGAAGAAATCGTGAAAGTTAAAAAATCATATACAGGACAATTTTTGGCACCGGTTTTATTGGAAGGAACGGAACTTACTAAGAATAATAAAGAGTAAACGATAAAATAGCTGTTATCAAATAATATTGATAATGGCTATTTTTATTATTATAGAACAAAAAGAAAAAAGCATAGTAAAAATAAATATCTTTAACAATTGTTCTATATTCATAATATTGAAAATATAGTGAATATAACATATAATTATTATCAGAAAAATAAAATTAATACAAAAATATAAAATAATTAATCTCTTTGGCGGCGATTGAAATACTTCTAAGAAGTATTTTTATTTATAGTTATTATAATATTTATAGAAAAGAGGATTATTATGGAAATTATTGCAGCATTGGCAAATGGTTTTATTGAGTTGTTTAAGGCAGGGGCAGCAACTTTTGTAGCTTGGGTAACTGGTATTATTCCTTTAGTTATAGTCTTAATGACGGCAGTCAGCTCGGTTATTAAAATAATTGGGGAAGACAGAGTATATAGTTTAGCTCAAACGGCAACGAAATATACATTGACACGTTATACAATTGTTCCAATATTGGCTGTAATATTTTTAGTTAATCCGATGTGTTATACATTCGGCAGATTTGTCGAAGAAAAATATAAACCGGCGTTTTATGATGCGGCAGTAAGCTTTGTTCATCCGGTAACAGGGTTATTTCCTCATGCTAATGGCGGTGAATTGTTTGTATATATGGGGATTGCTGCCGGAATAAATCAACTGGGTTTGCCTTTAGGAGAATTAGCAATAAGATATTTTGCAGTAGGGATAATAGTGATACTAATGCGTGGTATAGTAACGGAAAAAATATATGCAATGATGAAAAAATAATTTGCTTTTTCTAAATAAGGGGGACTACATAAATGTATAAATCTATTTTAATAACTAAAGGCAAATCAGGCTGGGGCGGCCCGCTTACAATAACACCTACGGAAAAATGCCATAAAATACTATGTGTTACAGGTGGAGGGATTCATCCTGTAGCCCAAAAAATAGCAGAAATGACTGGCGGTGAGGCTGTTGATGGTTTCAGTACCGGAGCACCGGATGATGAAGTAATGGTAGCTGTTGTCGACTGTGGCGGTACAGCACGCTGTGGCGTATATCCGAAAAAAGGAATTTTTACAGTTAATTTGACACCGGTAGGAAAATCAGGACCTTTAGCCAATTTTATTACTGAAGATATTTATGTATCTGATGTTAAGGAAAGTTGTATCCAGTTTGCTGATGAAAGTGCAATCAATGCTAATCCCGCTCCAACGAAAAAAAGTCCTAGTGATACAGCTAAAACTAAAGCACAGGCCAGAGCCGAACTTGCAGCTATGAATAATGGCAGAAAGAAAAATATTGTCACGCGTCTTGGCATAGGTGTAGGCAGTGTTGTAAATAAATTTTATCAGGCAGGCCGTGAAACGATTGAAATGGTAATGAAAAATATCTTACCATTTATGGCATTTGTTAGTATGATTTTAGGTATTATCAGTGCATCAGGCATTGGTAATGTAATTGCTCATACTTTATCACCACTTGCCAGTACATTACCTGGTATGATTGGTATATCCATTGTCTGCGCCCTGCCATTTATTTCACCTGTTCTTGGGCCTGGTGCAGTAATTGCACAGGTTGTTGGCAGTTTGCTGGGGGTAGAAATTGGCCTTGGACATATTCCCCCGCAATATGCACTTCCGGCATTATTTGCTATAAATGCGCAGGTTGGTGCAGATTTTGTACCAGTAGGACTAAGCTTAGGTGAAGCTGAACCAGAAACTATTGAACTTGGCGTTCCAGCGGTGCTTTATTCCCGTCTTATTACGGGACCTGCTGCTGTAATTATTGCCTATTTATTTAGTATGGGATTATATTCTTAATAATGATAAAAAGAGGTTGACGCAGATTTTTAGCGTCAGCCTCTTTTGTTATGGGTAGGTTTTTATTTTTTTTCATTTTGCAGTTCAAAGATAACATCACGCAGTTCGGCGGCTTTTTCAAATTCCAGAGCCTTTGATGCTGTCTGCATTTCTTTAGTCAGTGTGGCAATGAGTTTTTGCTTTTCTTTAGCAGTCATTTTTAGTTTTTTCTTACCTGCTTTATATGCTGTTTTGTTTTCGGCAACCATAGTTGTTTCAATGAGATTTTTAACTTTTTTCTCAATGGTCTTAGGGGTGATGCCATGTTTTTTATTATAGTCATTTTGTATGATGCGGCGGCGTTCGGTTTCATCCATAGCACGCCGCATGGAATCGGTTATACGATCAGCATAAAGTATTACCGTACCATTGGCATTGCGGGCAGCACGACCAATGGTTTGAATGAGTGATGTTTCTGAGCGTAAAAAACCTTCTTTATCGGCATCAAGGATAGCGACGAGGGATACTTCCGGCATATCAAGACCTTCGCGCAATAGATTAATGCCAACAAGTACATCAAATACGCCCAAGCGCAGGTCCCTGATTATTTCAGCTCGTTCCATGGTGGCGATATCTGAATGGAGATATCGGACTTTTATGCCCATTTCAGTAAGGTAATCAGTCAGATTTTCAGCCATTTTTTTAGTAAGGGTGGTAACTAAAACACGTTCTTTTTTTGTCATGCGAATTTTGATTTCACTTAATAAATCATCCATTTGACCTGTAAGGGGACGGACTTCAATTTGTGGGTCAAGCAGACCGGTAGGACGTATTATCTGTTCAACAACCTGATTGGCTTGAGCAAGTTCATAAGCGGCAGGTGTTGCTGATACATAGATGATTTGATTGATGCGTTCAACAAATTCTTCAAAACGCAGGGGACGGTTGTCAAAGGCTGAGGGCAGACGAAAACCATTGTCAACTAATGATTCTTTGCGTGAACGGTCACCGGCATACATGGCGCGTACCTGAGGCATGGTAACATGTGATTCATCAATAACTATAAGAAAATCTTCGGGGAAATAATCCAAAAGAGTATAAGGAGAATCGCCTTTGTTGCGTCCGGTCAGATGGCGGGAATAGTTTTCAATGCCAGAGCAATAGCCCATTTCCTGCATTATTTCAAGGTCGTAATTAGTGCGCTGTTTAATGCGCTGAGCTTCGACCAGTTTATTATTATCCTCGAAATATTTTACCTGTTCATTTAATTCTTCTTCAATGGTTTTTACGGCACGCTCCATATTGTCAGGTGAGGTTACATAATGGGATGCCGGAAAAATAGTGATGCTTTTTCGTTCGCCTAATATTTCACCGGTTAATGGGTCGAATTCACTGATACGGTCAATTTCATCACCGAATAGTTCAATACGAACAGCTCGATCTTGATAGCCGGCTGGATATATTTCCACAATATCGCCATGGACACGAAATTTACCGCGGATAAAATTGATATCATTGCGTTCGTATTGGATTTGTACTAATTTATGCAAAATATTATCACGGGGATATTCCTCGCCACGGCGCACCGATAATACCAGTTCATAATAATCTTCTGGTGAGCCTAAGCCATATATACATGATACACTGGCTACAATAATTACATCGCGTCTTTCAAATAAAGAGCAGGTAGCAGAATGACGCAGCTTGTCTATTTCATCATTTATTGCTGAATCTTTGGCAATGTATGTATCTGTTTGCGCAATATAGGCCTCGGGTTGGTAATAATCATAATAACTGACAAAATACTCCACAGCATTATTAGGGAAAAATTCCTTAAATTCACTGGCTAGTTGAGCAGCCAATGTTTTATTATGGGCAATTACCAGAGTTGGTTTTTGAACTTTTTCTATCATCTTGGCAATAGTAAATGTTTTGCCGGTACCAGTAGCACCAAGTAGTACCTGTGCTGTTTGACCATTTTCTATTCCGGCAGCTAAATCCTTGATGGCCTCTTCCTGGTCACCCATTGGTTCAAATGGCGCAACTACTTTAAAGGGTGTTTTATCGACTAAGTGAAGTGTATTTAATTTTGGCACAGTAGCCATAATATCATCTCCTAAAAAAAACCTACTATTTAAGTATAACTTAATAGCAGGTTTTTTTGAATAAGTTTAATTATGGTTTTCGATTATTTTACTGCTGATTTTTTCCGGTACCTCTTCATAATGGGAAAATTCCAAGGTATAACTGCCGCGTCCCTGTGTCTGTGAACGCAGTTCAGTAGCATATTTTATCAGCTCAGCGTCGGGAACTTGTGCTTCTATAATGCTGGTGCTGTGTGATGGACTTAAGGTGTTGATAATTCGACCGCGATGAGTATTAAGACTGCCAATTACAGTTCCCATATAGTATTCAGGTACGGTTATTTTTATCAGGGAATATGGTTCCAGCACAACAGGCACGGCATCGGGAACAGCTTTCTTTAAGGCCATTCCTGCGGCTGTTTTGAAAGCCATTTCAGAAGAATCAACAGTATGGTAAGAACCGTCAGACAGGTTTACCTTTATATCTGTCATGGGAAAGCCGGCAATGAGACCTTTTTGCAATGTTTCAATAACGCCTTTTTCTACTGCGGGAATATATTGGCGCGGTACAGCGCCGCCAAATATTGTTTCAGTGAATTCTACACCGTTATCTCGTTCATTGGGAGCGATTTCCAGCCATACATCGCCATATTGACCATGACCGCCGCTTTGTTTTTTATATTTGCCTTCAGCTTTGGCATTTTTTTTGATTGTTTCCCTATAGGCAATAGCAGGTTCACTCAAAGCTGCCTGCACACCAAATTTTCGCTGGAGTTTTTCCAGTGCGATTTCTAAATGGGTTTCACCGATGCCGCTGATACATAAATCACCGGTGCTTTTATCTTTGTAAATTTCAATGACGGGATCTTCTTCCAATAAACGGCTGAGACCTGAACTCATTTTATCTTCATCGGCCTTGTTTACAGCAGTTATTGCCAGTTTATACATGGGCTGTGGATATTCAGGACATTCATAGATGATTGGTGTTTGCTCATAACATAAGGTATCATTTGTCTTGCTTAGAGCCAGTTTGTTTACAATGACAATATCACCGGCAGCGATACGTTTAACAGCCGTTTGCTTTTTGCCGCAGGCTGAATATAAAGAACCGATACGCTCAGTTTTTTGGGCGGAAGAATTATAAAGCATACTGTTTTCACGCATCGTGCCTGATACTGTTTTTATGTAGCTGGTTTTGCCGATAAATTGGTCAACCACTGTTTTAAAGATAAAAGCAGAAAAAGCGTCTTCGGATTGACGTTCTTCCATTTCATCAGTAAGCGGGTTTATGCCGAGTGATTTGCGAAAATATGGAGTGGGAAAATATTCAATAATGCTGTTTAGCAGTTGGCGGAAACCAATGCAATTTTCGGCTGAACCGCATAATACAGGAAATATTTTGGCGTTTACAATACCCTCAATCAAAGCAGCAGCAGCTTCGGTCTGGGTTATTTCTTTATCTTCAAGATATTTATCCATAAGCTCATCATTGAATTCGGCAATTGATTCGATAAGCATATGGCGTGCTTCTTTTATAGCAGCATTCATATAAGGCGGTATATCGTAAATCTGGGTTTTGTTTTTAATAAGGACTTGTGTATTCATGGTGATAAGGTCGGCAACGCCATGAAAACTATCAGCTTCGCCGATAGGCAGCTGAATGGGAACGACACCTTTGCCAAAGTGAGCCCGCAATTCATCAATAGTTTTATTGAAATCGACGTGTTCCCTATCTAGTTTATTTATAAAAATTGCACGTGGCAGGGAAAGCTTTTCAGCATAATGCCAAACTTTATCTGTTTCTACTTCTACGCCGGAAGCGGCAGAAACAACAATTAAGGCAGCTTCAGCAGCATTCATTGACGAGATAACTTCACTGGTAAAATCAGGATAGCCGGGAGTATCAAGAAAGTTAATTTTATAATTTTGCCATTCACAGGCAGCTAGCGTGGTATTAATTGTCATTTGGCGGTTTATTTCTTCTGGCGTATAATCGAGTACTGAAGTGCTATCGCTGGTTTTGCCAAGACGGTCGGTTTGTCCCGCTTTATATAAGCAGGCTTCAATAATGGATGTTTTACCGCATTTACTGTGTCCGGCAACCACTACATTTCTTAATTGTGTACTGTTATAATCTGTCATGAAAACTCCTCCTGTCAATATAGTATATAATAAAAGTTCTCTGAAAATTTGTAAATACCTGTCAATTTATTTGGGAAATTATAAATTATACACTAAGCTGGAAAATTTTATTATAGTAATATTTTTACTTTGGAAGTTTTATGTTGAAACAGTATAAAATGGGTATTTATAAATAGTATTAGGAATATAATCCCATACTAAATAAATAGGCAATAATTACAGCGGCAGGACCAGTAATAAGACGGGAATAAAGCACAGCAGGAATACCAAGCTCAATGGTTTCCGGTTCAGCTTCACCCAAGCTTAAACCTACCGGGACAAAATCAGCACCAACCTGGGCATTTATGGCAATGGAATGAATATCATAGCGATTTTTATCGATACCGCCCATTGTTGGAACAAAAGTACATTTTAATGGTTCTACCTGACATTTGTTTTTTATGAGATTTCGCAGTGTGCGTCCCATGCCAATACCAACATAGTCGTTCTCATTTAATATACGGGAGAGAAATTTAAAAACTTCATTTGCCATCGTTTCGTCAACATCATCGATTAAATTGGAATTTGTTGCCGGGGTAACAATGACCTCTTCTAAATTAAACTTTTTTTCTAAGGCTCTTTCTAAATTGCCAAAGAGAAGATTATTTGGATTAATGACTTCTATTTTGACAATCCCTTGCTGGTGACCATTTTTTATCATGCGGGCTACCGTGGGGCGGGAAATTTGTAATATATCCGATATTTCTTGTTGGCTGAGCCCATCTTGATAATAAAGGCTGCAGCATTTAAATATAAGTCTTATATCATCAATTATTTTTTTCATAATAATACCCTATAATTTACTTATTTATGACTTTTCGTCCTTTTCTGATAATTATAATACACTAAAAAGATTACTTTTACAATAATCATATAGTAGAACAATTGTAAAAATATAAAAGTGAAAAATAATACTTTAACATTTGTTCTGATAAATAAAAAATGTAAAAGTTTACTATAAATAAAAAGAAGAATGTCAATTGCTGGCATTCTTCTTTTTAGAAATTATTTATTTATTTTTTTGTTTAATGTATCAATAGCTGTTTCTAATTGATTATCAGTCTGACCATTTAAATTAAGTTCTACAGGCACATCAGGGGTGATACCGATACCATCTATCGAACGTCCGCTGGGCGTATAATATTTAGCAATGGTTATTTTTAAAGCACGTCCATCATCTAAGGGGATTATCTGCTGTACGGAGCCCTTGCCGTAGGACTGGGTGCCGACAAGCGTAGCTGCTTTTGTATCCTGCAGAGCACCTGATAATATTTCGGAGGCACTGGCACTGTTTTTGTTTATTAAAACAACTATAGGGTATTTTTCCTGAGCTAAGTCTGATTTAAAAACTTCTTTATTGTTATTGCGGTCAACTGTAGAAACAATAACACCTTTAGGAACAAGCTGCTTGGCAATTTCAACACAGCTTGTTAAGATCCCACCGGGATTAGAACGTAAATCAATGATCAGTCCCTTAATGTTTTTCTTTTGTAAATCGTTATAGGCATCGGTAAATTCCTTGCCGGTATTTTCCGAGAACATGCCAATACGGATATAACCAATATTATCTTTTAAGACCTCATGACTAACAGTGGCTGTTTTGATGGTAGCACGAGTAAGCTCGACATTATTGCTGCCGGAATTATTTTTAATGGTTAGGGTTACTTTACTGCCAATGGGGCCGCGGATATGAGAAGCGATCTGCTCAAAAGAATAATTATTGGTAGAGGCTCCATCTATAGCAGTTATTTGGTCACCTGGTTTAAGCCCGGATTTCGCACCTGGTGTATCTTTTAAAACAGAGATAATATTAACAGTCTTGTTTTCTTTATTGTACTGCATTACAACACCAATACCGCCAAAGGAACCTTCAGTTTGCTCTAATAAGCGTTTATAAAGTTTTTGGTCCAGATAAATAGAATGAGGATCGTCCAGTGAATTGACCATTCCGTTTATGGCCCCATCAATTAGTTTGCCTTCATTAACATCTTTAACATAGTAGGTCTGTACTAATCGTAAGGCGGTAAAAAAGCGAGCTGTATCGGTAAACTTATACTTGTTGAATCCGAATAAGAAGTACAAGCCGGTAATAGTCAGCAGTGATGATACAATAAAAACAACGATAATTATGGCTGCCAGAATTTTTTTATTTAATTTCATCGTGCTCACTCCAATAGTTTTTGTGTATTTGCTGATTATAGATAATTTAATGGATTTACTGGTTCGCCGTTTTTACGGACTTCAAAATGGCAATGCGGACCAGTGGAGTTACCAGTAGAGCCACAGTAGGAAATGACTTGCCCCTGACTGACATGCTGCCCTTCGCTGACATTAAGTGATTGGTTATGTCCATATAAAGTTTGCAAACCGCCGCCATGGCTGATAATAACAGCATTGCCATAGCCGGATATCCAGCCAGCATAAATTACTACACCGCTGGCTGCTGCCCTTATTGGCAGACCATAGTCACCACCAATATCAATACCACTGTGGAAGATACGGCGCCCATATATTGGATGGGTACGCCAACCAAATGGTGAAGTTATTGGACCGGATAAAGGCCAAATGAAGGTGCCGTTGCCAGCAGGAATATTGTCACTGTGGCTGCTGGTATAATTCATTATCATTTGTTCTACCTGACGGGATGCGGCCATTAATTCATCATAAGCCTGTTCCGCTGTTTTGCGGTCGTTTTGTACCTTGTACAATAAAGCTTGCTGTTGATGTTTTTTATCTTCAAGAATATTAGCTTTTTCTTTAGCAGCCTGGGCTAATTTTGAAATCTGCTGTTTATCTTTTTCTAATTCGGCTTTTGTCGCATCTATGGTTGCTTTTTCTTTTAATATATCATTTATAAGATTATAGTCATAACGGATAATGCGCTTAACTAATGAGAGCCTAGTCAAAAAATCAGAAAAATCATTAGCACCAACTAATACATCTATGTAACTTATTTGTCCATGAATATAAATATCACGGATACGTTTATAAAGTATTTTATGACGTTTTTCCAATGATTTTTCGGTTTTTGTTAAAAGAGCCTGATTAGCATCTATTTTTGCCTGGGTAGCATCTAAATCTTTTTTTATTTTATTGTATTCAGCGGTAGCGGTATCAACCTGGATGGAAATTTGATGCAGCTGTTCAGATACTGTTGTTTCTTTTTGTTTGGCGGAATTTATTTGTTCTTTTTTTACATCAGCCTGCTGCTTAAGATTGCTTAATTTATCCTGTAATGATTGGGCATATATGGGGGCAGATAATGCTGAAAAAAATGTTATCAGCATTAAAACAGCAGTCAATCGTTTATAGAAAATCATAAATAATTCTCCTAGACTTCCAAAAATCTTTTAATTGAGATAGTGCTGCCTAAAGCACCAATAAAAATTCCACTGCATATTATTATGATGCTGATATAGGTAAGAAATGGATGAATTGGTATTAATGGGAAAAATGCCATCATATCATATATTTTTGCGGTTAAAGTGGTATAGGCAAAACGCAAAAATATCGCAGACAAGGCACCGCCGATAAAGCCAAGAACAATACCTTCCAATAGGAAGGGCCAACGTATGAACCAATCAGTTGCTCCTACATATTTCATAATAGCTATTTCTTTGCGGCGGGCAAATACAGTCAGTCGTATTGTATTGGAAATAATAAAAATTGTAGCACCGGCAAGAAATATTATTATGGCAAGGCCGATATAACGAACCAGCTTAGTTAGTTCAAATAAATGTTCGACAACATCTTGGGCATATACGGCACTATCGACCCCTTTGAATTTTTCAATTGTTTTTGAGGCAGTTTTTACAATGTTGGGGTTTGATACGGTGACCTCAAAAGCATCGGGCAGAGGATTGGTATTATCAAGCGCAGTGAGAAGATATTCCTGATCACCCAGACGGGATTTAAAGCGTTTTATTGCTTCATCTTTGGAAACATATTTTACGGCTTCAACACCAGATAATTTTTTTAGGTCTTCTTCGATAGTCGTGCGTTGCTGCTTAGTTATATTATCTTGTAAATAAACACTGATTTGAACCTGCGATTCTAAGCTTGAAGCCATACGGTTAAGGTTGGCAACAATAATTATAAACAAGCCAAGAATAAATAGGGAAATGGTAACAGTGCCAATTGAGGCTAATGACATCCAATTATTACGTTTTAAGGATATAGCTACCTCTTTTATAAAATATTCGGAAGTTCTAAATTTCATAGCCGTAGCCTCCAATTGATTCGTCGCGGACAATATGACCATTTTCAATCGCAATAACACGTTTTTGCATGGTGTCAACGATGGTTTTATCATGGGTTGCCATTACAATAGTGGTTCCAGCAGCATTGATACGCTGGAATATATCCATGATTTCCCAGGAGGTTTCAGGATCAAGGTTGCCGGTAGGTTCATCGGCTATTACTATAGCTGGATTATTTACTATAGCACGGGCAATAGCTACGCGCTGCTGTTCACCACCGGATAATTGATTAGGAAAGCATTTATATTTTTCACGCAGGCCAACAACATCGAGAACACTATTAACACTGCGTAAAATAAGCCGCCTTGGTGATTCAATAACGCGCATGGCAAAAGCAACATTTTCGTAAACGGTTTTGTTGGGTAATAAGCGGTAATCTTGAAAGATAACACCTAAGCTGCGACGCAAATAGGGAATGTCGTGGTTATCCATGTTTTTAATATTATAGCCATTTATTGTTACTGTGCCGGCAGTAGGGGTGATTTCCCGCAGTAGTAGTTTTATAAATGATGATTTTCCTGCACCGCTGGTACCTACGATAAAAACAAATTCGCCGCGTTTAATGCTGATATTAATATTATCAAGAGCAACTGCGCCATTGTCATATACTTTAGAAACGTCTTTCATTTTTATGACATTTATTTCATGAGGTGAATTCATTAAAAATGTTCTCCTTAATTAAGATAAAGTAATCTTTATCTATTTTAGCACAAATACAGTTTGAGACGTTAGTATTTTAGAAAAGATAAAGCAAGAACTTTAGAAAAAGTCTTGCTTTACAATAACAATATATTTTTTACAAAAATCAATAAGCCAATATTTCTACGCCAGTTTCGGTGATTAGTATAGTTTTTTCCCATTGCGCGGAGAGTTTACTATCGCGTGTATATACTGTCCAGCCATCTTTTTCATCGGTATATACATCATAAGTGCCTTCATTTATCATTGGTTCGACGGTAAGAACCATACCAGGGACAAGCAGCATACCGGTATTTTTTTCACCAGAATGGTTTACAAATGGTTCTTCATGAAATTTTTTGCCGACGCCATGTCCGCCAAGTGCGGTAACTACAGAGTAATTATTGTTATGGGCATGTTTTTTTATTACATCACCAATATCACCAACAAAATGCCAAGGTTTGGCAGCCAAAATACCGAGCTCCATGCATTCTTTGGTAACTTCTACAAGTTTTTTGGCTTCAGGGCTGACTTCTCCAATCATGAACATGCGCGAGGCATCAGCAAAATAACCATCAAGAATTGTGGTAATATCAACATTGACAATATCACCGTCTTTTAGGATAGTTTTTTTTGAGGGAATGCCGTGACAGACAACATTGTTTATTGAAATACAGATGCTTTTAGGATAGCCGGCATAATCAAGACAAGCGGGAATACCACCATTATCAACGATGAATTTATGTGCCATATCATTGAGGGTAAGTGTATCCATCCCAGGTTTAATGTTGTCAGCAATTAAATCAAGGGCAGCATTGTTTATCAGACCGCTTTTACGAATCCCTTCAATATCTTTGTCATTTTTTATTATCTCATGCGGCGGTTTTATCTGACCTCTTTTAGGATTAAATTTCATAGCGGCAATGCGTTCATCAAAGTCAAGATGACAGCGTTTATATTTGAGACCGCTGCCGCACCAGCAAGGATCATTTCTATGCAAGGTTTATTCCTCCATTAATTATTGATTTGGGTATATATATATAGTATATTAAAATTGTTGTTTATACAACCGTGTTTTAATTTATAGAAGTTGAAAAGCTATTTCTAATTTGATGTGAAGTTTGGGAGATATTGTTTTAGCTAGTTGAATTTTAGATGTCTGAAAGGCTCCCCTTGAGGGGAGCTGGCAGCAAAGCTGCCTGAGGGGTTAACCCTTCCGACTTGACTTTGTCAAGCCACCTTCCCTACAGGGAAGGCTTAAAACCATACTATTTTGTTAACTAGCATAATGTGGAATAATTAAAAATTCAACTATAGGATAGGATTAATAATGAATGAAATAATAGAACAAAAATTACAGCAATTACCGGATAATCCCGGTGTATATATAATGAAGGATGCCCAGAAAAAGATTATTTATGTAGGTAAAGCAGTAGTATTAAAAAACAGGGTGCGGCAGTATTTTCAAAGCAATAAAAATCATTCGGCTAAAGTCATTGCCATGGTTAAAAAAATTGCTGATTTTGAGACGATAATTACCGGCTCGGAAATTGAAGCATTGATATTGGAATGCAATCTGATAAAGAAACATCAGCCGCGTTATAATATAAGTCTGCGTGATGATAAAACGTATCCTTATTTAAAAGTTACATTAGCGGATGACTTTCCACGGGTTCTTATTACCAGGCGGATACTAAAGGATGGCGCTCGTTACTTTGGACCATATACAAATGTGGGGGCAGTCAGGGAAAGTCTGCGATTGCTGCGGAAATCTTTTCCTCTGCGCACCTGCCGCAATATGAATGTTGACCGACCTTGTCTTGAATATCATATAAAAAGATGTTTGGCACCATGTGCAGGCAAAATTGGCAAACAGGCATATGGGGAAATGGTTAAGGCAATAATTTTATTTTTGGACGGGAAAAGTGATATTTTAGAAAAGAATTTGCAGCAGCGCATGGAAAAGGCAGCAGAAAATCTCCAATTTGAACTGGCAGCATCATTACGTGACCAATTGACTGCTGTACGCAAGACAACGGAAAAACAAAAAATAATGACTGATGGCGGTGACCAAGATGCTGTTGGGATGGCTCGCTCGTCATTTGGTGTTTGTATGCAGGTTTTTTATATACGTGGTGGCAAAATGACCGGACGCAGTCATTTTATCCTTAAAAACAGCGATGATGAAACTGATGCAGCGTTACTTAAAGCCTTTTTGCAGCAGTACTATAATCAGGCTTCATCAGTTCCCAAAGAAGTGTTATTGCCGCAAATGCCAGAAGAACAAGATTTGCTGGAAAACTGGCTGGCAGAGGTAAAGGGGAATAAAGTAGATATTATTGTGCCACAGCGCGGAATGAAAAAGGATCTTATAAAAATGGCTGAGGAAAATGCTGAAAAATTTCTTAAAGATGAAGAAGAAAGAAGTGTAAAAAAAGCTGCCCAAACCAGCGGAGCTGTTGCAGAATTGGGAAAATACCTAAAGCTTTCCCATTTGCCGCGCCGTATGGAGTGCTTTGATATTTCACATATACAAGGCTCTGAAACAGTGGCATCAATGGTAGTATTTGAAGATGGTGCTCCCAAAAAATCTGATTACCGTCGCTTTAAAATAAAATCAACAGAGGGTAAGCCGGATGATTTCCTATCAATGCGGGAAGTTACTAAAAGACGTTATGGAAAAATTGATTCAGCAGATATGCCGGACCTTATAATTATTGATGGTGGTAAAGGACAGCTAAGTTCAGCGTTAGAGATAATACGAGGTGCTGGACATTTAACTGTGCCGGTAGTAGGACTTGCTAAGCAGTTTGAATATATATTTATTGAAGGAGAAAGTGAGCCTGTTATTTTACCGCGTCATGGTGAAGCTTTATATATGGTGCAGAGAATTCGAGATGAGGCCCATCGTTTTGCCATTACTTATCATAGAAAATTACGCAGCAAACGTAATATGGTTTCCATATTGGACCATATTGATGGTATTGGTCCTAAAAGAAGAAAAATTTTGTGGGATCATTTTGCTAAATTAGATAATATAAAAAAAGCGACAGTTGATGAAATGGCAGCTGTTAAAGGTATGAATAAACCAGCAGCGCAGGCGGTATTTAATTTTTTTGCAGCGCAGGACTCATTTGTAAACAAAAAGGAATAAGCAGCATAGGTTGTTTTTAAATAAACTATGCTTTACAATGAAGATATATTTAACAAAGGCGGGATAAAATGAAATGTATTGACTTACACGTTCACTCTACTATGTCTGATGGCAGTTTTTCACCCAAACAGATAGTTGCATTGGCTAAGGAACGTGATTTAGCAGCGATTACTCTTACAGACCATGACACAATAGATGGTCTAAATATAGCGGCTCAGGCAGCACAAAAAGAACATATAGATTTTATAAATGGTATGGAAATATCAGTTGATTATGAAGATCGTAAATTGCACATTGTAGCGTTGGGGTTTGATCCAGAGCATTCAGAGTTTAAAAAGTTATATCAAAAAATAAGATATAATAAAGAAAACAAAATGGAAAAGGTAATTGATATTATTCAGGCCAGAGGTGTAGATATCAGCCTGGAAAAAGTTAAACCGTTTATAAAAGCCGGAAATTTAGAGCGATATGCAATTATGCGTTATCTTGTATCAATAAAGCTATATGATAATATTCAGGATATTTGGGATAATTACTTAAACCCGGCGGTTGATGAGCTGGGTCTTAATAAAAATGTCAATATGGCAGAGGTTGCGTCGGCAATTACCGCTGCCGGCGGCGTAACATCACTGGCCCATTTTCATAAATTAATAGGGCTTAAAGGTAAGTCTCGTCAGGAACAGGAAGATACTATTGCTAAATTGCATAAAATGGGTCTTGACGGTATGGAAAAATATTATACTAATTACAGTGACGATGATAAAAAATTTGCTGCAGCTATGATAGAAAAATATAATTTATTATCTACCGGCGGCAGTGATTTCCATGGGGGAAATCGTGTAGGAGTAGAACTGGGAACAGGCTGTAAAAATAATTTACAGATACCATATGCTTTTTATGAAGATATAATAAACAAGAATTAATAAAATAGTCAGTGTGGAAGTTTAATAAATGTAATTTTGGGGTAGATATATAATGGCTAAGGAAAGTTTACTGCAGCAGATTCAACCGATAGTACAAAAGACAGCGCAGGCGATAGCTGAGGTTATTGGACTTGAGGTTGAGGTGGCTGATAATAATTTTATTCGCATTGCCGGGACGGGAAAATATAGTGAAAATTGTGGTGAAATAATGAATGCCGGTTTTGTTTATAATCATGTTATGCAGACCGGCAAAATGATTATGATTGAACATCCAGGCTACCATATTTTGTGTAAGCCTTGTCCGAATTATAAAAACTGTCCGGAATACACAGAATTGGCAGCACCTATCATTTTTCGCAATGAGGTTGTCGGGGTTATTGGACTCGTAAGTTTTAATGAAGAACAAACCAACCGTTTTATGGAAAATAAGGAGTGGATGGTGCAGTTTATTGGTAAAATGGCAGAGTTAATAGTAAGCAACATAGAAGAAATTGCTGAAGAAGAGGAAAATGAGGATGGAAATTATACAGAGCTAAACCTTGTGGATTTAGAACGACGCACAATAAAAAGAGCTTTAGATGAAGTCGAGGGAGAAGTACGCAAAGCAGAAAAAGCTGCTAAAATGTTGGGAATAAGCAGGGCTACCCTATATCGAAAAATACAGGAATATAATTTGACCGAGAATAGTTGATAGTAAGCTGCAATTATATATTGACAATCATTTCAAAATGAGATAATATAATCTCATAACGAGATAACGATACACTGACGGCAAAGGCGCCTGGAAAAATTAAATATTTTCCGGGCGTTTTTGTTTGCCGTGTGTAGGGAGGAAATTTTAATAATGCAGCTTATATCATTTGCACAGGACAAAAAAAACATAAATAATATTGAATTTTTAAATTCAGAGCATGCTGAAAAGGTATTGAATTTTCATAAGTCATTTCCAATGTACGAAAAAACCCCATTGCGGGAATTAAAGAATTTGGCATCGCATTTAGGGGTGAAAAACTTTTTTGTTAAAGATGAATCATATCGGTTTGCTTTAAATGCTTTTAAGGTATTAGGCGGCAGCTTTGCTATAGGCAGTTATATAGCAAAAAAATTAAATATGGATATTTCAGAATTGCCATTTGAGAAAATGGTTTCTGATGAGATAAAGGAAAAGCTTGGTAATATTACTTTTGTTACAGCAACTGACGGCAATCATGGCCGCGGCGTAGCATGGACAGCTAAACAACTGGGGCAAAAGGCCATTGTATATATGCCTAAAGGCAGCAGCCTGGAACGGTTTAATAATATAAAAGCTGAAGGCGCTGAGGTTACAATTACTGATTTAAATTATGATGATGCCGTGCGCATGGCTAGCGAAAATGCTGAAAAATATGGCTGGGTTATGGTACAGGATACTTCCTGGGAAGGTTATCAGGACATTCCCCGCTGGATCATACAAGGGTATGGAACAATGGCATTAGAAGCTTATCAGCAGCTGTCGGAACAGCCAACACATATTTTTATCCAAGCCGGAGTAGGTGCACTGGCAGGAGCTGTTACGGGATTTTTTGCTAATGCCTATAAAGGAGAAGAAAAACCTAAAATTACCATAGTTGAACCGAATGCCGCTGATTGTATTTTCCGTACGGCTAAAGCGGCTGACGGCAGACTGCATTTTGTCGGCGGCGAAATGAATACAATGATGGCAGGACTTGCCTGTGGTGAACCATGCGATATTGGCTGGCGGGTACTGGAAAGTTATGCTGATTATGCAATATCCTGTGATGATAATATATCGGCAAAGGGAATGCGTGTTTTAGGCGCACCGATTGATAGTGATGAACGCATAATTTCAGGGGAAAGCGGTGCAGCACCAGTCGGTGCTGCTATTGAGATATTGGCAAATAATAAATACAAAGAACTGCGTGCAAAACTGGGACTTGATGAAAATTCAGTAGTATTGTGCTTTAGTACAGAAGGTGCAACTGATATAGAAAATTATCGGGCGATTACCTGGGATGGTAAAGAATGCAGCTGTGAAAATGCTTAAATAAATATTAAAGAAGGAATATATATGCTTAATGAACAACGTTCCCATGAAGTTATTGCTTTATGCCAGAAGCTTATACAAAATAAAAGCTATTCCGGTCAGGAAAATGAAGCAGCCGCTACTTTGGAAAGCTATATGAAGGAAAATGGTTTTGATGATGTAAAAATAGATGAATATGGCAATATCATAGGGCATATACAAGGAAGTCAAAAAGGCCCTAAAATATTATTTGACGGTCATATTGATACGGTTCCTGTGGAAGATGCAGGTAAATGGCAGTATCCGCCATTTGCGGCTGAGATTCATGATGGTAAAATCTATGGACGGGGTACTTCTGACATGAAGGGTGCCGTAGCAGCTATGGTCAGTGCGGCAGCTTTTTTCAGTAAAGATTTAAAGAAAAATTTTGCCGGGGATATTTATCTTGCCGGGGTAGTTCATGAAGAATGTTTTGAAGGTGTGGCAGCACGCTCTATAAGTGAATTAGTTAAGCCGGATTATGTAGTAATTGGTGAAGCCTCAAATCTTAACCTGAAAATAGGACAAAGAGGACGGGCTGAAATTGTATTGGAATCATTTGGTAAATCATGTCATTCTGCTAATCCGGATAAGGGGATAAATGCTGTTTACAAAATATGCCAGGCTGTTGAAAAAATAAAAAATATACAACCACCGCATCATGATGTATTAGGGGACGGGATTTTAGAATTGACGGATATAAAATCATCACCATATCCAGGAGCTTCAGTTGTGCCGGATTATTGTCGGGCAACATACGACAGACGGTTATTAACAGGAGAGACCAAAGATTCTGTTTTAGAACCAATACAAAATGTTATTGATGATATAATGAAAACTGATAATGATGCCAGCTATAAGGTATCCTATGCAGTTGGTAAAGAAAAATGTTATACCGGTAATATAATTGAAGGCGAAAGATTTTTTCCCGGCTGGCTGTACAAAAAAGATGATGATTTTGTCGAAAACATTATGGATGAATTAAATAAGGCAGGGTTTTCACCGGAGATTACCCAATATAATTTTTGTACTAATGGCAGCCATTATGCCGGTGAAGCTAATATAAAAACTATTGGTATGGGCCCATCAAAAGAAAATATTGCCCATACAGTTGATGAATATATTGAAATAGACCAATTAACAAAAGTTACACAGTGTTATATGGCAATAATGAAAGCTCTTTTAAAATAATTAATTGATCCGCTTTTAATTTCTTGGTAAAAAGAAAATTAAGAGCGGATTATTGTATATGTTGATAATAAAATTTTAGTTGGTGATTTTTGTGAAGATGATTATTAAAAATGGTACGATTGTAACGGCAAATGATAGTTATAAAGCCGATATTTTAATAGAAAATAGACAAATAAAGGCTATAGGAACAGATTTTGATACTGCGGATGCTCAGGTCATTAATGCTGCTGATAAATATGTAATGCCGGGAGCTGTTGATGTTCATACGCATATAGACTTGCAGGCTGGGCAATTTCATACCAGTGATGATTTTTTTACAGGAACAAGGGCAGCTGTTTGCGGTGGCACGACAAGTGTCATTGAGCATTTGGCATTTGGTCCGAAAAATTGCTCACTTCGTTATCAAATTGACAAATATAAAAAAAATGCTAATGAAAAAACAGTAATTGATTATGGACTGCATGGCGTAATACAGTATGTTGATGATAATGTGCTGAAAGAGATGGAACAGTTAACTGCAGAAGGTATCAGCAGTTTTAAAATATATATGACCTATAATTTTGCGCTTGATGATGCATCTATATTGCGTGTATTAAAAAAAGCACAAGAACTTAATGCAGTTATTGCAGTACATTGTGAAAATGATACCATGATAAATTATCTGCGGCAAAAATATGTCAGAGAGGGAAATATATCGCCATATTATCATGCGTTAAGTCGCTCTGATGACAGTGAAGCAGAGGCAGTGGAAAGAGTGCTTCATCTAGCCCATATAGCAGATGATGCTCCCATATATATTGTGCATCTGTCTACTAAAAAAGGACTTGATGTTATTCGGCAGGCACGCAGTAACGGTCAAAAAAATATTTATGCAGAAACATGTCCGCAATATTTAGTTTGTGATGCAGCATGCTATAAAAGGGCAGATGGATTGAAGTATGTTATGTCACCACCCCTGCGAAAAAAAGAAGATATAACAGCCTTATGGCGGGGATTGGCTGATGGCAGTATTGACGTCATAGCAACTGATCATTGTCCGTTTTACTGGAAAAGTGATAAACAGGCTGGGATAAATGATTTCACCAAATGTCCTAATGGCGCACCGGGAATAGAAGAACGTGCGATTATAATGTTTTCGGAAGGCGTTATGAAAGATAGAATCACACTTAATAAGTATGTAGAACTTTTATGTACAAAGCCAGCATGTATTTATGGTATGTATCCGCAAAAAGGGACATTACTGCCGGGAAGTGATGCCGATATTATGATAATTGATCCCAGTGAAAATCAAAAAATGAATATAAATAATTTACATGGAACTGTTGATTACACTTTATATGAAGGATTAAATGTAAAAGGGAAAATAATAAATGTTATAAGAGCCGGTGAAATTGTTTATGATGGCAATTTTACAGCTGATGCTGGGACGGGCAGTTTTATAGAAAGAAGAGTGCTGAAATGACAGTTTTACTAAAAAATTTGCAGATATTTACCGGAAGTGGAGAAGAGCCATTTAAAGGCAATATTCTTATAGAAAATGACCGCATAAAAAAAATTGGCAGTTTTATGATCAAGGCGGATGAAATTATTGATGGGCAGGGGCTTTGCGCTGCACCGGGATTTATAGATACACATAGCCATAGTGATTTAAATGTATTGATTAAGCCAGAACTTTTGCCTAAGGTAATGCAGGGGATTACAACAGAAGTTTTAGGGCAGGATGGTGTATCAATGGCACCGTTGCCGGAAAAATATATTATCCCCTGGCGTAAAAATCTAGCGGGTCTCGATGGTGATAGTGATGAGATAGACTGGCATTATAAAACCACGGAAAATTATTTAAAAATGATTGAAGATGCGAAGCCATCTATAAATGAATGTTATTTAGTGCCGCATGGCAATGTACGTATGGAAGCGATGGGCTTATCTGATAAGCAGCCAGACAGCTTTGAGCTGGAAAGAATGAAGAAAATATTGCAGCGGGAAATGCAAGCTGGAGCGTATGGTTTATCAACAGGGCTTATTTATATGCCGTGTGCTTATTCAGCAACTGAAGAAATCATCGAATTATGCAAAATAGTAGCTCAGTATGACGGTGTTTTTGTTATTCATCAGCGCAGTGAAGCTGATACTATTATAGATTCTATGCAGGAAGTTATAAGAATTGGACAGGAATCAGGCGTTAAAATCCATTATTCGCATTTTAAGGTTTGCGGCAAGAAAAATTGGAAATATATAGAAGATATGATAAATCTTTTGGATAAAGCACAGGCTCAGGGAATAAGGGTATCGTTTGACCAATATCCCTACGTTGCCGGCAGTACCATGCTGGGGGTGATTTTGCCGCCATGGGTACATGATGGTGGTACAGATAAAGTTTTAGAAAGATTGCACAATGAAAATGACCGTAAAAAAATGATCTATGATATAGAAAATGGTATTGATGGGTGGGATAATTTTATTGACTTTGCCGGGATGGATAATATTTATATAACTAGCGTTAAGACTGATAAAAATAAGGATGCTATTGGATTGTCATTAACTGAACTGGCCAAAAAATGTGAGAAAAATGCTTATGACGCGGTATTTGACTTATTATATGAAGAGGAAAATGCCGTAGGCATGGTTGATTTTTATGGAACGGAAGATCATGTGAAGTTATTTATGCAAAGACCGGAAATGAATGTGTGCACTGACGGTCTTTTGGGCGGAAAACCACATCCACGGGCGTTTGGGGCTTTCCCACGTGTACTGGGCAAATATGTGCGCGAAGAAAAAGTTTTAAGTTTGCAGCAGGCTGTATATAAAATGACGAAGAAACCGGCAGAAACATTGGGGATAAAAGAACGCGGGCAGTTAAAAGAAGGCTTTTTTGCGGATATTGTTGTTTTTGATGCTGAAAATGTAATTGATAAAGGAACATTTATTGAACCAATGCAATATCCAGCAGGAATAGAATATGTTTTTGTAAATGGACAAAAAACATTAGAAAAAGGAAAATATATTGCAAATAAAAACCGTTGTGGTAAAGTATTATATAAATAGACTTTAAAAATTTAAATATAGTAGGTAATATTATGGAATATCGTAAATATGTAGAGAAGGGATTAATGCCATCACGTCAGGCAATGAAAAAATTACTGCGTGATAGAGTGAGTTTTAAGTTTCAGGTCGAAGAAGTAGAACTTATGGAAGCATTAAACAGGATTGCAGCTGAGGATATTGCAACAAGACGAATGCTGCCTAATCTGCCCGTAGGTAAAATGGATGGAATCGGGGTACGGGCAAAAGATTTTGAAACAGGAATGCCTGATACATATTTATGGGAGAACGGCAGGGAATATGTATTTGTCAATACAGGCTGCAGTATTACAGCACCTTATGATACTTTGATATTAATTGAAGACATTGACTTTATAGAAGGTCATTTAGTAATAAAAAAAACACCTGAACCAGGACAACTGGTAGATCCGCCAGGCAGCAGTATAAATGATGCTGAAATAATATTACATAAATATCAGCAGATAACACCAGCAGCCATGGGAATATTAGCAGCTGGCGGAGTTAAACGTGTTGCTGTAATTAAAAAACCGAAAGTAGTTTTTATTCCTACTGGCGATGAACTGGCACAATGGTCAATCGATAATTTACCAGCAGGAACAAATATAGAATCGAATGGCATGATGATATATGCTTTTTTAAAACAGTATCAGGCTGATCCTGTAATTTTTCCGATAGTGCGTGATAATAAAGAAGCTTTATATGATGCTTTGCAGCAAGCTGCACAGCAGGCTGATCTGATATTAATTAATGCCGGATCCTCTAAAGGAACCAAGGATTATACTTTGGATATTTTGGAAAATAAAGGTCAGGTTGTAGTCTATGAATTAGGCTGCAGGCCGGGAAAACACTCCAGTTTTTCTTTTTTTGCGGGAAAGCCGGTATTAGGAATGGCAGGACCGCCCAATGGAGCGGAATTAGCAGCCAGATTTTATGTCAAAACATTGCTGGATAATTATTATCACCAGGCTGAACAGGAGGCAATTATAGTTGAGGCAGTGGCTGAGTTTTCTTTTAAGGCACCCGATAATTATGATTTTTGTATTCAGGCACATGTTTATTGCAAGGAAAATAGCTACTATGTACAACGAATAAATCCCAAAGCAGTGACACGTCCGCAATTATTGGAAAAATGCAATGCCTACATTTATTTGCCAGTGAGCAAAGAAGTACATTTGGGCGATAAATTAACAGCAGAACTAATAGTAGGAAAAGAAGTACTAGGGACAGAGTAATATATTAAAGGATGTTTTTTATGTTAGACAAATTGGGACGCAGTATAGATTATTTGCGTATATCCCTGACAAACGAATGTAATATGCGATGTATTTATTGTCGTCCAGATAAAGGTGCCTGTGAAGAAAAAATGATAATGCCCTATGAAGAGATAGTGCTTTTACTGGGGCTTTTTCTACAAAATGGGATAAAAAAAATCAGGCTGACTGGCGGCGAACCGTTGTTATATCCTAGGATAATTGAGTTGGTGGAAGCTATTAAGGATAATTTTTCAATTGAGAAATTGGTAATGACAACGAATGGGATTTTATTATCAGATAAGGCGGCACAATTGCTGGAAAATGGTTTAGATGGGGTTAATATAAGCATAGATGCATTAACACCAAAAGTTTTTAGACAAATTACACGAGGCAGCGATATACATAAAGTATTATTGGGAATAGAAGCTGTTCGTAAAAAAATACCAGTTAAGATAAATACTGTTATTATGAAGGGAATTAATGAACAGGAGATTATTCCGCTGGCTGAATTTTCCCGACAATATGATATTCCGGTGCGCTTTATTGAAATGATGCCTTTTTCCCAGACTAAAAATTATGAGGGGATAAAAGAAAATCAGATAAAGGATATAATTTCATCTAAGTATGGCAGTTTAATCGCCGATACGACTGCTACTGGTGTAGCTTCATATTATGATTTTGACGATAAATGTGGCAAAATAGGATTTATATCGGCACTCAGCCATAATTTTTGCCATGAATGCAATCGTATCAGATTAATGTCAAATGGTATTTTAAAGCCATGTTTGTATTCGGAAGAAGAATATGATTTAAAACAATTACTGTTGCAAAAGGCATCGGCAGAAGAAATAAAAAGTATCATCAATAAAGTGATTTATAATAAGCCAGCCCGGCATAAGATGCAGGAACGTGTTTTTTTTAATAATAAGCATAAATTTATGTCGGAAATTGGTGGATAGCAATTTATTGATTGACAACTGTCTCAAAATGAGCTATTATAGTCTCATAATAAAATAAAAAAGGCAAAGAAGCCTGTTGATAACTCGGGGAGAGTTGTCAACAGGCTCTTTTTTTAGTTTTGCTGGGGAAAATATTATGGAGGGAATATTATGAGAAAAGATATACATCCGGTTGATGAAAGACTGCCGTTGGGGCAAACATTTTTATATGGGTTACAGCATGTGTTGGCTATGTATGCCGGGGCGGTGGCTGTGCCGCTGATTTTAGCCAATGCTTTAGGCTTGGATACAAAACAACTTATCTATTTAATAAATGCTGATTTGTTTACTTGCGGAATTGCAACATTGATTCAGACTATGGGACCTTGTAAAATTGGCAGCAAACTGCCGATTATTCAAGGCGTAACTTTTGCAGCGGTAACGCCAATGATTATGATTGGCAAAAACGGCGGCTTAACTGATATTTATGGTGCTGTAATCGCAGCTGGGCTGGTAGTATTTTTAATAGCGCCATATTTCAGCAGATTGATTCGATTTTTTCCACCAGTTGTTACAGGCTCAGTTATTACAATAATCGGCATATCACTTTTACCGGTGGCTGTAAGATGGGCTGGCGGCGGCAATCCGGCAGCTAAGGATTTTGGTGATGTATCATCTTTGTTATTGGCATTATTAGTTTTAGCAATAGTAATTCTTTTTTATCGTTGTTTTACAGGATTTTTACGCAATATTTCTGTATTACTGGGATTAATCGTCGGAACAATAATTGCTGCGGCGTTAGGAGAAACAAATTTTTCTGCTATAGGTAATGCTGCATGGGTAGGTGTTACTACACCGTTTTCTTTTGGGTTTCCTACATTTAATGTATCAGCAGTAGCAGCAATGATATTAGTAATGTTGGTAGTTATGACTGAAACGACAGGAGATTTTATTGCTGTTGGTGAAATTGTAGATAAAGAGATTGATAAAGAAACATTGACACGCGGTCTCAGAGCTGATGGTTTTTCTACTTTTTTAGGCGGAATATTTAATGCTTTTCCGTATACGGCATTTGCACAAAATATAGGCTTGATAAGTCTGACCAATGTAAAAAGTCGCTTTGTGGTAGCTGCATCAGGATGTATATTAGTTGCCTTGGGGCTTTTTCCAAAATTGGCAGCACTTATTGCATCAATACCGGCACCGGTATTAGGTGGTGCCGGGCTGGCCATGTTTGGTATGGTAGCGGCAAACGGGATTAAAACTTTAAGTAAGGTTGATTTTAATGGTAATTATAATGTGCTTGTTGTAGGCATAAGTTTGGCAATGGGATTGATTCCGACAGCAATGCCAAATTTTTATTCTCATCTTACTGGAGCATTACAGGTTATTTTTGATAGTGGTATTACCGTGGGAAGTCTTACCGCAATAATATTAAATGCAATTTTAAATAACAATGCGGTAACGGAAAAAAAAGCTGATGTTAATGGTCAGCCACTGCCTACTAAGTAAATAGGAAATTTATCCACAGCAATAAAGTATATTTTGTGACAGTGGATAAATTAGATAGGGGTATATATGTTTATAATTGGTAATGGAACAATAGTAACACACGATGAAAATAATACGGTGTTAACTGACGGCGCGGTCGTAACATCGGGGAATAGAATCATTGACTATGGCCCATACAGTCAGATGAAAAGGATATATAATAAGGCCTCCTTTATTAATGCTAAAGGAGGCTTGATTCTACCTGGATTTATTGACGCGCATGAACATATATATAGTATGATGGCACGCGGAATGGCAGTTTCATTGCCGCAAAAAGCAGATTTAGTGCAGATACTGCAAAATTTGTGGTGGAAACTTGATAGTAAATTAACTAATGATATGACTTATAAAAGTGCAAGGATGGCATATCTGGAGTTAGTAAAAAATGGAGTGACAACGGTTTTTGACCATCATGCCAGCTATGGTGAAATAAGTAACAGTTTATCGGTGATTGCGCAGGCAGCAGAAGAATTTTCAGTGAAATCATGTCTTTGTTTTGAAGTATCTGATCGTGCCGGCAAAGATAAAATGAGGGAAGCCGTTCTAGAAAATGAACGTTTTATGAAAGACACAGCCAAATCACAAGTATTAACAGGAATAATGGGACTGCATGCATCGTTTACATTGTCTGATGAAACTTTGGAATATTGCCGGCAGCACAGCAATGGCAGTTATCATGTACATGTTGCTGAAGGTGTGATTGACCAAGCTGATTGCATCAGAAACTATCGTATGCGTGTAATGGAACGATTTAATAAATTTGGCATTTTAGGACCTGATACAATGGCGGCTCATTGTATTGATATAAGTGAAAATGAAATGGAAATTATAAGAAATACAGGAACAGCAGTAATACATAATCCACAGTCCAACATGAATAATGCAGCCGGCTGTGCACCAATATTACAGATGATACATAAAGGAATATTGGTAGGATTGGGAACGGACGGCTATACCCATGATATGCTGGAGTCTTATAAAACAGCAGGATTATTGCAGAAACATAATTTACAGGATGCAGCTGCCGGTTTTGCAGAAATAAATGAAGCTATGTTTGCAAATAATCGGCAGTTGGTTACCCGCCATTTTGGCATGAAAACAGGCATTATAAAGAACGGCTGTACTGCTGATATAATAATTGCTGATTATAATCCGCCAACACCGCTTACGGCAGCTAATATAAATGAACATATTTTATTTGGAATTAACGGAAATAATATAACGTTTACCATGGCGCAGGGGAATATAATTATGAAAGACAGAGAATTATTAAATATTGACGAAGAAAAAATAATAAAAGACTGCAGACAAGGAGCTAATAAGCTTTGGCAGAAGCTTATTTAAAAAAATATGAGTGATAAGATGATACCGACAGGATTTGCTGTATTATTGAAAAATATAATAGAAGAATATAAAGAAAACAGAACGGTTTATGAGGTACCAGTATATATAGCAGACAAAAGCAGTTCATATAAAAATGAATATATGAATATAGAAATGCCTTTTGGCCCTGCGGCAGGACCGCATACGCAGCTGGCACAAAATATTGCCGCCGGCTATGCAGCGGGAGCACGATTTTTTGAATTAAAAACGGTGCAGATAATTGACGGTGAGGCGATGCAGATAAATAAGCCCTGCATCGCTGTACCTGATGAATGCTATAACATTGAATGGTCAACAGAACTGAATATAGAACAAGCTTTGGCTGAATATGTAAAAGCTTATTTTTTATTAAAATTTATGGCGGTGGAATTTGGTTTAGGACGAAGTGACGGGTTTAGTTTTAATATGAGCGTTGGCTATGATTTGCAAGGTATAACAAGTACTAAGGTGGATTCTTTTATCAATGCGATGATAGATGCCGGACAAATGGAAATTTATCAGGAATGTTATGATGTGCTTGTCAATAATTTAGATACTTTTGATAATTTTTCACAGGATGATTTATTGCAGATAAAAACACAAATAGCGGATTCGATAACTGTATCAACTATGCATGGCTGCCCGGCAGAAGAAATTGAAAATATAGCACAATATCTTATAGTTGAAAAGAAAATACCTGTTTATATAAAATTAAATCCAACATTAAATGGCTGGACTCAGACTAAATCTATATTGAAAAGTAAAGGCTATGCTTATATTAACCTGATAAAAGAACAGTTTGATAATGATTTACAGCGGCCAGCAGCATTATTAATGCTTAAAAATTTATTACATATAGCTAAAAGTAATAATATTTTTTTTGGTGTAAAGCTTACGAACACATTACCGGTAATGGTTACGGATAATCAATTGCCGGATAAGCAAATGTATCTTTCCGGCAAGCCGTTGTTTTTATTGGCAATAGCAGTAGCTGAAAAGTTAGCAAATAATTTTGGAAGAGCATTGCCGATATCTTTTTCCGGTGGCATTGACAGTTATAATATAAAAGCTGTAAACAATGCCGGTATTTTTCCGATAACTATGGCCACAATATTACTGAAGGGGAAAGGTTATCGCTATTTAAGTGATTATGCAGATATTTTTAAAAACACTAAAGAAAATAGCTGTCGTCCGCAAAGTGAAGATTTAACAGCACTGCTGCAGGTTTCACTGCAGGATAGTTATTACAATAAAAAAACTGCAGCAAGGACTAAATATAAGGAAAAGCTGCCATTATTCAACTGCAAAAACTGTGGATTATGCATAAATGTTTGTCCTAATCGGGCTAATATTATGGTCAAGGCTGGAGAAAAAATACAAATTGTGCATATTGATGATTATTGCAATGAATGTGGTAATTGCGCAACTTTTTGTCCCTATGACGGAGCACCATATCGTGATAAATTTACTGTTTTTTATTCGTGTGACGAATATAAAAATAGTACCAACAAGGGATTATTAAAAACAATACAAGCAGTAGAAGTACGGATGAATGAGACTGAAAAAATTTGCTTGGAATATGAAGCGCTAATGACAGCAATACAAACAGATATGCGTTTAAATAGATAAAGAAGGTAATAATTGTGCTATATTCAGATATTGGAAAACCAATAAAAAAAGTTGATAATGATATAAAATTATCAGGTAAGGCAAAGTATGCTGCTGATTACAATATTTCTGAAATGCTGTATGCCAGAACAGTAAGGTCAAGCTGTTCGCGGGGACGTATAAAATCTATAAAAATTCCTGCTTTGCCAGAGGAATATTTTGTAATTACAGCCGCTGATGTTCCTGGTAAGAATCGCATAAAATTTTTGACTGATGACTGGCCGTTTTTGGCAGAAGATAAAATAAATTATTATGGTGAAGCAATATTACTATTAGTTGGAGCAGATAGAGCATTACTGAAAAAATTGGCTGATGAAGTAAAAATAGTATATGAAGAAATTCCTGCAATATTTACAATAGAAGAAGCATTAAATAATGTAAAGAAACCTATATATGGCACAGATAATAAATTTGCTGATTATAAATATGAAAAAGGTGACGTAAAAACAGCTTTTGCCAAAGCGGCAACAATTGTTGAAGAAAAATATTCTACTGGTTACCAAAAACAAGCTTATTTAGAAAATCAATCAATGATAGCTGTGCCCGGTAAAGCGGGAAAAATTACTATATATGGTTCAATGCAGTGTCCTTATTATGTAAAGAATGCTTTAATACAGGCAATCGGAATAGACAGTAGTAAAATTCAGGTAGTACAGACTGTTACAGGCGGAGCTTTTGGCGGTAAGGAGGATTATCCGTCCTTACTGGCTGGACATGCTGCTTTTGCTGCCTTAAAAACACAAAAACCAGTAGCAATTTTTTATGATCGCGAGGAAGATACTGCTTATACACCAAGACGTCATCCGGCAGAAATAATTTTTAAAACAGCATTGGATGGGGAAAATAATATTTTGGGAGTAAAGGCTGATGTAAAACTTGATGGCGGCGCTTATGCGGGAATTTCTGAAGTTGTTTTACAACGCAGTATATATAATATTTGCGGGGTATATAGTATTGCCAATTTACAGATAACAGGAGCTGTGATAGCGACAAATACCGTTCCTAATGGTGCTTTTCGCGGTTTTGGCGCACCGCAGTCCATTTTTGCCATTGAAATGCATATGGAAAGTTTGGCTCGCAAGGCAGGCGTATCTGCTATTGATTATAAAATGCGTTATATGGCAAAACAAGGAGATACAACTGCTACAGATGGGGTGTTTTATGATGAGATAAAGTTGCCGGAAATGCTAGCAAAGGTTGACCAGATTTCAGATTACAGCAAAAAGAAAAAAATGTATGGTGAGCAGCCGCAATTCCATAAAGGAATAGGAATATCCCTTTTTCTGCATGGCTGCGGTTTTACTGGCAGCGGAGAACAGGATATTATCAAGGCTAAATTAAAATTATGCAAGAAAAAAAATTCGCAGCGGGTAGAAATTTTTGCAGCTAATGTTGATATGGGGCAGGGGCTTCAGACCACTTTTAGAAAAATAGCGGCAAAAGCACTGGCTATTCCGCTGGAAAATATAGATTTTCCTTATCCAGATACAGATAAAGTTCCCGATTCTGGTCCTACAGTAGCATCACGCTCAATTATGATAGTAGGACGATTATTGCAAAAAGCAGCAGAAAAATTAAAACAAAGATGGCATGAAGACAATGACATAGAAATAATTCAGGATTATGAAGCACCAGCGAGAATAAAATGGGATGGCGGCAAATCATTAGGTGATGCTTATCCGGCTTATGCCTGGGGAGTAAATGTTGTAGAAACAAAAGTTGATCCGCTGACTTATGAAGTTACAGTAACTGGTATATGGACAGTGTTTGATGTAGGCCAGCCTATTGATGAACGGATAATTGAAGGGCAGATTCAAGGTGGTGTTGTTCAGGGGTTGGGTTATGCTGGAATGGAGGTTATGACTAACGATAGTAAAGGTCATTCCAGGCAAAATAATTTAACTAATTATACAATACCAACAGCAATGGATTTTGCGTCAATAAAAAATTGTTTAGTGGAATCGTCGTATGAAGATGGACCATATGGCGCCAAGGGAGCCGGTGAACTAACATTATTGGGAGCGGCTCCTGCCTATGCAGCGGCAGTTGGGCAGGCAATGCGGATTCATATAGATAGACTGCCGATAACCGCGGAATATATTTTAGATGAGGTAATTAAACATGGCTGATATTTCATTTATATTAAATGGGAAAAATGTGACAATAGATGCGGATGCGACCAAAAGACTGCTGGATGTTTTGCGGGAAGATATGGGATTTACCGGTCCTAAAGAAGGCTGTGGTGAAGGTGAATGCGGGGCCTGTTCAGTACTGATGGATCACGAGCTGGTAAGCAGCTGCCTGGTACCCGTGGGAAATGCTGCCGGGCATGAGATAATAACTATTGAGGGATTTTCAGAAGAGAAACGTTATGAAAAATTAGCGAATGCCTTTGCTGAGGCTGGTGCGGTACAGTGCGGCTTTTGTACCCCAGGCATGATTTTAGCCGCGGAAGCACTGCTGAATAAAATTCCTCATCCGACAGAAATGCAGATACGACAGGCAATATCAGGAAATCTTTGCCGCTGTACGGGCTATAATATGATTATTGAAGCTATACAGATGGCAGCTGATACGGGTGACGGGCTATGGTAAAATCATTTATGCCGAAAACGTTGGCTGAGGCTTTAAAAATTTGTGACGAACATGATGTTTGTCCAATTGCCGGGGGGACGGATTTAATGGTTCGTAATCATCAGTCAGCAGGAATACTGCCGACATTTACTAAGGATATGCTGTTTATAAAAAATATTGATGAATTAACAGTATTAGAAAAAAAAGATATGCATTTAATCATTGGAGCGAATATAACTTTAAACAGGCTGTTAAACTGGGAGAATACACCGCAAATACTGCACCTGGCATTGCAGGAAATGGCCGCACCAGCAATACGCAATATGGGGACAATTGCCGGGAATATCTGCAACGCATCACCTGCAGGTGATACTTTGCCGCCGTTATATGCTCTGGATGCGATAGTTTGCCTAAAATCAATTGCAGGAGAACGGGAACTACCTATCAGAGAATTTATTTTAGGACCGGGAAAAACGGCCTTGAAAGAAAATGAACTATTAACAGCTATAAAGATACCAATAGGTGATAATAATATAAATTTTTATAAAAAAGCAGCGATGCGCAAGGCTGCTGCAATTTCCAAGGTATCAATAGCGATGACTGCCAAAAAGGAAAAAGATAAAATTGTAAATATAGCAATAGCTATAGGGGCAGTAGGACCAACAGTTGTTCGACTCGCAGAAGCAGAAGATATGTTTATAAAAAATAATGAAAATACAGGAAAAGTCTTGCCGGATATTTATGATGTGTATGACAGACAGATAAAGCCAATCGATGATATAAGATCAACAGCAAAATACCGCAAACAGGTAGCGATGAATTTGCTGCACTATGTATATGAAAAATGTATTAAATAGGATGACCGAAGGAGTTTATGATGTTTTCTTTAAAAGTAAATGGCAGAGATGTCTCAGTGGCAGCAGATAAAAAATTAATCGATTTTTTGCGTGATGACTTACAGATAACTTCTGTGAAAAGTGGCTGTGATACAGGTGTATGCGGTACATGTACTATTTTATTAAATGGCAATAAAGTAAAATCATGTGTATTGAAATTATCTCAGCTAAAAAATGCTGAAATAATAACAGTAGAAGGGCTCAGTACGAGGGAAAAGGATGTTTATGCATATTGTTTTGCCCAGGCAGGGGCAGTGCAATGTGGCTTTTGTATCCCGGGCATGGTAATATCGGCTAAAAGTCTGCTCGATAAAAATTTAAATCCGACCACTACGGAAGTAAAAAAGGCAATTAACGGTAATATATGCAGATGCACAGGTTATATAAAAATTGAAAAAGCAATTTTAATGGCAGCACAGTATTTTCGGGAAAATAAAAGTATACCAGCAGATAATACAGAAGCATTTTTGAATACAGATTTTCAGCGGCCTGATGCTAAGGAAAAAGTTTTAGGTAAAGGTAAATTTACCGATGATGTAACAGTACCGGGGATGGTTTATGCTAAGGCGCTGCGTTCTAAATATCCACGGGCAGTTGTAAATAAAATAGATATATCCAAGGCACTTCAGCATAAAGACTGTATAAAAATTCTTACAGCAAAGGATGTGCCCAATAATAAGATTGGGCATTTAGTGCAGGACTGGGATGTTATGATCGCACAGGGCAATATTACCAGATATGTCGGAGATGTTTTGGCATTAGCAGCAGCTAATTCCAAAGAAGCACTTGATGAGATACTAGCTCTGATTGAAGTGGATTATACAGTACTGGAACCGGTTACGACGCCACAGGATGCATTACGGGCAGATGCACCTTTAATTCATTCTACTGGCAATATAATGAGTCGTGAACATTTAAAGCGTGGAGATGTAAATAAGGCTATAAAAGAGTCAAAATATGTAATAACCCATAAATATCATACGCCGTTTAATGATCATGCTTTCATGGAGCCGGAATGTGCTATTGCAATGCCGGAAGGTGAAGGTGGATTGTTATTGTATACTGGCGGGCAGTCAGTATACGATGAGCAAAGAGAAATTTCTAATATGCTTAATATTGCGCCGGAAAAAGTGCATTGCCATTCCATGTTGGTGGGCGGCGGCTTTGGCGGCAAGGAAGATATGAGTGTACAGCATCTTGCAGCATTGATGGCCTGGTATATAAAAACGCCGGTAAAAGTTAAATTTTCCCGCCAGGAAAGTCTTGATTATCATACAAAGCGTCATGCCATGGATATGGAATTTACTTTGGCTTGTGATGAAAATGGCAAATTTACGGCAATGAGGGCTTTTATAATTGCAGATACCGGAGCATATGCCTCTTTGGGGGGGCCAGTGTTACAGCGTGCCTGTACTCATGCTGGCGGGCCATATAATTATCAAAATATTGATATACTGGGGATGTCTGTTTATACCAATAATGTTGTAGGCGGAGCTTATCGCGGTTTTGGGGTTACACAGAGTTGTTTTGCCATAGAAAATAATATTAATCTTCTGGCAGAAAAAGTAGGTATATCAGCATGGGAAATACGCTGGCGCAATGCGATAAAAGCAGGTGAAGTTTTGCCGAATGGGCAGATAGCCGATGAAAACTGTGCTATGCGTGAAAGTTTAGCAGCTGTTAAAGAAATTTATGAAAAAAATCCTTATGCGGGCATTGCCTGTGCCTTTAAAAACAGCGGAACAGGAGTAGGATTAAAAGATATTGGCCGCTGCATATTGTCAGTTAAAGATAATAAGGTGTATATTCGTACTTCAGCTGCCTGTATGGGGCAGGGGATTGCGACAATGTGCGTTCAGATGGTTTATGAAACTACAGGTATTGCGCCGTCTTTATTGATACATGAAGATCCTGATACAGTACGCACACCAAATTCGGGAACGAGCACGGCTTCACGCCAGACTGTAGTTACTGGCGAAGCCGTACGGCGGGCAGCCGAAAAATTAAAAATTGAACTTGATAATGGTAAAATATTGAGAGACTTGGAAGGGCAGGACTTTTATGGTGAGTTTTCTGCCAAGACCGATCCAATGGGGTCTAAAAAAGAATTCCCAGTAAGCCATGTTAGCTATAGCTATGGTACGCAGGTAATAGTTTTAGACGAAGATGGGAAGTTAAAACAGGTTGAGGCGGCTTACGATGTAGGAACACCTGTCAATATACCTTCAGTTGAAGGCCAAATTGAAGGTGGAATCGTTATGGGACTGGGGTTTGCCTTAACGGAGGATTTTATAGTAGAAGGTGGTTATCCTAAGATGAAAATGGCATCATTAAATTTGATGCGGGCAACGATGGTTCCACCCATTACAATAAAACTTGTTCAGTCCAAAGGGGAAAAATCACCATATGCTTACGGGGCAAAAGGAGTAGGTGAACTTTGTCTGATACCAACTTCGCCGGCTTGTTCGCATGCCTATTACCGTCTCGATAAAAAATTTCGTACATCACTGCCGCTTAGACAGACATATTATAAGAAATAGGTGATATTATGTTGGGAGCAGTTGTGGCGGCAGCAGGATTGTCAAGCCGTATGGGAGATTTTAAGCCGTTGCTGCCATATAAAAAAAAGACAATATTGGCAGCAACTATTGATAAGCTTTCTACCAGTGGTGTTGAAGAAATAATCATAGTTGTCGGATATCGTCATAAGGATATTGAGCAGTATTTTTCTTCATATAGTAATGTGAAATTTATTTACAATCCTTATTATCGAGAAAAGGATATGCTATACTCCTTACAATGCGGTCTGAAAACAATAAACAATGTTGAGGCAGTATTGTTGTTGCCAGCAGATATGCCAGCAATTTCTCAGCAAACTTTTGTGGGATTAATTGATTGCTGGAAAAAGAGTAAATCAGGTATTGTTTTACCTGTACAAAATGGTCGGCAAAAACATCCGGCACTTATTAGTAATAAATATTTTGCCGATATATTGGCTTTTAGTGGTGATGGCGGTTTACGGAGCATATTGCAAGGGCTGGCAGCAGAAACATTTTATTTGGCAATAGCTGATGATGGACTTAATTTTGATGTTGATACACCAGCTGAGTATCAGCAATTATTAGGATTGACCACAAAAGATGATTAATATATTCAGATGGATAAATATAAAATTAGTGGTGCAGTAATGGAAAAAATATATGAAAATATTTTAAAATTGTATAATAAAAAGCAGACATTTTATACAAAAACGCTGCTTAATGGCAATATTGGAGAAAAGACTATCATTGCAGCAAATGATCTGAAAGAAATTGGTATTGATATAAGCAAAGAAAAATTACCGCAAATAGTTAAAGATCAAGATAATAGTTATTTTATTGAAAGTATTAATGATATTCCAACTGTTGTTATTGTGGGCGGTGGTCATGTAGCAGTGGCAATAGCAAAGTTAGCAGAATTTCTGGAATTTAATACCGTAGTAATTGATGATAGAGCAGAATTTGTGAGTTTGGAGAGATTTCCTTATTCACAACGGATTGCCGAAAGAGTAGATAGAGCGTTACAACAGGATTTTGGTGATAATGCTTATTATGTTATAGTGACCAGAGGACATAAAGATGATTTTAGGGCAGTTCTGGCGGTGCTGCAGAAAAAATATTATCGTTATTTGGGAATGATAGGCAGTAAGCAAAAAGTTGGCATTATCAGGCAGAAATTACATGATAAAGGCTATGAAAATACACAGATAGATAATATACATGCGCCTATTGGCTTGCCGATTGGAGCAATAACGGTGGAAGAAATTGCTGTAAGTATTTTGGCTGAGATTATTGCAATAAAAAGTGCTTTTGTGGGAGATAGAACGCAAAATAATGTATTTGCCGCATTAGAAGAGATTGTGGTCGGAAAAATACAAGAAAAAGCGGTTGTTGCAACAATTATTGAAAAACATGGTTCATCACCGCGTGGTGTTGGCAGTAAAATGCTGGTAACGCAAAGCGGTAAGATTTTTGGAACAATTGGCGGCGGTGCCGTCGAGTATGCAGCACAAAAGAGAGCCGTGCAAATTATAGCTGAAAAAACAGCAGTAATAGAAGAATATGATCTAAGTCCGCAGGATGCCAGCAAATTGGGAATGATTTGCGGCGGACGCGTTAAGGTCTTATTTGAGCTGGTAAATTAAATAAATACAATGAAAGGACCATACTCAATAATAAAAGTATGGTCCTTTTTCATAAATAAATATGGGAGGAGTGTTTAAATACGGGCACATTCATCGGTGTTGCCGAGCATTATCTTCAATCCATGGTCAAGGGTTGGCAGAATATAGGTAAGACATTCATTCACAGCCTTGGGACTGCCAGGCAGATTGATAATAAGAGTCTGGTTTTTTATACCAGCAACGGCACGACTCAGCATAGCACGTGGTGTTATTTTTAAACTGTAGGCGCGCATTGCCTCAGGAATGCCAGGGACTTCTTTATCAATTACCTGACACGTAGCTTCGGGCATATTATCACGCGGAGAAAATCCCGTGCCGCCAGTTGTAAGAATGAGTGCAATATCGGTAGAACATAGTTTGTTGAGATGATTAATTAAAATATCTTTATCATCAGATAAAATAGTATAATTACTAATTTTGTACTGAGTATTGGACAGTATTTCTTTAATCATTTTACCGCTTAAATCTTCTCTAAGACCCTGGGAAGCTTTATCACTGGCAGTTAAAATAGCTGTTTTAAACATAATATCAAATTCCTTATTAATTAACTTATAATATTAATATTGTCGTTTGCTTTTATTATGCCGCCATGTAAAACTTTAGCGAATACACCCTCATGGGGCATAATACATTTACCTGTTAATTCCTGGATTTCACAGCCGGAATGACATTTTTTGCCGATTTGGGTTATTTCCAGTAAAATACCATTTGTACATTGTAGTTTTGTACCAATAGGCAGTTGTTTTAAATCAATACCGCGAATAAGCAGGTTTTCACCGAAAACACCGGGAGTAAGCTGTAAATTATATTCCTGCGAAAATTTTTCTACAGCTTCTATTGGCAGCAGACTGATCTGTCTATGCCAGTCACCAGCATGGGCATCGTTTTCCAAGCCAAAATTGGTTATTATTGTTCCTTGGGGAATGGGATTTTTTACTGTACCACGTTTTTTGCTGATACAGATTGCTGTTATTTCTGCCATTTATTTATCTCCTATATTGTATGTGCCGCTCTTGCCGCCTGTTTTATGAATCAATCGAATATCACTTATTTTCATAGTGTGGTCTATTGCCTTACACATATCATAAATAGTTAATAGTACTGCTGTCACGGCATGTAAAGCTTCCATCTCAATGCCGGTTTGTCCGGTTGTTTTAGTTTCAGCACTGGTATATACGGAACACGTTTTAGATTCTAACTTGAAGGAAATGGAAATTTTGCTGATAAAAATAGGATGGCATAAGGGAATTATTTCACTGGTCTTTTTTGCCGCCATGATGCCAGCAAGGCGTGCTGTTCCCAATATATCACCTTTTTTAGATGTGCCTTTTTCTATAGCAGCAAATATTTCCTGATTTACATAGATACGTCCTTCAGCGATAGCAGTGCGGGCGGTAAGAGGTTTATTACTGACATCGACCATAATGGCTTGTCCATTTTCGTCAAAATGTGAAAGTTTATTCATAGAAATCACCAATTAATATAGATTGCAAATTAATAAAAATATTAATTTGAGACACAAACTGTCTCATTTATGATATCATTTTTTGGCAGTAATGTAAATTTGTAAAAAGATGAATAAGGAAGAAATTGCTGTAAGAAAAAAAATTAGCTATAATAAGATTTAATAAGAGGTGAATAAATGTTAAATATAGGTAATCATATATCGTCAGCTGGAGGCTTTGCAGCGATGGGAGAGGAAGCTATCAGCCTAAATGCTAATGTATTTGCTTTTTTTACACGTAATCCCCGCGGTGGCAAGGCGAAAGATATCGATATTGAAGATATTGAAAAATTTAAGAAGATATGTCAGGAAAATAATATTGGCAAACTTGTAGCTCATGCACCATATACTTTAAATGCAGCCTCAGATAAAGAAAATGTACGTCAATTCGCTAAAGAGGCCATGGCAGATGATTTGCAGCGCATGGAATATCTGCCAGGAAATTATTATAACTTTCATCCAGGCAGTCATGTGGGACAAGGAGCAGAAAAAGGTATAGAGCTTATAGCTGACTGTCTTAATACGGCATTGAATGTAAAACAAAATACAATAGTCTTATTGGAAACAATGGCAGGTAAAGGAACAGAGATTGGTCGTACTTTTGAAGAATTAGAGGCAATTATCCAAAAGGTGGAACTTAAAGATAAAATTGGTGTATGTCTTGATACTTGCCATATATTCGATGGCGGGTACGATATAATTAATAATCTTGATGACGTGCTTAAAGAATTTAATAATATAATTGGAATTGACAGGTTAAAAGCAGTTCATTTAAATGATAGCAAGAATGTTTTTGGCTCACATAAGGACAGACATGAAAAAATTGGGCAGGGAAATATTGGGCTTACAGCTTTGGTCAATGTGATAAATCATCCGCAATTACGTGATTTGCCGTTTATATTAGAAACGCCAAACGAACATGATGGATATTTTGAAGAAATAAAACTTATGCGAAATAATTATAAATATTAAAAATAGGGAACTGATAAAATTTCCTGGATATGGTAATATTATATAAAGAATAATTTTTAAGAAAGTAGGTATTAGAATGATTAGAGATTTTGGTGGAGTAAATCCAGTCATAGATAAAAAAGCTTATGTATTTGAAGAAGCCTGTGTTGTCGGCGATGTGGAAATAGGCGAATACAGCAGTGTATGGTTTAATGCTACAGTGCGAGGCGATGTGGCTCCAGTAAAAATTGGCAAATATACTAACATACAGGATAATGCAGTATTGCATGTAGCTGATAATTTACCATGTGTCTTAGGTGATTACGTTACTGTAGGGCATAGTGCAGTTCTTCATGCCTGTACTGTTGAGGAGCATTGTCTTATTGGCATGAGTGCAACAGTGCTTGATGGTGCAGTTATTGGTAAGGGCTCAATTGTTGGAGCAGGCGCACTTGTTACTAAAAATACAGTTATTCCACCTAATTCATTAGTTTTGGGGTCTCCAGCAAAAGTGGTGAAAACACTGGATGATAAATCATTGGAAAGTATTCATTCACAGGCAATAAAATATAAAGCTGAATGGACTCTGGGATATAAAATAATGCCGGATGCTGATGGTGAACAGTATCATGGTGGGAAAATAGTTTAAAAAAATGAGGCTGGCGCATATCATAACATGCGTCAGCCTCATTTTTTAGTGAATGCCGGTATCTAATAATGACACGGGGTCAAAATGAAGTTGTTCGATTAAAAATAATATTTCATTGTCATCAAGGACTGATTCAATGTAGCAGCTGGAATTTTTGGCTAAATCAACTAATAATGGATTTGATAACAATTGGTGATGTTTGTCCGTAAAGATAAATATAATTGGGTTTGTTACCTGTCCCTGCAGTGATTCTTTGACGATAGCTGCACCTAAATTTGTTTTAACAATAGTGCCGTTAGGGTAAAGAGCAACATAGGCAAAGAATTTTTTCAATATGTTTACATCGAACTGCCCTTCTGAATGGAACATCATTATAGTATAGGCAATATGGGGCTTATAGGCTTTTTTATAAGGACGAATACTGGTAAGAGCATCATAAACATCAGCAATAGCAACAATTTTAGCAAAAAAACTAATATCATTACTGGCTAAATTATTAGGGTAGCCTTTGCCGTCAATGCGTTCATGATGCTGGGCGGCAATTTCAATTATACTTTGGCTGAATGAACTGGCATCACGTAATTTTTGCATAGAATAGACAGGATGTTTTTTTATATTATCAAATTCATCATCGGATAAAGTGGAGGGTTTGTTTAAAATATCAAGCGGAATAAATATTTTTCCAATATCATGCAGCAAGGCACCTAATGTAAGTTCCTCTAAATCTTTAGGAGATAAATTGTATATAACTCCAATTAGTGATGATAAAACAGCAACATTGACCGAATGAACTAATGTGTAATTATCATAGGTGCTGATATCATTAATTTGAACTAAATTAGACTTATTGCGCATAAGATCCTTGATAATAGAAATAATACAGCTTTGTATTTTATCTATTATAAGAACACCCTTTTCTTCAAGAATATCAAAGGTAGTAGATAAACTTTGTATAGTTTTAGAACGAGTCGTTTCAAAAACAACATCGTTTGGTAATTCAATGTTTTTGTAAATATTGGTTGATAAGACAGTGATTTCTTTTATGTCTGCTTCAATAATTTTTCTTATATAAAATGATGTGAGTTTTGTACCGCGGCGCAGCAAGAAAAGACCGCTGCTGTCATAAATACTCTGGCATGTTATCATACCAGGTTTTAACTTGTCTGTAGAAATTGTAATCATAAATACACCCTTGTTAATGTCAACTGTTTGCAGGAAAATTGATTTTTCCCACAAGAAGATATTTTATAGATTATAGGCAGGTTTTGTGAAAATGATTTGCTAGCTATGAGGAGTAATTTATAAAAATACTGTTAATAAGACTGGTAGTTGTTAGTAAAAAAGGTGAAACCAGCGCAAAATAAATTATTTCATAGGAAATCTCTTTATACCAAATCGCGTCAAATACTTTAATGATTTTGGCGGACTTAGTACTTCAGCGTAGGTAATAGCCTGTAAAACTGCCTGACGATGGATATCAATAGAAAGATTTTGCTGCTTTGCTGCTGTAGAAATAGTTTCTGTTAAAGTGTCAGCAGGTGAAGCGAGTGTTGAAGAATTAAATGATACAGATGTGGAAAGGGCCATAGGCGTTTTTGCATCTGTATTTTTGGTAGTGAAGACTCGTGAAGATTCTGTTGATTTTTCTTCTGTAATGATATCAGGAATTTTTTTAGTTTTTGGAGCGGAATTTTTATTAAGCATATAATCATAAGTCTTTTTGTGGTTGGAAGTACTTTGTGGTGCAGGATTTTTAATGGGGGGCAGACGTTTTTTTGAGGACTGATTTTTTTTGCTGTTACCTAGCGAACTGATAATAAATAAGGCTAGAGCAGCAATAATTATAAATGTATCCATATTATTTTACCGTTTTTGGTGGAGTATTACTTTCACCAGTTGAACCAATGGTTTCACGCATTTTGGTGTCAGCGTTGATGTTATTTAGGTTATAATAATCCATTACGCCTAATTTACCTTCGCGCAAAGCAGCAGCCAATGCATGTGGTACTTCTGATTCAGCTTCAACTACACGTGCCTGCATTTCCTGGGTATATGCTTTCATTTCCTGTTCTTTGGCAACAGCCATGGCTCGTCTTTCCTCAGCTTTGGCTTGTGCAATGCGTTTGTCAGCATCAGCCTGATCGGTTTGCAATTGAGCACCAATGTTTCTGCCTACATCAATATCGGCAATATCAATAGATAATATCTCAAAAGCAGTACCCGCGTCAAGACCTTTGCCTAAAACGGTTTTAGAAATATCATCAGGATTAGCCAGTACATCTGAATGGCTGATTGATGAACCGACAGTTGTTACAATTCCTTCACCAACACGAGCAATGATTGTTGGTTCACCGGCACCACCGACTAACCTATCAATATTAGCACGAACTGTTACACGGGCTTTGATTTTTAATTCAATACCATTTTGGGCAACTGCTGAAACAACAGGAGTTTCAATAACTTTAGGATTTACACTCATTTGAACTGCTTCAAGAACATCTCGTCCGGCGAGGTCAATAGCTGCTGCTCGTTCAAACGGTAAGGTGATTTGTGCACGTTGTGAAGCAATTAAAGCATCAACCACTTTGTCAACGTTACCACCAGCTAGATAATGAGCTTCAAGCTGGTTAGAATTGACGGTAAGGCCGGCTTTGTTGGCTTTTATAAGTGGCAAAATTATTTTTTGCGGCACTACACGGCGCATGCGCATACCAACTAAATTAAAAATACCAACCGAAACATTGGCAGCTAGTGCTGAAATCCATAATCCTAATGGAACAAAATATAAAAACATCATAACCGCAACAATAATTATGACAAGTAAGAAACCTGAGCCTAGTAATAATTCCATAATGTAACCTCCAAAATTTATATTTTTCTTACGATGATTCGACTGCCATCAATCTTTATTATACGAACAGATGCGCCTTTATTTATATAGACGCCTTCAGAAACAACATCAATAGGCTGTCCGTCAACCAATATTGTACCAGCAGGATGAAGCTCTGTTAGAACAATACCTTCACGCTGTAGTAAAGATGATTGATTGGTACTGCTTATATAACCTTGTTCAGAGGTAGAAGAATTCTGTAAAACAACTTTTTTCCATAATCTGCTCGAAGGTAAATGTTTTACGATAATAATAAAGATAATCACAGCGATAATTAAGGCACCTAAAAGCATGTAAATAGCACTAATGTTACCACCAAGAGCTAAAACCATACTGTACAGCATTAGAAAAATGCCGATAGCTGCCAGTATACCGGTGGCTGGTGTGATTAACTCAATAACTATTAGTAGTATGCCACCTAAAAATAAGGCAATTTGGTAAATACTTACTAAACCGTTTACATAGCTACTGCCCCAAAATACAGCAGCTGCCACTAAACCTAATAGAGCACCAATACCTAATCCACCAGTTTTTATTTCAATCATTATTGATAAGAAAATGATAGCCAGTAAAATTAATTGCAGGGCTGGCATATCAACAATTAGATTCATTATTATCACTCCTAGTTTATACAAGGAAATAATAGAACAACTTATTTTGATATATTACTATCTTACACTAAATTTACTTTAAGATAAAGTGAAAACTGACTTAGATTCATAAAATAAATTGGAAAAATTTTAGTCCTCAGATACTACCTGATTTGTGGCAGAAGGTGGTTTTTTAATATGGGCTGTAAGAAAAATAACTATTTCACTTTGAGTTTTAGAATTTTTGATATTGCGGAAAAAATTACCTATAATTGGCAGGTCACCCAAAAAAGGAATTTTACTCATGCTTTTTGCCTCTTCAGTGTCTATAAGACCTCCAATAACCATTGTTTCACCATCTTTAAGACGGACTACAGTATCAGCTGAACGGGTTTGGAAACGATAGGCTTTTAAATCAGCAACGTAAATAGGACTGCTGACTTCAGTATGAATAGAAGCAGTTATATATTTATCATTATTTATGCGTGGGGTATAGCGTAGTATAATACCGGTTTCATGATATTCATATGAGGTGGTGGTAGTAGAATCGGTAGTGCTTAATTTAGGGATAGGCACGCTGCCGCCGATATTTATAACAGCTTCGTGATTGTTTTGGGCAATTATGTTGGGTTTGGCGAGAACAGAGGCTTTACCATCAGTTACTAGAGCATTTATTTTAGCACCGTAATAAAATTCGAAAGGGACACCCTCAGGGCCTTTGCCGAATTGGATTATGCCAGGAATATTGCTCGAACCATTAAAAGTGCGTGTTACTGTATTGTGAGGGATATTTTCACTGATAGTCTGATAATTGCCGGCACTGTTTACAACAGAGTGCTCAATAGTTTGATAGGATTCACTGATTTGCGGATATTGCGGCAATTCCGACCAATTCCATTCAATACCAAGGTTTTTTGTAGCATCTTTTTGTATGGCGATGACTTTTGCTTCAAGCATTACCTGCTTGCAAGGTATATCTATTTTATTAATAAAAACTTTTAAAGCAGCTGCTTGTTGGGCAGTACCGTAAAAGAGCAGCGAATTATTGTCAGCATCAATAGTGATGTTGGTAGAAGCTGAAGTATTATTGTTTTTATCCTTTATTGCTGCTGGGGGATTAGCGTTTTGCTGCATATACATTTTTATGGTAGCAGCTAAAATTTTTAAATCGGCATATTTGATTTTAAAAATATGAAGAGAATTAAAATTTTGATTATTGCTTTGTTTGCTGCAAATAAAAATTATGCCGTTTTCTTCAGTGCAGATAAGATTTTTCATTTGGGCAATTGTTTTAATTGCATCATGTGGAGAAATATCATTTAAATTAATTGATATATTGCCAGTGACATCATCATTTATCAGAATATTGATATTATCACTGGCAGCTAAAGAAGTTAACAAATTGCGGACATCAATATTAGAGGCATGAATTGAAGCGGCATCAACAAGCACAGCAGGTACGATAAAAAGAGCAGTAATCAAGCTTATAATGAAAGTTTTATAGCGCATAATTTTCCCCTTAAAATTTATTGGAAATCATTTATATGCCACGTTTCTAAATGATTTATAATGTTTTTGGTTATGACGGAATCATTTCTTATTTCAATTACAGTTAGATTGGAAACCTGCTCACCAACTTTTACAGAGAAGACCTTCTTGTTTTGGGCAAAAATAGCAATTGATTTATTTTTATTTGTTATGATGCCAATAAGATGAATATCAGTATTAATAGGAGAAATAGTTTTTTCGGGGAGGGAAGTGACAGTAGATGCGATTTTATCATCTGTTTTTTTAGTAATAAGGTTATTTTGCGCTAGATGGAAAGGATCATGCAAATGTGCAGGCAGGGCTGCAAAATGATATGTATGGTCAACTGTCGCAGTAGCAACTGGTGGTATGGGTAATGTTTTTGGCATATTATCAGCATGGATTTTGCCAATGAGCAGAGAAAATATAAGCAACAGTAAAAGAATAAAAACAATGTGCATTTTTCTTGTTTTGATATATTGCAGAAAAGGAATATTGAAAAAATTTTTATTAAAATGCATTTGACACCATCCTTTTATAATGCAATAATATAGCAAAGAATATAATAAGTTATCAGTGATTTTGTTAATAAAATTATATGTTTTTTCATAAAAAGTGTCAATATTTAGATTATTTTGCAATATTGAACGATAATTGAGGAGTGGTATAAAACAAATAAACAAAAAATAATACTTTTAAAAGGATTTTTAATTCTATTGGAGAATATATAATATAAGCTCCAAGAATCAAAGAAAGGTGTTGAAGACATATGGCAACATTTATTATCCGAGGAAAAAATATCGAAATTACTCCAGCTTTGCATGATTATGTGGAAAAAAGGGTCGGCAAGGTCACAAAATATTTTGACACCGTAGGAGAGATAACTGTATTATTAACTGTTACTAAAGGGCGTCATATTGTAGAAGTTACGGTACCTGTTGAGGGCGTGTTGCTCCGTGGTGAAGAATCTACTATGGATATGTATACTTCTATAGATTTGGTTATAGATAAATTGGAACGACAAATTCGCAAACATAAAACAAAATTGGCAAGACGCTTCCGTAATGGTAATTTTCGTCCAGATGTATCAGCTCCAGCAGCTGCTGCTGAAGAAATTGACAGCAGTGACGATGATGAATATCCTGTAGTTAAAACTAAACGTTTTGCGGTTAAACCGATGGATGTGCAGGAAGCCATTATGCAGATGAATTTAATCAATCATGAGTTCTTTGTATTCCGTGATGCTAAATCTGAGGATGTCAGTGTTGTTTATCGTCGTAAAGATGGCAATTATGGTTTAATTGAACCTAGTCGTTGATTATAATAAATAAATAAAAATTTAGCCGGTTGCTGATAATAGGCACCGGCTTAATTTTTTGTTAAATATAATTATAAAATTGACATATTTACAATTTTTTTTCTTGACAAAGATAAAAGATGCTGGTATATTTCTATACAAGATGAAATGCAGTGAACAAGAGAAGTATATTAAGCAGTATTTTCCAGAGAGTCATGGGGCGGTGGAACATGATAAATGCGTTAATAGAAATACACTTGTGAGCAGCAGGCTGAAATTATAGTAGGCTGTGCCGGATTGCCTCCGTTATCTTGGGCTAGGATATGTTAGTATCCGAAAAAGTGGCTTGCAAAAAGCAAGTAGGGTGGTACCACGGGTAATTTATGCTCGTCCCTTTTTAGGGGCGGGTTTTTTTGTGCATTCATCTAAAAAATTATCTTAATTTTAGGAGGAAATATAAATGATTATTGTAATGGGACCAGATGCTACACAGGAAGATTTAGTAAAAGTAGAGAAAAAAATTGAAGCAGAAGGTTTATCTTATCATTTATCAAAGGGTGCAAGTCGTACCATTGTTGGTGTTATCGGAGATAAAAAAGTTATTTCAGGTTTGCAGATGAACGCGTTCAAGGGAGTAGAAAAAGCAGTGCGTATTACGGAAAAATATAAATTGGTAAGCAGAGAATTTCGTCGCGAAGATACAGTAGTTGATGTTAACGGTGTAAAAATCGGTGGAGCACATTTAGCAGTTATGGCCGGCCCTTGTGCAGTAGAAAGCCGTGAACAATTATTGGAAGCAGCTGAGTGTGTTAAACGCGGCGGAGCAGGATTTTTACGCGGCGGTGCATTTAAACCACGTACTTCTCCCTATGATTTTCAGGGATTGGCTGAAGAAGGATTGAAAATGCTTAGAGAAGCCGGTGACAAGTTCGATTTAAGAGTAGTTACTGAAATAGTTAATCAAAATGATATAGATTTAGTAAGTAAATATGCTGATGTTTTGCAGGTTGGTGCCCGTAATATGCAAAACTTCCAGCTATTAAAAGAAGTAGGCAGGACAAATAAACCTGTTTTATTAAAAAGAGGCTTATCGGCAACTATAAGTGAATGGCTTAATGCTGCTGAATATATTGCCAGCGAGGGTAATTATAATATAATTTTATGTGAACGTGGTATTAGAACATATGAAACATTTACAAGAAATACCTTAGATTTAAGCGCAGTTGCGGCTGTAAAGGAATTATCACATTTACCTGTAATTGTTGACCCAAGCCATGGCACTGGCAGATGGCAGATGGTACAGCCAATGGCTAGAGCTGCTATCGCTGCAGGAGCCAATGGTCTTATAATTGAAGTTCATCCGCATCCAGAAAGTGCGTTAAGCGATGGTGATCAGTCTTTAACACCAGAAAACTTCGAAGCAACTATGGCTGAGGTTAAGAAAATTGCGGCGATGATGGGAAAAGCATGAAATGACTAAATTAAAATTAGCTATCTTGGGCGTAGGCCTCATTGGCGGATCATTTGGTTTGGCTTTAAAAGATAAATTAGGTGATGATATTTTTATTACAGGGACGACTCGTACGGAAAATTCCTATAAAACAGCTGAAAAAATGGGTGCTATCGATAAAGGCTATGTAGATTCCAAAATGGCCGTACAAGATGCTGATATAATTTATTTAAGTACACCTGTATTACAGATGGTGCCGGTAGTACAGGAAATATTACCATATATAAAGAGTGGCGCTGTAATAACCGATGCGGGAAGCACTAAACAATATGTCGCAGACAAATTGCATGCTATGCTGCCAGCTGATATATATTATGTGTCGGCCCATCCGATGGCTGGACGGGAAAAAAGTGGTGTTACAGCAGCTACCAAGGATTTATTTAAAAATAAATGCTATGTTATAATTAAAGATGATAAAATGCAGGTGCCGGAACATATTGGTAAAAAGATTTATGAACTCATTGCTTTAACTGAGGCCAATATAGTGGAACTTGATTTGGCTAAACATGATCGCTGTGCATCAATGATAAGCCATGTGCCGCATATAGCAGCTGCGGCTTTGGTAACGCTTTTAAAGCATAATTACGCTGATATTGATGACTGTATAAAACTTGCCGGCGGGGGTTTTAAGGATACAACCCGTATTGCATCATCCAATGCCGATATGTGGGCGGATATCTGCATATCAAATCCGGCAGCAATAATTAATAATTTAAAGACTATGCAGGAAATAATAAATAATGTAATAACAGCGATAGACAGTAAAGATCGTGATAAACTATATGATTATTTTTCCTTAGCAAAAAAAACGCGTGACCAGGTAATTAATGAAACAAAAGATATCTATGAAATAGAATGACAAAAAAGATTCGAGGCAGCAGCTTCGAATCTTTTTTGTTTTAATCATATGACAATAATAATAAAATCCGTTATAATAAAATTTACGTGTGCTTTAACAACATGATAAAAAAATATATTTTAAATTATGTTGTGTTAGTTAATAGAAGAGTGTAGCCTTTAAAGTCGTCCCTTTAGGGAAGGTGACTTGACGAAGTCAAGCCGGAAGGGTTAACCCCTCAGGCAGCTTTGCTGCCAGCTCCGCACACTGTGTGTACTATATTTCTGCTCTGCTTACTACATTTCTAAGCACTAAAGTGCAAAGAACTGTAGCATAAGCGCTAAAGCGCAAATAACTATAGTATACAGGGGAGCCTTTAAAGAATATAAAATTTAATTAGCACAAATAGGATTTTAAATAATAAGGAGCGTTTATATGGAATGGATGCAGGTTTCAGTTCGAACATCACATGAGGCTATGGACATTATAGCAGAAATTTTTTCTGATCTGGGAGCTAATGGTGTATCAATGGATGATCCGGCAATTGTTAATGATTATATTAATTCCAATTTATGGGATTATACAGATATTCCCTTGCAGGAAAATACAACAGTAGTAACAGTAACTGCTTGGCTGGCTAAAGATGAGAAGATAGATGCTAAAATGATGCAGCTTAATACCCGCTTGGAAAAATTATCGAAAGAAATTTATACAGCACCTTGTGAGCTTATTGTATCTACGATTAAAGAAGAAGACTGGGCTAATAATTGGAAACAATATTTCCATCCGACCAAGATTGCCGATAGAATTGTTGTTAAACCTTCCTGGGAAGAATATCAGACGCAGGCAGACGAAGTCATTGTGGAACTTGACCCAGGCTGTGCTTTTGGTACAGGTACGCATCCTACAACATCAATGTGTGTTGGTTTTATGGAACAATATCTGCATGAAGATACAAAATTATTTGATGTAGGAACAGGGTCAGGAATACTGGCTATTTGTGCTGCTAAGCTGGGGCTTAAGGATATACAGGCAGCTGATTATGATGATGTGGCTGTAAAAGTAGCTAATCAAAATATCAAACAAAATAAAGTGGAAGATAAAATAGAGTGTTTTCAAAGTGATTTGCTAAAAAACTTTAAGGGCAAGGCAAATTTCATATCAGCTAATATAATTGCTGATATAATTATCCGTTTATTTGATGAACTGCCAGATAAATTGGAACATGATGGAATTTTATTAGCCAGCGGCATAATTGAGGACCGTCTGGCAGATATTGAACAGGCGGCGCAGCAGCATTCTATGTACATTGCTGAAATGCATAAAAAAGGCGGCTGGGTGGCACTTATAATAAAATTTAAGGATCATAAATAATGCGGCGTTTATTTATTGAAGATAAACTAAGTGAAATTATAAATATAACAGGTGAAGATGCTGTACATTTGCTTTACGCAATGCGGGCTAAGCCGGGACAGAAAATAATTGTTGCCGATAAGGATGGGCAGGTTGCTCAAACAGTGATAAGTGAATGTGCTGACAAAAAGGTTACGCTTAAGCTGATAAAAATATTAGACGAAAAACAAAACGAATCATTTGTGGAAATAATATTAATGCAGTGTCTGCCCAAGGGCGATAAAATGGATTATATTGTACAAAAAGCGGTGGAGCTTGGAATAAATAAGATTGTGCCCGTAAGCAGCCATAACTGCGTGGTCAAATACGATGCTGGCAAGAAAGAAAAGCGCCGGCAAAAATGGCAGAAGATAGCGCAGGAAGCGGCTAAACAATGCGGCCGTACTTTTATTCCTGAGGTGGAGGAAATCATTAGCATTGACCAGTGTATCAACAGCTTTAAGGATGTTGATAATGTAATTATTTGCTATGAAAATGAATTACAGCAATCTTTTAAAAATTATTTGCAGGCTGCAACAGGAAATAAATATGCTGTATTAATTGGGCCGGAAGGCGGGTTTACAACTGCTGAGGTTGAAAAATGTATCAATGGCGGGGCTGTTTGTGCCTCTTTGGGGCGGCGGATACTGCGCACGGAAACGGCATCGTTGGCTGCCATCAGCCTGATACAATATGAAAAAGGCGATTTAGGAATTTAAAAAGATAGATGTTTTATGGATAAATAGAAGGGACTTATATGGCTAAAGTTGCACTTACTACATTAGGATGTAAAGTAAATCAGTTTGAAACGGAAACAATGGCAGGCCTTTTCCGGCAAAGAGGCTATGAAATTGTTGATTTTGCTGAAAAAGCTGATGTATATATAATAAATACCTGTTCAGTTACACATTTAGGTGAGCGTAAATCACGTCAGCTTATTCGTCGGGCAGGGCATTTAAATGAACAGGCAGTTATTGCTGTTACCGGCTGTTATGCACAGGTTGCTCCCGAAGAAATAGAGAAAATTGAAGGAGTAAATGCTGTAATTGGCACTAATGAACGTAAAAATATTGTTGATATTGTGGAAAAAGCAGCCCAAAAGCAAGAGGTTGTGCTGGACATAAAGGATATTATGCAGGAACATGAATTTGAAGATATACCGATGTTTGGCATGCAGTCACGCACACGAGCTTTTCTTAAAATTCAGGATGGCTGTAATAATTTTTGCTCATACTGTATAATTCCATATGCGCGTGGTCCTTTGCGTTCACGTAATTTGGACAGCATAAAAAATGAAACACAGAAATTAATTGCTAATGGTTTTCATGAAATAGTATTTTCAGGTATACATTTAGGTGCTTATGGAAAGGAAAGCCCGGAAAATATAACATTAGCTGATGCAGTTAAAACAGTATTATCGTTGAATGGGTTAAAGCGGCTTCGCTTGGGATCGATGGAATCAATTGAAGTAGCTGATGAATTATTGGAATTATTAGCAGCAGATGATAAGTTTGCCCATCATTTGCACTTGCCGTTGCAGGCAGGACATGATGATGTGCTTACAGCAATGAACAGGCATTATACGACGCAGGAATTTGCTGATTTGCTGGCTAAAATAACTGCTAAAGTTCCAGATATAGCAATAACGACTGATATTATTGCCGGCTTTCCAGGGGAAACAGATGAACAGTTTGCGCAAAGCTTGGATTTTATACGTTCATTACCAATCAGCCGTATTCATGCCTTCCCTTATTCCAAGCGCAAGGGGACACCAGCGGCAATTATGGAAAATCAAGTCGATGAGCAGATAAAAAAACAGCGTGTACATGAATTGCAGAAAATCAGTCAGGAAAAATTAGCAGCATTTGAAGCGAAGTTTATTAATAAAACATTACAAGTATTAATAGAACAGATAAATGACGGCGTAGCCGATGGACATACGGGTAATTACATAAAGGTTTATACCGATGAAAAAATGGAAAAGGGTGAAATATATAATTTGAAAATGACCAAATTATATAAAGATGGCCTGTGGGGAACTAAATTATTTTAATAAATAAGAAGGTATTGTTAAAATAAAGCCGAATTATAATATTTAGGATTTTTCCTCGAACGGGGGTGTTGTTATGCCAGATTGTATTTTTTGTAAAATAGTTTCTAAAGAGATACCGTCTAATATGGTGTATGAAGATGATGTTGTAGTTGCATTTAAAGATTTGGAGCCGCAAGCACCAGTTCATGTGTTAATTGTTCCTAAAAAGCATATAAGAAGTTTAAATGATACCACAGCAGCGGATAAAGATTTATTATCTCATATAACAATAGATGTTATTCCAAAGTTGGCACAGCAGTGTGATATTGCTGATAGTGGCTATAGAATTGTAATAAATACTGGGGTCGAAGGTGGACAGACAGTGGATCATCTCCATTTTCATCTCATTGGCGGCAGGTCGATGCAATGGCCGCCAGGTTAATTATTATTGACAAGTATGGTGCTTGTCAGGTATAATATCTTGGTGTAGCGAATAAATACACTCCCATTGCGTGTGGAGGGGAGGGAAAATATAGATGTCAGAAGTTAAAGTTGGAAAAAACGAAACTATTGATAGTGCTCTTCGCCGTTTTAAACGCACCTGTCAAAAAGCTGGTACCCTCGCTGAAGTCAGAAAACGTGAGCATTATGAAAAACCTAGCGTAAAACGTAAGAAAAAATCTGAAGCTGCTCGTAAACGCAGATTTAGAGCATAATTCTTGGAGGCGCAGGTAAATGTCTATTAAAGACACATTGATGGCTGATATGAAAACAGCCATGAAAGCAAAACAAGCAGATCGTCTTACTGTTATCCGTTCAATTCGTTCAGCTATACGTCAAATCGAAATTGATAAAAAAGTAGATCTTGATGACGCTGGCGTAATCAGCATTATAAGTAAAGAACTTAAAATGCGTCAGGATTCTTTAGCAGAATTCAAAAAGGCTGACAGAGATGATTTGGTACAAAAGACAGAACAAGAAATTGCGACGATTATGCCTTATTTGCCAGAGCAGATGTCAGAAGCAGATGTACGCGAACTGGTAAAGGATACTATAGAAAAGGTTGGCGCAGCTGATGCTAAGGATATGGGTAAAGTTATGAAAGAACTGATGCCTAAGACTAAAGGTAAAGCTGACGGCAAATTAGTAAATAGTGTTGTTAAAGAATTGCTTGGCTAAATAGGACAGAGCATATTTCTATATTAAAATAAAGACTTCTATTCTTTGGAATAGAAGTCTTTATTTTTTTATTAATACAGAAATAATAAAAAATTATGAAATAACATAATGTTTATCAAAGGTGTTCTCGTAGGTTATGGTAGTGAGTTGTTTTTGATATTTGCGTGGCGAAATACCTTTATAGCGTTTAAAAATTTTAATGAAATAACTTAAATCATTAAAACCAGTAGAATAGGCAATATCGGTAATGGAAAGGTCACTACTAGACAGTTTTTGACAGGCAATTTCTATACGATAGTAATTTAAATAATCAATAGGTGTTCTATGGGTCATTTTTTGGAAAAATTTGCAAAAATAATTAGGTGACAGCCCGGCAGCAGTTGATAAATCATTAAGGGTAAGAGGCAGGGCGTATTGAGTGTTGATGAGATTAAAGGCTTGTTTTATCTGGCAGATATGATGACGGTTTATTGCCAACGAATAAGTAGTATTTTTATGATATAACTGATTTTTCAGTATTTCTCCAATAAAAGAATACAACATGCCTGTTACGATAAATTCGTAGCCTGTCTTTTGTGAATGCATAGCTATAAATAAATTTTTAAGTATTTTTTGAATTGCCGGATGACTATCATCAAAATAATTAATTATATAGAGCTCATGATTTAATATGGCTTCAATTTGAGAGTGCTGAACAATATTATCTTTAAGCAGTTTATTAATGTCAATTACAATACATTCATAAACACAATTTTTCGAAACCGGTACACCGCCATGGACGACACCATCAGGAATAAAAAGAAAACTGCCAGGAGTCATTTTAATTTCCGTTTCATTAAGAGAAATAGAAAATTCGCCATCGATTAAATACATAATTTCATATTCGATGTGCCAGTGATAAGGCATATTAAAACGGGGATGATTGTAATCAACGTAATGAAATTCTATGGGAAAATCAAAACGGCCGCGTTGTCGGACTTCGTTAAAACTGTCGTCTTTCATAAAAGGTCCTCCTAATATGTAATTATACAAATCATTATAAAATTGCAATAATTCATATAAAAAATAATATTGTTATATTTATAGTGATTATAACACAAGATATTAAAATTTTACAATGCTATAATGTATCCATAAACAGGAGAAAGTCCTTTAAAAGCTGCTGTTATAGAATTTATAAAAAGTGTTTAAATTTTTACTTATTTCCTACATAGTAATAAAACTATTCAATTAAAAAATGGAGGGATTCACATGACAAAAAGTAGACTAATTGGTGATTATCCGGTTATTGGAATAAGACCAACTATTGATGGAAGACGTGGTGTTTTGGATGTGCGTGGTTCTTTGGAAAAACAAACAATGGATATGGCTCACTCAGCAGCTAAAATATTTACGGAAAATTTGCAATATTCAAACGGTGAGCCAGTGCGAGTTATTATAGCTGATAGTACAATTGGCCGTGTCCCAGAAGCGGCAGCATGTGCAGATAAGTTTAGAAAAGCAGGAGTAGACATTACATTAACAGTAACACCTTGCTGGTGTTATGGTTCGGAAACAATGGATATGGATCCGTCAACAATAAAAGGGGTATGGGGCTTTAATGGGACGGAACGTCCTGGCGCTGTGTATTTAGCTTCAGTATTGGCAAGTCACGCCCAAAAAGGATTACCGGCATTTGGTATATATGGGAAAGATGTGCAGGCGGCAGATGCCAAGGAAATTCCTGAAGATGTAAAAAATAAGCTGCTGCGTTTTGGCAGAGCTGCTATAGCAGCCGCTACAATGCGAGGGAAATCTTATTTGCAGATAGGATCAATTACGATGGGAATTGCCGGTTCGATTGTAAACCCGGAATTTTTTGAAGAATATCTTGGTATGAGAATAGAATCTGTTGATGAAGTCGAAATAATTCGTCGTATGACAGAAAATATATATGATAAAGAAGAATATGAAAAGGCTTTGTTATGGACTAAAAAGTATTGTAAAGAAGGCTATGACAAAAATCCTGATTTTGTAAAAAAATCAGCTGAGGAAAAAGAAAAAACATGGGAATTTGTTGTAAAAATGATGTGTATAATAAAAGACCTTTATAATGGCAATGAAAAATTGCCTAAAGGCTGTGAGGAAGAAAGACTGGTACATAATGCGCTTGCAGGTGGTTTTCAGGGACAGCGTCAATGGACAGATTTTTATCCTAATGCTGATTTTCCAGAGGCGCTATTAAATTCATCATTTGATTGGGAAGGTGCGCGTGAACCGTATATCTTGGCAACAGAAAATGATACCTTAAATGGTGTAGCGATGTTGTTCAATAAATTATTGACTAATACTGCGCAGATATTTGCCGATGTCCGTACTTATTGGAGTCCAGAAGCAATAAAAGATGCTACTGGCTATGATCTTGAGGGAGTAGCTAAGGATGGAAAAGGGTTTATTCATCTTATAAATTCTGGTGCAGCATGTTTAGATGCTTGTGGTGCCGTTAAGGATAATAAAGGTAATTCAATTATTAAGCCGTTTTGGAATATGACACAAATGGATCAGGAAGCATGTTTAGCGGCGACAAAATGGTGTTCAGCAGATAATGGTTATTTTAGGGGCGGTGGTTTTTCTTCACGCTTTTTAACTAAAGGTGAAATGCCGGCAACAATGGTGAGAGTGAATCTGGTGAAGGGGTTAGGTCCAGTTTTGCAATTGGTAGAAGGTTATACGGTGGATTTACCAGAGGAAGTATCTGATAAACTTTGGAAACGTACCAATTATACATGGCCATGTACTTGGTTTACGCCAAGACTTACAGGCAAGGGTGCGTTTAAATCAGCATATGATGTCATGAATAATTGGGGAGCTAATCATGGTGCAATTAGTTATGGACATATTGGTGCTGATTTAATAACATTGTGCTCAATTTTACGAATTCCAGTTTGTATGCACAATGTTGCTGAGGATCAAATATTCCGTCCAGCGGTGTGGAATGCTTTTGGTGAAGATAAAGAAGGACAGGATTACAGAGCTTGCAGGGCATATGGTCCAATGTATAAATAATAGGTAAGTACGCCTGTTGATAATAGGTTTATTGACAGGCGTAATAAAAACAAAAGGTAGGAAAAGATTATGGCCAAACAAACAAATGTATTAGCATTTGATTTTGGTGCTTCGGGTGGACGCGCTGTTTTAGCAGGCTGTGATGGAAAAAAAATAGTGTTAAAGGAAGTACATCGTTTTTCTAATGACCCGGTTATGGTAAATGAGTCAATGTACTGGGATGTTTTACGGCTGTTTTATGAAATTAAACAGGGCCTGATTTTGGCAAAACAAGAATGTAACATTGATAGTATTGGAATTGACACGTGGGGTGTCGATTTTGCACTTTTAGATAAAGATGGACGAATAATGGAAAATCCAGTGCACTATCGTGATAAAAGAACTGATGGAATGTTACAGGAAAGTTTGAAGATTATAGATAAAAAGCTTTTTTATGAAGTAACAGGAAATCAGTTTATGGAAATAAATACAGTATTTCAATTATAGTATCAGGTATGGTAACAGAGGCCGACTGGGAGAATTGGCAGGAGAATGATTTTTTGCCATATTTAGATGCTGTATATGAAATTTTCGGTGATGATAATATTATATTTGGTTCGGATTGGCCGGTGTCACTGACAGCAGCAGAATATTTGCAAGTTGTGGAAATAATTAAGAGATGGCTAGTAATGCATCCAGAAGTTGAGAGCGATAAAATTTTTTATGCTAATGCAGTTAAGTTGTATCAACTAGAAATTTAATATGGAGGAGCAACGAAAATTAATGATTAAGTTAAATGCAATAAATGATACAGGCTTAAAAATACCGAGTTTGACATTAGGGTGTTCGGGGATGGGGAATCTATACCATAAATTATCGAATAAAGAAGCTATCGAAATAGCTGAAACGGCCATAAAAATGGGATGGCGTTCATTTGATGTGGCACCGCATTATGGCAGTAGTCTGGCAGAAATAAGATTAGGTTTAGCATTACGTGATTTGTCACGGGATGAATTTGTGCTATCTACAAAAGTAGGTCGCCTTTTAGAGCCGCGTCGAGAAGCTGGCTTGGAAAATGGTGAAGAATTTTACGATGAAAATCCTTTTAACCGTATTTATGATTATTCCTATGATGGTATTATGCGCTCGTATGAGGATTCGATTAAGCGTTTAGGTACACGGCGAATTGATATATTATATGTGCACGATATTGGTAAATATGCACATGGTACTACAGATAAAGAAAGAAAATACTTTAAGGATTTGTGCGATTCTGGATTTAAGGCACTGGAAGAATTGAAAAAGAATGGGCAGATAAAAGCATATGGAATAGGCGCCAATGAAACAGAAATTATGCTGGAAGCAATGGACTATGCTGATATGGACATAGTGTTATTAGCGCAGCGCTATAATTTACTCGAACCGCATAAAGAAGAATTTTTTGCTAAATGTAAAAAATATACTATAACGGTAGCAGCAGCTGCTGTTTTTGCATCAGGTGCGTTGGTGAAAAAGAACATAAATGAAGGCCATTACGAATATGGTAAAATAACGCCGGAAGTATTTACTAAAGTGCAGCAAATAGGCAAGATATGTGATAAGTATAATGTGCCTATTGGGGCGGCTGCTTTGCAATTTCCACTTAGGCAGAAGCAGGTTGTTTCTGTTGCTTGTGGTGTTAGCTCTGCAGCACAGGTCAAAAAAAATTATGAATGGGCGCAGTGGGATATTAGTGATGAACTGTGGAATGATTTGGAAAAAATAGGAATTTATTAAAAAAATATAGTTAAAGGCCGTCATATATGATTTTATTTATGGCGGTTTATTTATTTTATTTATAGAATTTATCAATATATAAATGTTGACTAATAACCAGAATTAATTTATAATAGTACCGTAAAGCCATAGATAATATTTATAGTTTTATTAATAAAAGGCTTTATAGAGGAAAAGCATCAGCTGAAATTTTTTGTTTATTGTTTAGGAGGACTTATGGAACTTTTAGGATTTATAGTATTGATTGCCTGCTTGGTAGTAGGGGTTCGTTACGGCGGACTTGGTCTTGCTGCGATATCAGGTATTGGTCTTGTTTTTTTTGTTTTTGGAATTGGTCTTGTACCAGGTAAACCACCGATTGCTGTTATGCTGACAATCATGGCGGTTGTAACATGTTCAGGTTTTTTACAGGCATCAAAAGGCCTTGATGTAATGCTTAAGTATGCTGAAAAAATATTACGTAGAAATCCAGAAAAGGTTACAATTTTAGCGCCAATAACAACATGGTTTTTGACGGTTTTATGCGGTACTGGCCATGTTGTATATACAATGTTTCCGATTATCTATGATGTAGCTATCAAGCAGAATATTCGTCCAGAACGACCTATGGCGGTATCATCAGTTGCAGCTCAAATGGGAATTGGGGCATCTCCAGCATCAGTTGCGGTAGTTTCCGTCGTGTCAATGCTGGCTGCCACTTCTCATCCATTCAGTGTTGTACAGGTTCTTTCTGTTTCTATGCCGGCAACTTTATGCGGTGTAATAGTAGCGGCGTTATGGAGCTTAAAACGCGGTAAGGATTTGGCTAATGATCCGGAATTTCAGGCTAAAATAGCAGATCCGGAACAACGTGCTTATATTTACGAAGAACAAGGTGAAGATTCTTCCCATAGAGAATTACCAAAATCTGCTTATAAGGCGACTTTTATTTTCTTAGCAGGTATAGTAGTTATTGCTTTGTTTGGTAGTTTCCCTAAAGAATTATTACCATTAGTACCAAATAGTAAAGGTATTTGGGCACCATTATCGATGACTCCGACTATTCAGTTGTCAATGCTTGTTATTGCTGCCATTATCTTATTGGTTTGTAAAGTAAAATCAAGTGATGTAGTCAATGGTTCTGTATTTAAATCTGGTATGGTTGCAGTTGTTTCTGTATATGGTGTTGCCTGGATGGCAGAAACTTATTTTGGTGCATATTTACCAGGTTTTAAAAAGACATTGAGCCAGGTGGTTTTAGATTATCCTTGGACTTATGCTATTGTTTTATTTTTAATATCAAAGCTTGTAAATTCACAGGCAGCAGCTCTTGCTATAGTTGTACCAATGGCTCTTAACATTGGTGTTGATCCGATAATAATATTATCCTTTATTTCAGCCTGCTATGGATACTTTGTGCTTCCTACCTATCCTTCTGATTTGGCTTGTATCGGTTTTGACCGTTCAGGAACAACTCGTATTGGTAAGTTTGTTATAAATCATAGTTTTATTATCCCAGGTTTTATCGGTATAGCAACTGGTTGTTGCGTTGGTTATGTTATTGCCCATCTTTTATATTGATATAAATAAAAAAATGCCTGCTGATTTTTAATCAGCAGGCATTTTTTAATATACTTTAGTAATTTGAAATCCGTGTTTTTCAAGTTCTTTGGTTATTTGGCTGATATGTTCGCTGTTATGAGTTTCAACGGTTACCTCCAGAACAACTTTTTCGAAGCTGTCAGTAACTTTGGCTTGATTATGATCCAAGTGAATGACATTAGCCTGCATGTCAGATAGAATTTGGGAAATTGCCAATAGCTGGCCGGGTTTATCAGGTAATTTTACACTAAAGCAAAATACACGGCCACGGGCAATTAAGGCTTTATCAATCAGTGCCGAAATTGTTGAGATATCGATATTGCCGCCGCTGACAATCGCAGCAATTTTCTTATTTTTACAGGATAATTTTTGCAGGGCAGCTAAGGATAAAACACCCGCACCTTCAGCAATCAGTTTATGTTTTTCAATCAACGATAAAAGTGCTGACATGATATCGAGCTCAGAAACAGTTATTACTTCATCGACGTATTTTTTTATGAAGGCAAAAGTTAGTTCACCAGGGGTTTTTACGGCCGTACCTTCAGCTACAGTATCGACGGAAGCTAAGGTAGTTATTTTATTTGCTTTTAGTGAACTGCTCATACAGGCAGCTCCAGCTGGTTCAACACCAATGACTTTGATAGCGGGGTTTACGAGCTTGGCGGCAAGAGCTACGCCGCTGGCAAAGCCACCACCACCGATGGGAACTAATATCACATCAACATCTTTGAGACTGTCGATTATTTCCAGTGCAGTAGTGCCCTGACCGAGAAGTACTTCTAAATTATTAAAAGGATGAATAAAAACATAACCATGTTTTTTTTGTAATTCAGAGGCTTTTGCTGAAGCATCGTCGAAAGTATCACCGTGTAGTACTACCTCAGCACCATAAGCACGGGTGGCTTCAACTTTTAATATTGGTGTTGTGGCAGGCATAACAATAACAGCTTTTATTCCAAGCTTTTGCGCGGCATAAGCAACACCTTGAGCATGGTTGCCAGCAGAGGCCGCGATAACACCGCGTTTTTTTTCTTCTTCTGATAGCTGGCTGATGCAGTTGTAGGCACCGCGTAATTTAAACGACCCAGTCTTTTGTAAATTTTCAGGTTTAATATAGACTTCGTTACCGGATATTTGAGAGAAATGTTCACTATAAACTAAATTGGTATGACGGACGACACCGTCTAATTGTTTGGCGGCACGATAGACATCAGCTATCGTGGTTTTTTCTACAATTTGCTCTGGGGTTAAAGCAGCAGATTGTTTTACAGCAGTTTTTTCCATTATAAACGCTCCTGTGTATACTGTATTAAATATCCGAGTAAAGTTCGGTAAAGACAATTATAACGAAAAAATACATCCTTTGCAATATTACAATAATAAAAAAATGATATAATATATTTTTGCAACAGAAATATATTATAAAAACTTTCATATTTTATTGTTATATTATATAATTTAGTTAAAGATAAGATATAATCTAGGAGGCTTTATATGAAAAAATATTTATCAGCAGCAGTTTTTCTTTGTGTACTAGTTTTTAATTTAGCAAATGTATCAGCTGAAGGATTGGTTTGGCAGGCAGATGATGCATATCTGGGTGATATAGCTAAAATCAATCTAGAAAAAGTAGTTATTCATGAAGGGGTAAAAGCTGATATAAATGAGCTCAGGGCGCAGTCTGTTATCCAAGAAGGAACAAGTAAACTGCAAAATATATTTTTAACAGCAGCGTCAATGGAAACGGACTTAAAAATAAAAACAACAATAAAATGGTGGGATGCCAAAACAACTGTCGTTCCAGGTCATTATGAAACCAAGACACGCTATGAGGATGTATATGAACCGGGGCATTATGATAGAAATGGCAACTGGACGCCAGGCAGAACAATAAGTCGGCCGCGGGATTATCAGGAATGGGTACCTGAAAGCAGTTATACAACACATTCATTAGGCGTTGATTATGAAGCCTATGATAGCTATGGTAATAAGGTTTTTTCCGTAAGTTATGATAAAAGCTCGGATTATAAGGATAATTACGATCTGCTGCGTACAAGTGCAAAAGATTTTTTTGGTAAATTATCAGATGCGAAAAGAAATGATAAGAGAAAAGGGCCTTCAATGAAGGCAAAAGTAAAAAAAATAATGGCGGCTGAAGATAGTAAATAAAAAATGTCACGCGGATTAAAAAGTTAATCGCGTGACATTTTCTTTATTTTAAAAAGCCATCTATAATATGTTGTTCGGCTTCTTTTTCGGTAAGGCCGAGTGACATTAGTTTTATAAGCTGCTCGCCGGCTATTTTACCGATGGCGGCTTCATGGATTAAATTTGCTTCGGGATTATTGGCTCTTATTTCAGGGACAGCAGCAATGTGAGCATCATCCATTATAATAGCATCACATTCAGAGTGACCATGACATTTATTATTGCCGTAAATTTTAGCAGTGAATAATTGCTGTGATCTATCCTGGGCAACAGCACGGGAAACTACATTAGCACTGGAATTTTCTCCATCCAGATTAACTTCAAAGTCGCTTTCAGCATATTGACTTTCGTGGGTGAGTAATTTTTCTTTTACAATAAATGTTCCGTTTTTATCAATACGGGCATTGGTTATACGCTTAGTGGAATTAATACCACGTATTTGGGTACTTTCCATTTCCATAAGGCCGTTTTCTGCGATATTGACAACAGTGGTTGGATTCATTATGCGGCTGCCGGTTCCACCACCTTCACCAAAATGTTTTTCGACATATTTTACTTTAGCGTTTTTGCCAATATAGAAGGTATGGATGCCATCGTGTTGTGAATCATGGGAGCCACAGTTGTTTATACCGCAGCCAGCGATAATAGTTACATCGGCATTTTCGCCAATATAAAAATCATTGTAAACCATTTCGGAATGACCAGATTCATCCATGATTACGGGAATATATACTTTTTCATTAATAGTGTTGGGCTCAATGCGAATATCAATGCCATCTTTGCCATCAGTCTTTTTTTCAATAGTTATATTTTGGGTAGAGGCACGTGACTGCGCCTGTCCATTTAAACGAATGTTATAGGCACCATCAGGGGTGCCGGTAAGGCCGGAAATAGCTTCTAATAGTTGTAATTCGCTGTCATTTAATTGATTTGGCATTAGTTGTTCACTCCTTTATAAATGTCACAGCTGCCAGCAACAGATACAAGTCGGGGGATGATTTCTTCCTTGGTGCCGATTTGTTCAACATGTCCATCGGCTATAAGAATTATTTCATCAGCAATATTTAGTATGCGTTCTTGATGCGAGATAATTAAAATAGTGTTATGCGTTTTATGCATTTTTTCAAAGACCTGGATGAGTTTTTGAAAACTCCATAAATCAATACCTGCTTCTGGTTCGTCGAAAATAGCCAGTTTGGTATTTTTCTTAGCTAGGATAGTTGCGATTTCTATACGCTTGATTTCACCGCCGGATAATGATGTGTCAACATCGCGGCCAATATAATCGGCGGCACATAAACCAACTTCAGATAAATATTCGCAAACCTGCTTATGGCAGTTTAGCTCACTGCCAGCGGCCAAGGATAAAAGTTTTTTTACGTCAATGCCTTTAAAGCGTACAGGCTGTTGAAAGGCAAAACTAATACCGGCTTGGGCACGCTGGGTTATATCCCAATCGGTTATATCTTCACCATTAAACAAGATTTGTCCCGCGGTAGGTTTTTCAATTCCCATAATAATTTTAGCTAAAGTAGATTTGCCGCCGCCATTAGGGCCGGTAATGACGACTGTTTTTTTCTCATTTATTGTAAGATTAATGTTTTTTAGGATATCTTTATGACCGTTTTCATCATCAATGGCAAAAGATAAGTTTTTTAATGTAAGCATTGCTTTCTCCTATAATAGATAATAAATATGATAATAAAATTATATCATGTAAAGCTTATCGTAACTAAATATATTTTAATTATGAAGGCAGATAATAAGCAGGGTATTATTATATAATGGATTGTCTTTATAAATGGAGAGTTCCTATATTTCTAAAATTTATAGTAATAGTAATTTAGGTATGCGGAATTATAAAATACCCATCATTAATTATTAGTAGATATTAACTACTCTATGTATTATATTATAAATTAAGTATTACTTCAAATGGATAATGTATAGATAAAGATTATATTTATTTTGGAAGATAATTAGTAGATATAAATATCTATTAATTAGAAATAAACCCAATTACATGATTGCTAAATACCTTATAAAAGCCTATAAGTGCTAGTGCTGAAAGAAAATTTTAAAAAAAATTAAAAAAAGACTTGCATTATTTTATAAATACATATATAATATATCTTGTTCGCAACGGGATGTAGCACAGTTTGGTAGCGCGCATCGTTCGGGACGATGAGGTCGCAGGTTCGAATCCTGTCATCCCGACCAGCACAAGAATTTAACTTTTGAAAAAAAGTAAAAAACTTCTTGACAGCCGGTTCGGAAGATGGTAATATATATAAACGACGGCTGAGATAACAGCGAATAAACAAAACACATAATATGCTGACATAGCTCAATTGGTAGAGCAGCTGATTTGTAATCAGCAGGTTGTAGGTTCAAGTCCTATTGTCAGCTCCATATCGCGGGGTGGAGCAGTTGGTAGCTCGTCGGGCTCATAACCCGAAGGTCAGAGGTTCAAGTCCTCTCCCCGCAACCAATATGCTGATGTAGCTCAGTCGGTAGAGCGTATCCTTGGTAAGGATAAGGTCACCAGTTCAATCCTGGTCATTAGCTCCATATGATATGGCGGCGTAGCTCAGTTGGCTAGAGCATGCGGTTCATACCCGCAGTGTCCGCGGTTCAAATCCGTGCGCCGCCACCAACAACAAAGAAGTTTAACCCCTTTAAATGGGGTTTTATTTATGTAAGCAGAAAATAAAAAAAGCTTGTTTTTGATTGACAGTGCCATCAGGTTATGGTAAAGTTTATTCGGGAATACGGCTGTTATTTTAGCTTTGAAATTACAGCATGTAATTTTAACTATATAAGTTAATTTATTATCGATAAGGAGTGCATGAGGAATGCGTAATGCCGTTACTTTGGCCTGCACAGTTTGTAAGCAACGCAATTATCAGACCAATAAAAACAAAAAGAACGATCCAGACAGATTGGAAATGAATAAATATTGTAAGTTCTGTCAAAAACATACATTACATAGAGAAACAAAATAAAATGTATGTCGTTTCATTTATAATGGAACGGGTTTTGTCAAATATGATATTTAATAAAGCATAAGTCATATATACTGTATTATAGGATGTGAAAAGTTTGGCTGATGGGAAAATGACAACTGATAACGAAAAAAATAGTGGTTTTAACATGAAACATTTTTTTACTGGTGTTAAGGCTGAGCTAAAAAAAGTAATTTGGCCGACCCGCAAGGAATTGTCTTCTTATACAGCTGTCGTCTTTATTGCAGTTATATTTGTTTGTGCACTTATCTGGATTTGTGATACTGTGTTTGCCAGAATTTTGGAAATGATTTTACGATAGTACCGGGGAGGTGTAATGAATGTCCATTGATACGGAAAATGAAAAAAGATGGTATGTCATTCATACTTATTCCGGTTATGAAAACAAAGTAAAAGCTAATCTTGAACGCAAAGTTCATTCTATGGGAATGGAAAGTGAGATTTTTAAAATCGTTGTTCCTTTAGAAAATGAAATTGAAAACAAAAATGGCAAAGAAAAAGTAGTAAGTCATAAAATTTTTCCAGGGTATGTACTGGTAGAGATGATCGTAAGTGATCGTTCTTGGTATGTTGTCAGAAATACACCTGGTGTCACAGGATTTGTTGGTTCGGGAACTAAGCCAATTCCACTTACTGAAAGCGAAGTCAAAAAGATTTTGGGCTCAATAAGTGATGACAGTGTTGCTGGAACAGCTAATATTGACGTTGAAGTAGGCGAAAGTGTTCAGATTAATTCTGGTGCTTTTGAAAACTTTGCTGCTACTGTGACTGATATCGACTATAGCAAGTCCAAGGTAAAACTTGTTGTTGATATGTTTGGCAGGGAAACGACTGTTGAAGTCGGCTTTGACCAAATTGAAAAGATTTAATTTAGTTTAAGGAGGTGTTATGAATGCCGAAGAAAGTCGTAAAAATGGTAAAATTACAAGTTGCCGCAGGTAAAGCTACTCCTGCTCCTCCGGTTGGTCCTGCATTAGGTCAAGCTGGGGTTAATATTATGGCATTTGTAAAAGAATTTAATGAACGCACTGCAAAACAAGCTGGCCTTATTATTCCAGTAGAAATCAGTGTATTTGAAGATCGTTCTTTTACCTTTATTACTAAGACTCCGCCAGCTGCTATATTGCTTAAAAAAGCTGCCGGTATTGAAAAAGGTTCTGGTGAACCAAACAAAACAAAAGTTGCTAAATTAGCACGTGCTGAAGCTGCAAAAATTGCTGAAAGCAAAATGGCTGATTTAAATGCTGCTGATGTTGAAGCTGCTACTCGTATGATCGAAGGAACAGCTCGCAGTATGGGTATTGAAATCGTAGACTGATTTCGTTATTTAAGTGGGAGGCAATAGCCGTTTAACCACGAAAGGAGAACATTATTATGGCCAAATTTGGCAAGAAGTATCAAGATGCTGCTAAACTTATCGAAGATAAGCTTTATGATGCAGCTGAAGCTATTGAATTAGTTAAAAAAACTGCTACAGCAAAATTTGACGAAACCATTGAAGTTGCTATTCATTTAGGTGTAGATCCTAAATATGCAGATCAGCAGGTACGTGGTGCATTAGTGTTACCACATGGTACTGGTAAAACTAAACGTGTTTTAGTTTTCGCAAAAGGTGATAAAGTTACTGAAGCAGAAGCTGCTGGAGCTGACTATGTTGGTTCTGATGAATTTGTTTCTAAAATTCAAGGTGGCTGGTTTGATTTTGATGTTACAGTTGCAACCCCTGATATGATGGGAACTGTAGGCCGTTTAGGTAAAGTACTTGGCCCTCGTGGCTTGATGCCAAATCCTAAATTAGGTACTGTAACAATGGATTTAACCAAAGCAATCAATGAAATTAAAGCTGGTAAGATTGAATACCGTACTGATAAAGCTGGTAATATCCATGTTCCTATCGGTAAAGCTTCTTTTGATAGTGCAAAACTTTTAGAAAACCTTAGTGTTTTAGTTGACACACTTATAAAAGTAAGACCAGCTGCAGCTAAAGGACAGTATATGAAATCTGTTAATGTTGCTGCAACAATGGGTCCTGGTATTCAGGTTAATCCGGTTATAAAAACCACTAAAGCTGAATAATATAATTCTTATATAACTTAAGACAGCAGGTGTCGTTTTACGGCATAATAGACAAGCCTGCCGAGGTTGATGGATTTTTGATATATATAGCATTTATTTGCTAAGATCATAAATACAGCCTACGGCAGAAATGTCGCAGGCTGTTTTAATTTACAATATTTTAATTTGAGAGGAGGTGTTTTCATGGCAGTACGTCCAGAAAAACAAGCTATCGTTGCAGAATTAAAAGAACAATTTTCAGGTGCACAAGGGATAGTACTTACAGGCTATAAAGGCCTTACTGTTGCTCAGGACACAAAACTTCGTGCTAAAATGCGTGAAGCAGGCGTTACTTATCGTGTAGTTAAGAATACCATGCTTCGTTTTGCAGCTACTGATCTTGGTTATGAAGATCTGATTCCTTACTTAGAAGGAACTACAGCTGTTGCTTATTCAGCAGAAGATCCAGTTGCTCCAGCAAAAGTGCTTGCTGATTTTATCAAAGAAAACAATTTAGATAAAGCAGAAGTATTAACTCTTAAAGCTGGTGTCGTTGACGGTAAAGTTATCGATGCAGCTGGTGTTAAAGAATTGGCATCTCTTCCATCCCGCGAAGTCCTCATCGCCAAAATGCTTGGCAGTATGCAGGCTCCTATTTCCGGTATGGTCAATGTACTTCAGGGTACAATACGCAATGCTGTTTATGTGCTTGAAGCTATTCGCAAACAAAAAGAATCAGCATAAGGCTATATAACATATATAATTAAAAAAATTAAAATTTTATTTTTGGAGGAATATTTAAATGACTAAAGAAGAAATTATGCAAGCCATTGAAGAAATGACTGTTCTTGAATTATCCGAACTCGTAAAAGCTATGGAAGAAAAATTTGGTGTTAGTGCAGCTGCTCCTGTAGCTGTAGCTGCTGCTGGTGTTGCTGGCGGCGCTGCTGCTGAAGAAAAAACTGAATTTGACGTAGTTCTTGCTTCCGCTGGTGCAAGCAAAATCAACGTTATCAAAGCAGTTCGTGAAGTAACTGGTCTTGGTCTTAAAGAAGCTAAAGCATTAGTTGATGGTGCTCCTGCTCCTGTAAAAGAAAAAGTTGCTAAAGACGAAGCTGAAACAATCAAAACTAAATTAGAAGAAGCTGGCGCAACTATCGAATTAAAGTAATTTAATTCCTGCGTATAGTAATTGGACCCGTATCGTTATGATACGGGTTTTTTTTTTATTTTGTAATATTTTTTTTGATAGTTGACAAAAATGATAAATACAGTTAATATTAACATGAAAATAAAATATTGTTGGAGACAGGTGTCAGAAATGACTTAATAGGGAATTCGGTATAAGCCGAAGCGGTCCCGCCACTGTAAGGACGAGTTTTTTCAAACTATGCCACTGGATATTTTTCTGGGAAGGCTTGAAAAAATGATGATTCTGAGCCAGGAGAACTGCCTGTTTTGACGTCACCGATAGCATCATATGATGCTTGTACCTGCGAGCGATGGGGAGGAGATTTTATACTATGCATGTAAATTCAGGCATTGGTCTATATTCTCCGGCTTTATTTTTAAGGCCGGATTTTTATTTGCTGAAATTTATTATGATGCTTTGTATTTATAATCCGTCTGTACTTGCAGGCGGATTTTTATTTTTTATAAATATGAAGGAGGGTCATAATGAACGATACGACAAAACCACAGGAAGATATTGACAGTGTTGATTTAAAGGCACTTTTAAAAAAAGCTGATGCACAGACAGACTTTCCTGATGTACCGTTAGATGAATTTACGCCGCCTGCTTATGATGAATGGAAAGAAGCTTGCGTAGCTTTATTAAAAGGTGCACCTTTTGAGAAAAAAATGTATACAAAAACTTATGAAGGAATAACATTCGAGCCTATGTATACAAAAGCAATGTCTGAAGCTATTTTGCCAAAAAATTCTTATCCAGGCATGGATGATTTTTTACGCGGCAGCAAGATTAATGGCTATGTGCAGGAACCATGGGGTGTGGCACAATCTTGTGATGAAACATTACCAAAAGAAAATAACGAATTATTGAAACATGAAATTGACGCTGGTTCAACGATTTATAATATCCGTCTTGACACAGCAACATTAGCTAATAAAGATGCACAATATGCCAGCTGTGTCGGTGATGAAGGCTGCAGTATATCTACTTTGGATGATATGCATCGTCTGCTCAATGGGCTTGATTTGGAAAAACACGGCTTATACATATATGCAGGAGCATCATCATTGCCAATATTAGCAATGACAGCAGCGGCTTTAAAAGCATCAGGCTATTCATTGCAAAATGTCCATGGATTCATTGGTGCTAATCCAATTGGTGAACTTGCCGCTAAGGGAACAAATTATGCGGCACTGAATAATTTATATGATGAAATGTATCAGTCGGCCAAATGGACTCAGGCAAACATGCCTAAACTTAAAACAATTATGGCTAACAGTGATGCTTTTAGTCGTGGCGGAGCTAGTGATGTTCAGGAAACAGCCTATACTATTTCTGTTGCTGCAGCATATATCAGAGCTTTAATGGAGCGTGGGCTGACTATAAAACAGGCAGCGGGGCAAATATATTTTGGTTTTTCCATGGGTGCTAATTTCTTTATGCAAATTGCAAAATTGCGGGCAGTGCGGCCAATCTGGGCAAAAATTGTAGCTGAATTTGGCGGCGATGAAGAAGACCAGCGGATGTATGTTCATGGTAAACCGGCATTATTCTTTAAAACAATATATGATCCTTATGTAAATATGCTTAGAAACACAACTGAAATATTTTCCGGGGTAGTTGGCGGTCTTGATTCTTATGAAAATTCACCGTTTGATGAACCTATCAGAAAAGGTGATGAGTTTTCCCGCCGCATAGCACGTAATGTACAAATTATGCTGCAGGAAGAATTTGGTCTGCTTAAACCTATTGATCCAGCTGGTGGATCATGGGCGGTGGAAACATTAACTAAAGAAATAAAAGAAAAAATTTGGGCAGAGTTTCAGCTGATTGAAGGTAAGGGCGGTATAGTAAAAGCACTGCAGGAAGAATACCCGCAATCACAAATTACAAAAATACTGGAAGAAAGATTTAAAAATGCTGAATATTGTAAAGATCGTATTGTCGGCAATAATATGTATCCCAATATGACGGAGGAATTACTCGATAAGCGCAGCGAAGATCATGATGAAATAAAAAGGCAAAGAATGAATGCTATTGGTGAATATTTAAATGATATGGATGATGTCTATAAACAAGAAAATATTGCCAAATTGGCAGAGCTAAAAGATGAACTATTAGCACAGGCTGTTCAGTCTATTCAGGCTGGTGCAACTATTGGCGAAATACGTGCAGCGTTAAACAAACATTATACGGGAAAAAATGAAAAAATTACGATAATAATGCCGCATCGCTGGAGTGAAAGATATGAGGCTTTACGTCAGGTAACAGAAAGTTATAAAGAAAAACATAAAGACAATGTTAAAATATTCTTGGCTAATATGGGGCCAATTCCTCAGCATAAGGCCAGAGCGGAATTTTCGACAAGCTTTTTGCAGGTAGGTGCATTTGATGTTGCACCTAATGATGGCTTTAAGACAATTAATGAAGCTGTTGCTGCTGCTGTGAAATCAAATCCGGATGTTGTAGTTATATGTTCCACTGACAAAACTTATCCGGAAATCGTGCCTGAATTAGCACCTAAATTAAAACAAATATTGCCACAGACTACTGTTTATCTGGCTGGGGCGGCGCCAAAAGATTTAGAAACTACGTATCGTGAAGCTGGTGTTGATGATTTTATTTCTGTCAAAGCTAACTGTTATAAGATTTTGCAGTTCCTGCAGAAGAAGAAAGGTATGGTTGAATAATGACTTTTCAAAATCCTGATTTTAGTAAAATAAGTCTTGGCGGTAAAGCCGCTGAGCATTCGCAGGAAGAATGGATAAAACGCTTGGAAAAAGAAACGGGTATGAGTTATGATGCGCTTGTGGGCAAAACCATGGAACATATTCCAATAAAGCCAATATATAATTTTGATGAGTATAATCATATGAATCATCTCGATTTTGCCAGCGGTATTCCGCCATGTTTGCGCGGACCATACTCTACAATGTATGTATTTCGTCCCTGGACTGTGCGTCAATATGCTGGTTTTTCTACAGCTGAAGAATCTAATGCGTTTTACCGTCGTAATTTGGCAGCCGGTCAAAAAGGTCTTTCTATAGCATTTGATTTGCCAACACATCGTGGTTATGATTCAGATAACCCACGTGTTTTGGGTGATGTTGGTAAGGCGGGTGTTGCTATCGATTCTATTTTGGATATGCGTATTTTATTCAGTGGCATACCACTTGACCAAATGTCGGTTTCCATGACAATGAATGGGGCGGTACTGCCAATAATGGCGTTTTATATATTGTCGGGTGAAGAACAGGGCGTTGATAAAAGCGTTATGGCCGGAACAATTCAAAATGATATCTTAAAAGAATTTATGGTTCGTAATACCTATATTTATCCGCCAGAAATGTCCATGCGTATAATTGGTGATATTTTTGAATATACAACAAAATATATGCCGAAATTCAACAGTATATCAATTTCCGGCTATCATATGCAGGAAGCCGGAGCGACTGCTGATATTGAACTTGGCTATACATTGGCTGATGGGTTGGAATATATCAGAACAGGTGTGAATGCTGGATTGCCAATAGATGCTTTTGCCAAACGTTTATCATTTTTCTGGGCAATAGGCAAAAACTATTTTATGGAAGTAGCCAAAATGCGGGCTGCCCGTGTTTTATGGGCCAAGATTGTAAAATCATTTGGAGCCAAAGAAAATAAATCAATGGCACTGCGTACGCATTGTCAGACCTCAGGCTGGTCATTGACCGCACAGGATCCATTTAATAATATAGCCCGTACATGTATGGAAGCAATGGGAGCAGCACTTGGTCATACCCAGTCACTGCATACAAATGCGCTGGATGAAGCAATAGCACTGCCAACTGATTTTTCGGCGCGCATTGCCCGTAATACCCAGCTTTATATTCAGGATGAAACCAAGGTATGCAAGATTATTGATCCATGGGGCGGCTCTTATTATGTAGAAGCTTTAACCAATGAAATAATCCGTCGGGCCTGGGCTCATATTCAGGAAGTTGAAGCACTGGGGGGGATGTCTAAGGCTATATCAACAGGACTTCCTAAAATGCGTATTGAAGAAGCAGCCGCACGCAGACAGGCCCAGATTGATTCAGGAAATGAAACAATTGTTGGGATTAATAAATATCGTTTGGAAAAAGAAGATCCATTGCAGATATTGGCAATTGATAATACAGCTGTTAGAAATTCACAGATTGAGCGCTTAAAGAAATTGCGGGCAGAAAGAAATGAAGCTGAAGTACAAAGTTGTCTGGAAGCTTTAACACATGCAGCTGAATCACGTGACAACGGTAATCTTTTGGAACTTGCAGTAAACGCCGCACGTGCTCATGCTTCACTGGGTGAGATATCTGATGCTGTAGAAAAAGTATCGGGTCGCTTCAATGCGGTTATTCATACTATTTCAGGGGTTTATTCATCGGAATTTACCGATAAAACCGAGCTTAATAAGGCCCGCAATATGGCTGATGAATTCGAAAAACTTACCGGTCGTCGTCCGCGTATTTTTGTTGCCAAAATGGGGCAGGATGGGCATGACCGTGGACAAAAAGTTATCGCTTCATCCTTTGCCGATATGGGCTGGGATGTCGATGTCGGGCCGTTATTCCAGACACCAGAAGAAACAGCACAGGATGCTGTAGATAATGATGTTCATATGGTAGGTTTCAGTTCATTGGCAGCAGGACACAATACACTTTTGCCGCAGTTGGTTGAAGAACTGAAAAAATTAGGGCGTGAAGATATATTGGTTGCAATTGGCGGTGTAATTCCGGTGCAGGATTATGATTACCTGTATGAACATGGTGCAGCTGCGATATTTGCACCAGGAACAAATATTCCTGAAGCAGGAATAAAATTATTGACACTATTAATAAATGATGCCAAGGATGAGTTAGCCGAGGTGTAACAGATGGCTGAATATAAAAGTTTTAAACCTGAATGGGCGCCTAATGACAATGATAAAGCATTTGCCTGCAGCGTCATGGATGGAATTGATAATATAAAAGATACTACAGTTGGCAATATAAATCCTAAAATAATACAAGGACAGCGTAAAAAAATACGCAGAAAAATACTGACTGTTGATGATTATGTTGATGGGGTAACCCGTGGCGAACGGATGGTGTTGTCGCGGGCAATTACCCTAATTGAAAGTAATAACCCGGCCCATTTTTCCAAAGCCCAGCAAGTGCTGCAGCGTTTGCTGGTGCGTACGGGAAAAGCACTGCGAATAGGAATAACTGGTGTGCCAGGGGCCGGGAAAAGTACGATAATTGAAGCTTTTGGTAATATGTTGTGTGAAAATGGACATAAGGTAGCTGTTTTGACAATAGATCCTACAAGTTCAGTTACTAAGGGATCAATTCTTGGTGATAAAACGCGTATGGGAACTTTGTCACGCAACCAAAATGCCTTTATAAGACCATCACCAGCTGGAGGAACTTTGGGCGGTGTAGCCAGAAAAAGCCGTGAAACAATGCTGATGTGTGAGGCAGCCGGTTATGATATTATCATTATAGAAACCGTTGGTGTCGGGCAGTCAGAAGTAACTGTCCGTTCCATGGTTGACTTTTTTATGCTGGTGGTATTAACCGGAGCTGGCGATGAGCTGCAGGGCATAAAAAAAGGAATAATGGAACTGGCTGATGCCATTGTTATCAATAAAGCTGATGGTGATAATTTGTTGAAAGCTAAGGTATCACGTGGTGAATATGAAAGAATGATTGAATATATCAGACCGGCAACAGAGGGGTGGAAGACCCATGCGTACCTTTGTTCTGCCTTAAAAAAGACAGGATTACTGGAATTGTGGCAGGTAATAAATGCTTTTGTTTCGGCAACCAAAGCCAAGGGATCATTTCAAAAACGGCGGGATAATCAATTATTGGCATGGGTGCATAGTATGATTGATGAACATCTGCATAATTTGTTTTTTGATGATCCGGTAATAAATGGTCGAATGCCGGAAGTTCGTGAAGCAGTATTGATGGGGAAAATTTCGCCCACGCAGGCAGTGGCTGAACTTATACAAGTTTTTGATATTGAGCGTGCTGCTAAGAAACGCGTTGATTTATTTAATACATCTCAGTAATTATCAATTGTCACATAAATTGGAAGGAAAGAAATGTTTATTAAAACAATATATTTTTCTGGCGGCAGTTTTTATGAACTGCAGAAAGTTTTTTCACGGATAAAAGGTGTGGTAAATGTAACAGCAGGCTATATTAATGCTGGGATGACAGCACCAATGTATATGCAGATTCTGAATGGTAATATTGATGCTGTGATGGGGATAAAAATTGAATATAATCCGAAAAAAATAGATTTATCGACATTGCTGGATGTCTTATTTACGGTAATTGATCCCTATAGTGAAGATAAGCAGGGCAAGTGTTCTGGGAGAATGTATCGAACAGGTATATATTATTGTGAGAATGAAGATTTGCCAATAATACAATTGTATATGAATTTTATAATCTCCAAGGGAAAAGCACCAGTTATTACGACAGCTAATATTACAGTGAATGATCCTTCAAGTGGAAAAACTTATAGAAAATGCTATGTTGAAACTAAAAAATTAGAAAATTTCTATGCAGCAGAAGAAATTCATCAAAATTATTTGCATAAAAATCCTACTAAAAAGACGTTTATCGATTTTGCACGGCTTAAAGAATTGTCAATAATTGACAATTAGCATAAACAGAAGTTATTGTTTTTGTTCCGACCCCCAAAAGTTAGACAAAAATCTAACAAATGGGAGGTCGGTTTTTTTATGACTTCTTTTTATATGGTATAATGAAGTAATTAAAAATAGAAAATTTGGCAAAATAGTTTTAGGAGAAATATTATGTTTGTACAGGAGCGGCAGGAAAAAATAATACAAGTACTGCAGGAAAATGCCAAAGTTTTGGTAAAAGAGCTAAGCGAAAAATTCTCGGTAACTGATGATTGTATCCGTAAGGATTTGGCGGTTTTAGAGAAAAAAAATTTGCTTAAACGTGTATATGGCGGGGCAGTTTTGGTAAGAAAAAACACTCATTTATTAAATGTGCAGCAGCGTAAAAATATAAATATTGCTGAAAAAAAAATCATAGCACAAAAGGCTAAAAAATTTGTTCAGACAGGTGATGTTATATTTCTTGATATATCTACGGCTAATATTGAGCTTATAAAAATATTGGCTGATGCTGGTATGAAGATTACTGTTATAACCAATATGATTGCAATAATGAATATAGCAGCATCAGTCCCCAATATTGAACTTATATTTATTGGCGGTGTGCTTAATTCCGGCAGTGACGGTTTTGTTGGTACTATTACTAATAACTTACTTAAAAAGTTTCATTTTGACAGTGCGTTTATTGGGACTGTGGGAATAGATATTGCGGCGAATGCAGTTTATACTTATAAAGCCGAAGATGGTTATACGAAAAAAACAGCGCTGCAGGCAGCCAGTAAGGTATATATGATGGCAGAAACAGCCAAGTTTTCTCATAGTGGTAATTTTCGTTATGCTGATATTACTGAATTTAATGCTATTATTACAGAAAAAGAATTATCAGAGCAGTTATATAAAAAATTACAAGAATATCAAATTGAAGTAATATAAGAAAAAAGACTTTTTAGTAGTGATATTAAAAGGTCTTTAATTTTTTTCCTGATTCATTGAAAAACAATAAAAAACAATATACAATAATATTAAACAATAATATTAAACAATAATAAAAGGGAGGGGATTACATGGAAAGCTTATCAAGGCAGAAAAGAATAAATTTATTAAAAGAAAGAATGCTGCGGCAAAAGCGGTATATGTCGATAGAGCAGGCACTTATAACGACACGTATTTATCAGGAAAATGAGGAAAAACCTGTAATAATAAAAAGAGCACTGGCGTTGAAGGCTGCTTTGCAGGAAATGGAAATAGCCATTGAGCCGGAAGAACTCATTGTCGGCAATCGTACTAAAGGTGTACGTTATGGTGTTGTGTCACCGGAAAGCGGTGGCTTGTGGATAGATAAAGAACTGGAAACGCTGCCAACTCGTTCACAGGATAAGTTTAATGTTAAAGGAGCAGATATAAAAACATATCGGGAAGTGATAAAACCATATTGGCAGGGAAAATCACTCGAAGATATCTTAAAAGATAAATTTGGCGAAGAGTTTTCGGCTATAAGTAAGGTAGCCAAAATAAACCAAACTGACCATTCACAGGGGCATATTTGCCCGGATTGTGATTTATGGCTGCAAATGGGACCAGAACAAATAAAGCAGCAGGCACAGCAGAAATTGCAAAGTGAAAATCTTACCAATAAGCAGCAAAATTTTTATAAAGCAATCATTATAACTATGGATGGTGCGCAAATATTTATGCATAGATATAGTGAATTATTAAAGCAAATGGCTGCTGAAAATACGCAGTATAAGAAAAATTTACTGGAGATGGCTGATATTTGTGGATTTATTGCCAATAATGCGCCTGAAAGTTTTCATCAGGCGGTTCAGTCACTGTGGTTTTTATTTGTCATATTGCAGATGGAATCTAATGCCTCATCTTTTTCACCGGGGCGTATGGATAGATATTTATATCTATTTTATAAGCGGGATATTGACAAGGGGAGCTTAGATAAAGAAAAGGCTTTAACAATAATAGAATGCTTATGGCTTAAGTTCAACCAAATTGTCTATATGCGCAATACCAATAGCGCTAAATATTTTGCTGGATTTCCCATTGGGTTTAATATAGCGATTGGCGGACTCGATGAAAATGGCAATGCTGCCGAAAATGATTTATCATATATGTTTTTGCAGGCACAGGAAGACTTGGGGTTGCCGCAGCCGAATTTATCGGTACGCTTAAATAAAAATACATCACAAAACTTATTGGAAAAATCAATAGCTGTTGTAGCTAAAGGCAGTGGTATGCCGCAGTTTTTTAATGATGAAGCTGTAGTTGATACAATGATAGAGTCTTTGCAGATTGCGCCTAAAGATGCTTTGGATTATGCCATTGTGGGCTGTGTAGAGCTTACTACGCAGGGAAATAATCTTGGGTGGAGTGATGCTGCCATGTTTAATTTAAATAAAGCATTGGAATTGGCAATGAATCATGGTAAGTGTCTGCTTACCGGTAGACAGATGGGGCTGGATATAGGGGGGCTTGACACATATGATTCATTTGAAGAATTAGAAAATGCTTTTGCCGGGCAGATCGATTATTTTATGGGAAAAATGATAAAAGCCTGTGCCGAGGTTGAGCAGGGACATATGGATTTACTGCCATCGCCGTTTTTGTCAGCGGTGATCGATGATTGTATGGAAAAAGGACTTGATGTTACAGCTGGCGGAGCCCATTATAATTTATCGGGTATACAAATAATTCAGGCAGCTAATATTGCTGATAGTATGGCAGTACTTTATCAATTAATTTATAAAGAAAAACGTATCACTGGTACAGAAATGTTAACAGCATTGCAAAAAAATTTCCAAGGATATCCAGTAATAAAAGCTATGGTTGAAAATAAAGTAGCTAAATATGGTAATGATGTTAAATGGGTTGATAATATCGCGGTTAAATGGGCACAATATTTTAGAGAAAAACTTACTCATTATAAAAATCATCGCGGCGGACTTTATCATACGGGTATGTATACAGTTTCTGCACATGTACCAATGGGGGAAAATGTTGGGGCAACGCCGGATGGACGATTAGCAGAGCAACCATTAGCTGATGGGGGAATGTCACCTGTATATGGGCGTGATGCAGCTGGGCCGACAGCTGTTTTACAGTCGGTAGGGCGGCTCGATAATAATTTGACGTCAAACGGCGGCTTATTAAATATGAAATTTCTGCCGGAATTTTTTGCAACTGAGCAGGGAATTAAAAAATTTGCGATGTTTTTACGCACTTTTGTCGATTTAAAGATTCCTCATATTCAGTTTAATGTTCTTCATAAGGAAGATCTTCAGGAAGCTAAAAAAAATCCAGAAAAATATCGCAGTCTTACTGTAAGAGTTGCTGGCTATACGGCTTATTTTACTGAATTAGATGGTAAATTGCAGGATGAAATAATCGCCAGAACCCAGTATGATGCCGTATGAAGAACAGGGCACTGATCTTTGATATCAGGCGTTTTTCTATGCATGATGGAGCTGGTATAAGAACAACGATTTTTTTTAAGGGATGTCCATTGCACTGTATATGGTGTCAAAATCCCGAAGGAATTGAGAAGAATGCCAGGCTTGTGCATTTTCCAGCAAAATGTATTTTATGTAATTATTGCATTAAGCTTAAAGATAATGCTGTCACAATGGAAAATAATAAAATTATTATTGATACCAGCAAAGTGATAGATGCGGCTGAATATGAATATATTTGTCCCAGTGGAGCTTTGCGTATGGACAGCAAATATTATAGCAGTGATGAATTAATGACAATAGTGAAAAAGGATATGCCATTTTTTAAATATGGTGGTGGTGTAACATTATCGGGGGGAGAACCTTTTTTTCAGGCTGATTTTATAATAAAATTTTTGGAAAAATTACAGTTGGCGGGTATTTATACAGCTGTGGAAACATCATTTTTTGCGGTCTGGGAAAAAATAGAGCAGGCTTTGCCATTTATCGATACATTGTTTGTAGATTTTAAGATATATGATAATGGTAAGCATAAAAAATATACAAACATGGATAATATTCTAATAAAAAACAATATAAAAAAAGTATTGCAGTCAAAGTATAGTAATAAGGTTATTATAAGAACGCCGCTTATTCCCAAATATACAGCGACAAAAGAAAATTTGTCACTTATTGCCGAGACGCTTGCTAAATGGAATAAAAATGTAAATTATGAATTATTAAATTATAATCCGCTGGCGCGGGCCAAATATCAGCATGTTGCTTACGATTATTGCTTTGTTGAAGATAAGCCGTTATATACACAAGCGGAAATGAATTCTTTTTACAGCATCATAAAAGAAGCTGGCATTAAAAATTTCCGCTGATTATGGAAGTTTTTTAAGCGGTAATATAGTGTGGGATTTTGTTATAATAGCTTAATAGAAAAATAAACTTAAGGGAGAAATATAATGAGATATTTAATTGATACTGCTAATTTGAAAATGATTGAAAAATGCAATGATTTATTGCCGCTTGCTGGTATTACAAGCAATCCCAGTATTATAAAAAAAGAGGGAAAAATTGATTTTTTTAACCACTTAAAAAAAATCCGCAGTATTATTGGTGCTGATAAGAGTCTGCATGTACAGATATTGGCACAAGATTATGCAGGTATTATGGATGAAGCACATACGATTTTGCAAAAAATCGATAAAGATGTATTTATAAAAATACCCGTTACACCCAATGGACTTAAGGCAATAATGGCACTGAAAAAAGAAAATGTTAATATTACAGCTACCGCTATTTATACTAAGACCCAGGGATTTATGGCCATGGAAGCTGGTGCGGATTATATAGCACCATATTTTAATCGTATGGAAAATCTTGATATTGATGCGGCAGCTACTATAGCATCCTTTGCTGAAATGATAGCTGTATATGGATATGGAACACAGATTTTGGCAGCCAGCTTTAAAAATATTGCTCAGGTTAATACAGCATTTGGCGCCGGAGCACAGACGGCAACAATTGCTCCTGATATTTTATTAGCCGCATTTGCAGTGCCATCAATACAAAAAGCAGTAGATGATTTTGCGGCTGACTGGCAGGCAATTTATGGCAATAAAACGCTTAATAAGCTTTAATTGATGAAAAAATACCAGAAATTTTATTTTCTGGTATTTTTTTATCACTATTATAATATTTTAAAATGTCGTATAATTTAAACAAAAACATAAATTATGATAAAAATATTAGATGTTAAAAACGCATAGAATGTATTACATTAAAGAATAGATGCGACAAACGCTTGCGATATAAGGCTTTATAGTATTAAGTGAAAATTTTCTTTAATTAGACAAATAAAAATTTTCTAGATAAACTTGCCATTGTTGTTATAATGAATTTATGAGGAAAGTGTTCTAAGTGAAAAAAAAAATATATATGTAAACTTAGGAGGTAAGGCTTTATGGATCCCGCAATTTTAACATTATGTGTTCTAGGGGTGGCAGCATTCTTTTTTGCTACAGAATTGATTCCATTAGCAGTAACAGCTATGGGGTCATCGGTGGCATTAGGTCTTTTAGGAGTGCTTACACCAAAGCAGGTTTTTTCCGGTCTTTCCAATTCAACAGTTGTATTATTCGCTGGTATGTTTGTTATCGGTGCGGCAATGTTTCAAACTGGGTTAGCCCAAAAAATTGGGATGACAGTAGTACGAAGCGCTGGCTCCAGTGAAAAACGTTTAATGGCGTATTTGATGATAATTACGGTTTTATTATCGGCAATATCATCTAATACAGCGACAGTAGCTTGCTTGATGCCGGTTGTTATTCAAATTTGTGCAGCAGCTCGTGTATCTGTATCCAAGCAATTGATGGCATTAGCAGTAGCTGCCAATGTCGGTGGTACTATCACAATGATTGGGACTCCGCCTAATATTTTGATGAGTGGGGCATTACAGGCAGCAGGATTTCGGCCCTTTGGTTTTTTTGAATATGCATGGTATTCCGCTAGCCATTGTAGCAATAATATACATGCTTACGATTGGCAGTAAGTTATGTCCGTCTAATATGGCTGAAGCTATTGATCCGACAGAAGTTTCTGATAAACCAAAAGATCCTAAGAAAATGATGATCTGTGCAGGAATTTTAATAATTGTAGTTTTAGGTATGGGTTTTCATAAAACCGTTGGTATACCAATGCAAAGTATAGCTATTATTGGAGCGTTGGCTTGTGTACTTACCGGCTGCTTAACTGAAAAACAAGCATATTTGGGTATTGACTGGGTTACAATCTTCTTGTTTGCCGGTATGCTGTCACTAGCTGGTGCTATGGATAAAACCGGTGCTGGTAAAATGATAGCTGATGGTGTTGTAAGTCTTATGGGAAGTAGTCCTTCACCAGTAATAATAGTTGTTGCCATGTTTATTTTATCATGTGGACTTACACAGTTTATGTCCAATACTGCCTCAGCGGCGCTTTTGGCACCTATTGGTATTTCCATTGCCCAAACCGTGCATGTATCGCCATTCCCAGTACTTATGGCAGTTGGTATAGCAGCTTCATGTGCTTTTACAACACCGGTAGCAACACCACCAAATACCTTGATTTTGGGGCCGGGGCGCTTTAAATTTATGGACTATGTGAAGGTTGGTATACCACTGGTAATTATATCATTGATTGTATGTTCAGTTGTAATTCCTTTCTTCTGGCCGTTTACACCTTGAGTTGTAAACAAACAATAAAACATCTTTTTTGAAAGGGAGATTATAAATGGATACAGAAAAAATTATCAGTTCGATAGCGGCTTTTGATCCAGAATTATATAATTATTTTCAGGATGAGCTGCAAAAACAAAAATATGCCCTGTCTTTTATGCCTGAGGAAAATTATACTTCACCGGTCAGTGCCTATATGGAGGGCAGTATTTTAAGCAATGCTTTAATGACACATCATGATGAAAAAACACCGACAGGATTGGAAGCAATGACTGTTGAGCGTGTAAATAAATTATTTGGCAGCGAGCATGCCAGTATTCGCACCAGTAATATAGCAGCAGCTTCACGTGTTGTATTCTACAGCTTATTAAAAAAAGGTGATACGGTTTTATCCTTGGATTGCCGTAAAAAAGACCATTGCAACAGTGAAAGCCTGCAGTTTAACTTTGTTAATTTTAGTATCAATCCTAAGGAACAGAAAATAAATCTTGATGAGGTTGAAAAATTAGCTAAAGAGCATAAACCACGTCTTATAATTTTTTCACCGGTCAATTATCCTAGGATCATTGATTATAAACGTCTTGGTGAGATTGCTAAATCAGTTGGTGCTTATATGTGGTTTGATATCTGCCAAAATGTTGGACTTGTTGCCGCTAAAGAAATTCCTTCACCAGTTCCTTATGCAGATGTAGTTACTTTTTCAACTCATGATGCCTTACAAGGACCGCAAGGCTGCGTAATTCTTTGCACAAAAAAATTGGCAGCGCAAGTTGATGAAACAGTTATTACAACAGGTCATTTTGCCCTGAAAAGAAATATTTTAGGCGCATTGGCTATTGCCTTTAAGGAAGCTAATACCCCTAAATACAACGAATACTGTCATCAGGTTGTATTGAATGCCAGAGCATTGCAAAAGGGACTTGAAGAAGAAGGCATGGATATATTATGCGGTGGTACTGATACAAATTTGGTATTACTTAACCTGACCAAGTTAAAAATGACCTGCAATGAGGCGGGAGCAGCTTTACGTTTGGCTGGAGTTATAACTAAGCCAACAGTCTTGACAACGGCTGATGAAAGCACATCCTTTGATATTTTGCGATTGTCCAGTCTACTTTTGACAACACGTGGCCTTAAGGAAGATGAATTTTATACACTAGGTCATATAATAGCAATGGTACTTAAAAATAAGAATAATCCGGAAAAACTAGAGGAAATAAAGCAGGATGTTACAGATATAGCAATGCAGTATCCGTTATTTTCTGATGAATGGGTTACGACTAAAGATGTATTAAGTCCTGTATATAGCGGTGGTAATTTAACTGTATCACATGAACTAGCGGCTGAACGTAAAAAAGCCGTATTAAAGAAAATACTGGGCTTTATGAGAAAATAAAAGGGAGTGTCACTTATGCATGGAACACAAGATCCGTTATTAATAATGATAATAAATATGGCAATTGTTTTTGCTGTTTTATTTGGATTAAGCCTGGTAATACGGGTTATAAAATATATCAACGATATTGTTTATGAATCGAAAAAAACGGCGGCAGAAGGAACGGCAACAGTAGTAAAACCAGCTCAGGCACCGGCAAGCCCCGTGCCCGTTGCAGTACCGGCAGCAGCACCGCTTGATATGGAAAATAAGACCTTGGTAGCAGTTATAACAACGGCAATTATGGCTTATGGCTATAAGGATGTAAAAATACGTTCTATTACTAAAAAGGCGTAAATAAAAGTAGAAATAATATAAATTGAGTGTGGAAGGAATGAGTAGTATGGATGGATTTTTCGGCGCATTTGCTGTTGCTATTCATGCAGTATGGTCGGATAGCGGCTATTTTGTCATGAATATGAATAATATTATAATGATGATAGTTGGTGCAGTATTATTATACTTAGCAATTGGTAAGGGGTTTGAACCATTGTTATTGACCCCAATTGCTTTTGGTTGTATATTAGCTAATATTCCTAATAATGGCTTTGATGAAGGCGTAATGAATGCCATAAGCATGGGGATTCATATGGAAATTTTCCCGCCGTTGATTTTTATGGGGGTTGGGGCAATGACCGACTTTGGACCGCTTATTGCTAATCCCAATACATTGTTATTAGGAGCAGCGGCACAATTTGGTGTATTTGTTGCTTTATATGGAGCAATGGCTATGGGCTTTACTAGTTCCCAGGCTGCGGCTATTGGTATTATCGGTGGTGCCGATGGTCCTACCGCTATATATCTTGCAACCAAGCTGGCTCCGGAAATTCTCGGTGCCATAGCTGTAGCGGCATATTCCTATATGTCATTGGTACCACTTATTCAGCCGCCGGTTATGCGCTTGCTTACAACAAAAAAAGAACGTGAAATACAGATGGGTCAGATGCGTCATGTAAGTAAATTCGAAAAAATTGTATTTCCAATTGTTACTACCATAGCTATAAGTTTATTATTGCCGGCAATTTCTTCTCTTATCGGCATGCTGATGCTGGGGAATCTATTTAGGGAATCATGCGTTACGGACAGACTTTCTGATACGGCGCAAAATGCCCTTATCAATACGGTAACTATTTTCCTGGCATTAGGAACGGGACTTACGATGTCGGGAGATGCTTTCTTAAAACTTGCCACAATAAAAATAATCGTGTTAGGTTTGGTAGCATTTATTGTAGGTACGGCAGCAGGCGTACTGTTAGGTAAAGTAATGTGTTATTTATCCGGTGGAAAAATAAATCCGCTTATTGGTTCTGCTGGCGTATCAGCAGTGCCGATGGCAGCTCGTGTATCCCAGATTGAAGGACAAAAAGCAAAGCCAGGCAATTATTTACTGATGCATGCAATGGGACCAAATGTGGCTGGGGTTATAGGAACAGCAGTTGCAGCCGGTACAATGCTGGCTATGTTTGGCGGCTGATAGATACTAACGGGATAAAGGGGTTATTATTATGCGGAATTATCATGTTATTATTGGAACGGAATCATTTGATTTGCAGGTAGCAGATGGCAAACCTATAAAGGAAAGACAATTTAATGTAGTTGTTGATAATACACTGTTTAATCTTGCTGTGCAGTATCAGGAATGTCCACCATTTTTTCGTTTGGATAAAATGAAACGTTGGTCATATTTGCGCACAGAAATGGCGCAGCGTGTTGATATAAAAAAAGACAAACGCAGAAAACATTAAATAAAAGGGGCTGTTTACATATGATAAAAAGTGTAAACAGCCTCTTTTATATATTATAATATATGTACATATATTATAATATGATGTATTATATAAAATAAATACTTAAAATGCGCTGTATTAATGGGAAAATAAAAAGAAACATTTATTATAAACGGACAGGGATGTCGGAAGGATTACTTTATGAAGTATATTGTGCTTGATTTAGAAATGAACCCCATAATAAATAAATTTAAAAAAGAACGACGCATTTGTAAAAATGAAGTTGTAGAAATCGGTGCGGTTTTAATTGATGAAAATTACAATAAAATTGCGCAGTATTGCCAGTATGTTAAACCGCAGTACAATGAAATAGCTAAACGCTATGAGGAGTTGACAGGTGTTACTAATGAACTTGTGTCTAATGCACCGGATTTTGCTGAGGCAATGCAATTGTTCTGTCAATGGCAGAAAAAATATTGTAGTGAAGAAGAGATAGTAGTATATGCCTGGAGTGAAAATGATCGTCGCCAATTGGACCAGGAAAGTGTACTGAAGCAATTGGATAAAGACGAATATTCTTTATTGATATGTCCTTGGTATGACTTACAAAAAGAGTATTGCTCCATGCTGGGCTTAGAGCGAATGATAACATTAAAAGCAGCAGTAGGCGCTATGGGCGAAGATTTTGTTGGCAGAATGCATGATGCGTTATGGGATGCGGAAAACACGGCTCGAATTTTTATATTATCACGTAATAAGGATAATTTTAAGAAAGTTATGCGGCCAGTCTTGGAAGTTTTGCAGCCGAGTGCACCTATGACCTATTCTTTGGGGGATATGTTTGCTGATAAGCTGAAAGATTTAAAAATAGAATAGGAGCAAAAGATGGGGATTTTTTATCGTTTTATTGAGTTCTACAAACCGCATAAGCGGTTATTTTTTTTCGATCTGATTTGTGCGACAATGGTGGCAGTTGTTGACTTATCATTTCCACAGCTGTTATATTATGCTACACATACTTTATTTGTTGGCGGCAATGACACAATAATAACCGGCTGTATCTATATAGCAATAATTATGGTAGTTCTTTATGCTGTGAGATATGCCTGTCAGCATTATATTACTACTTGGGGGCATATAATGGGGGCGCGCATGGAATCGGAAATGCGGCGCTTGCTGTTTAAAAAATATCAGGCCTTGTCATTTTCCTATTATGATAAAAATAATACTGGTGTAATGATGAGCAAATTGGTTTCTGATCTATTCGATATATCAGAGCTGGCCCATCATGGGCCGGAAAATGTTTTTCTGGCAATTTTAGAAATAGTCGGAGCATTTATCCTTATGGGCATGATAAATGTGCAATTGTCAGCAGTATTGTTTATTATTATGCTGTTGATGCTGTCTTTTGGTATTATGCAGAACAGGAAAATGAAAAATATCTTTCTTGATAATCGTAAAAAGATTGCTGGTGTTAATTCATCACTGCAGGATAGTTTGGCTGGCATAAGAGTTGTAAAGTCTTTTGCCAATGAAGCTATAGAGCATGCTAAATTTAAAGTCAGCAATGATGAATTTTTAGAATCAAAGACAGCCAGCTATATGGCTATGGGCAGCTTTGTCGCTGGCGGTGGGATTTTTGTTGGTCTCAGCTATATGTCAGTACTGGCAATTGGCGGTTATTTAATTGCGCATAATTTGCTAAAACCAACCGATTTAGCGGTATTTGCCCTTTATATTGGCATATTTTTAAATCCTATAAATATGCTGGTTAATTTTACTGAGCAATTTCAAAAAGGCTATACTGGTTTTTGCCGGTTTGTAGAAATAATGGATACACCAATATTGATAAAGGATAAAGAAAATGCTATTGATATCGGCAATGTCAAGGGGAAGATAACGTATGAGAATGTTTCCTTTGCCTATGAGGATGAGCAAAAGGTTCTTAAAAATATAAGCTTTAATGTTGATGCGGGTAAAACTATTGCTTTGGTTGGACCATCGGGTGGCGGTAAAACGACTATCTGCTCACTTTTGCCGCGCTTTTATGATGTAACAGATGGTAATATTTATATTGATGATAAAAATATCAAGGATGTGACTTTAGCATCACTGCGCGATAGTATTGGTATAGTACAGCAGGATGTCTATATGTTTAATGGCACAATAAAATCAAATATAGCTTATGGACGACCTGATGCCAGTGATGAAGATATAATAACAGCAGCTAAACAGGCTAATATCCATGATTTTATTATATCTTTGCCTGATGGCTATGATAGCCTGGTTGGTGAACGGGGAACTCGCCTTTCCGGTGGACAGAAACAGCGGTTGTCAATTGCCAGAGTGTTTTTGAAAAACCCCCGGATATTGATACTTGATGAAGCTACCAGTGCGCTTGACAATGAAAGCGAACGGTTTATTCAGCAATCACTTGATATGCTGGCAAAAGACCGCACAACAATAGTTGTAGCGCATCGTTTAAGTACAATACAAAACGCTGATGAAATTCTTGTTATCAGGCATAATCAAATAACTGAGCGGGGCAGTCATGCTGAGCTTATGGAAAATAACGGACTATATGCTCGCTATTATCGTATGCAATTTCATAAATAAATAATATTAATATATTAAAGGGAATTCTTATACTGATGATAAAAGTCTATGGCTGTTGGTATGAGTATTTTCTATGCTGATAAACGGCTAACATTATCAGGCTGTTTTATTTTATTAAATGTGGTAAAATTTACTTGCAGCAAATTTTACAATGGAGTATTTAATTATGAAAGAAAATACAAATAGATTATTACCGCTACTGATGTTTTTAAGTATAATAACAGTGTTTATAGTTGTTGGTGCTGTTTGGAAAGTAAGTTATCTGGGACTTAGGGAAATGGCAGTAGGCCTGCCAACATTTTTTTTAGGAATATGTGTACTGGTCATTGCTATGATGACGTTGTCACTGTTAAATACAGTATTGGTTATATCACCTTTGGCCAGATTCAGCTTTGGTCATAAGTATATTTATAAGATAGTAAATATGCTGTTTCCACTTATTGTTTTTTGGGGTAAATGTCTGCATGTATCACGGCGCAGTATCGAAAGATCTTTTGTAAGTCTTAATAATAAATTAATAAAATATCGCCATATAAAAGTAAAGCCTGATGAGCTGCTGGTATTGTCGCCACATTGTTTGCAGCTGGCATCGTGTAAATATAAGATAACCTATGATGTTAATAATTGTCATAAATGCGGCGGTTGTTCAGTTGGGGAAATGTTAAAGATGGCCGAGCAGACAGGTTTTCATTTTCATGTAGTCACAGGGGGGACTTTGGCTAGAAAACTGGTGAAAGAATTACATCCTAAGCTAATATTGGCAATAGCATGTGAACGTGATTTAGCCAGTGGGATACAGGATGTTTATCCATTACCGGCAGTGGGAGTTTTAAATATACGTCCCAATGGACCATGCTATAATACAACTGTAGATTTAACTGAGGTTAAAGAAGCAATAAACAAATATATAAAGAATGAGGATAGATAAGAATAATGAATGCCAGACGAGCAGCTTTGCAGATTTTGCGGGAAGTTTATGATAAAAATGCGTATGCTAATATTGTTCTAAATAAATATTTTAAAAAAAATGATATAGAAGAGATAGACCGGCGGTTTATAACAGAGCTTGTCTATGGTTCGATTAAAGCAGGTGATACTTTGCTTTGGATTTTACGGCAGTATATCAAAATGCCGGTAAAAAAAGTGCATCCGGTTATTCGTGATATATTGCGCTTGGGCATATATCAGCTGTTTTATATGGATAAAGTGCCGGAATCAGCTGTTTGTAATGAAGCGGTAAAATTGGCGAAAAAATACGGTCATCCAGGAACAGTGAAATTCGTCAATGCTGTATTACGAAATATAGTGCGTGACAAGAGTAAGGCAGATTTTGCCAAAGCAGGAGAAAATACAGCGCAGTATATTGCTTTGAAATACTGGCATCCATTATGGTTGGTGGAATTATTTATTAAGGAATTTGGTGTAGAGCAGGCAGCTTTATTGTGTGAATTCAATAATACAGATGCACCGATTTGTTTTCGCTGTAATACATTAAAGAATACTGTTGATGAGCTGCAAGAATTTTTAATAGCAAAGAATGCTCAATGCCATAAATCGGAGTTGTGTGCGGAAGCGCTTATTTGCACTAAGCATCCGGCGCTATCACAGCTGGAAGTTTTAGATGATGGACGTGCGCTTATACAGGATGAAAGTTCAATGCTCGTTGCCCGTGTGGTAGATCCGCAGCCGGATGAGCTGATTATTGACATGTGCAGTGCACCAGGCGGTAAAGCAACTCATATGGCAATGCTGATGGATAATACGGGAAAGGTTATTGCTAATGATATTTATGAGCATAAGCTTGAATTAATCAGGGAAAATGCACAAAAATTAGGTCTTACTAATATTAAAACGAATATGGCTGATGCTCGCTTTATGGCTGATAAATATATAGGTAAAGCAGATAAGGTGTTGGCGGATGTTCCTTGCTCCGGCATGGGAGTATTACGACGCAAGGCCGATTCCCGCTGGAATAAAACACCTGAGGAATTAAATGAACTGCCACAATTACAGTATGAAATCTTATGCAGTGCAGCTAAGGCCGTAAAGACAAATGGCATTGTTGTATATAGTACCTGTACGGTACTAAAACAGGAAAACGATGATGTCGTAAATAGATTTTTAGATGAACATACAGAGTTTATACTAGATGATGTGGAAGCATTTTTGCCAGAAAAACTGCGGGGACGAGGCAGTAAAACATTGCAGCTGCTGCCTCATCGTGATAATACCGACGGATTTTTTATTGCCCGCATTAAAAAAATTAAATAATTGTTTTTATATAGAGAAAGCAGGTAAATAGTGAAAAATATTTTCGGACTTACTTTAGCCGAATTACAAGCAGAATTTAAAGAAATAGGATTGGCGGCATTTCGTGCTAAACAAATAATTGAATGGATGTATCAAAAAAATGTTTATGACTTTGATGAAATGACTAATTTGTCATTAGTCATGCGTCAATCATTAAAAGAAGTATTTACGATAGATAATGGAACTACTGTTATTGAAAAAACCTCACAGGACAAAAAAACCAGTAAATTATTGGTGGAATTTACTGATAAGGTAGCAGTGGAAACTGTTTTAATGCGGCAAAAATACGGTAATAGTATTTGTGTATCATCACAGGCTGGCTGCAATATCGGCTGTGCATTTTGTGCATCAACAGTCAATGGCTTACAGCGTAATCTCACTGCTGGTGAAATGCTGGCACAGGCCATGAAAAGTCAGGAAATAGTAAAAAAAGAAGATGGGCGGATAAATAATATTGTAATAATGGGCAGTGGGGAGCCACTATTAAATTATGATAATGTTATTAAATTTATTCGTTTAGTTCATGAAAAGTATTGTATGGATATTGGTTATCGCAATATAACATTATCAACCTCGGGCATTGTACCGCAGATTAAACAATTGGCGCAGGAAGAATTACCAATAACTTTATCAATTTCACTGCATGCACCGGAAGATGAACTAAGAACGATGCTTATGCCGATTAATAAGAAATATAATATTGATGATGTGGTAGCAGCGGCTGATTATTATGCGGAGACGACTAAACGTCGTATAACTTATGAATACATTCTCATAAATGAAATTAATGATAATATTGCCCAGGCACACGCATTGGCAGATTTACTGCATAATCGTTTGGCAAATCTCAATATCATTCCGATAAATCCTGTAGAGGAGCGTGGCTGGAAACGTCCTACTGAGCAGCGCTTAAAAGTCTTTACAGAAACACTGACCAAGCGTCATGTCAATTATACTGTCCGCAAGGAAATGGGAACAGATATTGATGCTGCCTGCGGTCAGTTGCGCAATAAATATATTAATAATAAAGAATAATAAAAGTGACCCGCAGATATTAATGAAAATTTCTGCGGGTCAAAAAGTTGGCGGATTTATAATAATTATTCGTAATTATTAGCGCGAACCTGGAAAAATGCTTTAGGATGGTCGCAAACAGGGCAAATTGCCGGAGCTGCTGATGCTTCACAGACATAGCCGCAATTGGAGCAAATCCAAATAACCTTATCATTTTTAGTAAACACTTTATCTTCTTTGATATTGGTTAAGAGAAGTTGATAGCGCTCGTCATGTTCTTTTTCAATTTTGGCAACCATTTCAAAAAGTTTGGCAATTTTTTCGAAGCCTTCTTCATGAGCTGTTTTAGCAAATCCCGGATACATGCTGGTCCATTCATAATGTTCACCAGCAGCAGCATCTTTTAAATTTTCAGCAGTATCACCAATGCCATGCACTAATTTAAACCAGATTTTAGCATGTTCTTTTTCATTGCCAGCAGTTTCCTCAAAAATTTGGGAAATTTGTACATAGCCGTCTTTTTTAGCTTGGGAAGCATAAAATGTGTATTTGTTGCGAGCCTGTGATTCACCAGAAAATGCTTCCAACAAATTTTTTTCAGTTTGTGAGCCTTTTAATTCCATTGTATCCTCTCCTATTATAAAAGTAATTTGCTCAATTTTTATGTATAGAATAATGAGCACTATAATGATGGTTTTTATTAAAAGCACATCATTATATATTATTTATTCTACAATGGGAGCGAATATCATTTATTTTTTTGAATAATTTATGACTAATTGTATTTTACCCAATAAAGATAAAACAGCTTTGACTTAGTATATGATTTTGCATATAATGGTAATATTAAATTAGTCTAAGACAATGGGGCGATATAAATGTTGTTTTCAAAATTAGAGACTTTTTTGGAAAAACATATTGAAGGTTTTTTTGGGCGTAAGTTTGTCAGTGATTTGCAATTTTCAGAAATTGAAAAAGATATAGCGCATATTATGAAGCGTGATGGCAAGAAAACTGCTGGTAATTTATATATTCCTAATAATTATCAAATTACCATGGCTGCTTCTGATTACGAACGGATATGCTCGCGCAAGTCACAGGAAATGCTTTACGAATATATAGTTGGTACTGTTATGCGGCAAAATTTGTTTATAAAAGGACAGCTCAGTATAAAATTTAATAAGGACAATGCCATAAAAAAAGGTGATTGTGATATTAAATATGATTATATGGATGAGATGGCACAGACAATAGGTGTAAATGAAGTATCAGAAAGCACAATAATTATAAAAAAGCCAGGTATTAAGGAAACTGCACTTTTACATAATGAACATTATTATGCCAGACTCAGGGTTATCGATGGTGCAGATATAAGTGCGCAGCTTGATATAGGTGAAGGTCAGGTTCATATTGGACGGCGCGAAGAAAATGAATTTTTATTAACGGATGGCAACGCATCAAGAGTACATGCCTATATATCATTTTCTGACTATCGTCATATGCTGCACGACTGCAACAGTCTTAATGGAACTTTTATTAATGACAAACGTATTGCCGAGGAATATCTCAAGGATAATGATGTGATTACTATAGGCAACAGTCGTTTGGTATACGAGGTGTTTTAATGCTCAATATAGTAATGATTGCTCTTCAATATATATTATTATTTATAATATGTTTTTTTATCTATAAAATAATGAAAGCTGTTTATAAAGACTTGCACCAAGCTGCTTACAGCAGTGATACAGCAGGAAAAAAGGCCGCTCTTATTATTATTGATTCATATGATGAAAATATTATCAGTAATAAAATTAATTTTACGACCAGCGTAAGTATTGGCAGAGGAAGTGAAAATGATATAGTATTAACAGATAATTATGTATCACATCATCATGCCACAATAAACGCATTTAAAAATCAGTATCAGCTCGAAGACTTGCATAGTAGAAATTGTACTTATGTCAACGATGAAGCAGTAAATAAAATTTTTTTACAAAATGGCGATATAGTGAAAATAGGCAATACATCATTTAGATTTGAGAGGTGATAGTAATGAAAGTAACACATGGCAGCAATGTTGGATTAGTACGGGCAAATAATGAAGATAATTATATATGTATTGAACCAGATGTTTTTGCTGTTGCTGATGGCATGGGCGGACATGCCGGGGGGGAAGTAGCAAGTAAATTACTAATTGATGAAGTTAAAAAGTCTGTACAAGGCTGTAGAGACTGTAATCAAGTTATATTACAACAAATAATTCAAAAAGCTAATAATGAAATATTGGCTAAGGCTGCTGATAATACTGCTTTAAATGGTATGGGAACTACAGCAAGCATTATTTTTATTGATGATGCTGATGTTACTTGGGCCCATATTGGCGACAGCAGAATTTATTTACTGCATGATGATAAGCTTACGCAGATAACGACTGACCATTCTTTGGTCGAAATGTGGGTAGAAAATGGTACTATAACACAGGAAGAGGCACAGTTCCATCCGCAAAAAAATATACTTACCCGAGCAGTGGGTGTGAACACTGAAATCGAGATTGATACAGGCAGATTCAGCTGTGTGAATAAAGATATTATATTATTGGCAACTGATGGTCTTACTAACATGGTAAATAATGATAAAATTAAGCAGATATTGCTTGATACTGGAATAGAAAATAAGGCTGATTGCCTGATTGGTGAAGCTGTAAAAAACGGTGGCATTGATAATATAACGGCAATAGTGGTGGAAATTTAAATGGGACACTTGAAAAAAAATGTTTTATTGATGCCATCCTATATGCTGATTATTGGAACGTTAATAGCATATTTACAAAAGAAAACAGCTGTTGTAACGAGTGATATAATCTTTATTGTTGCAGCATCTTTTTTGTTTTTTCTTATTCCCTGGGGAATAAAAAAATATAATAAAAATATTGATGAATATATTTTGTCATTGGTGATTTTTTTATGCAGTATGAGCCTCATAATGCTGTTGCGCTTAAAAGTGTCTTTATTTAAACCACAAATGGAGTGGATTGGTCTAGGACTGGTATTGATGCTGCTTACTATAGTGTTTTCGGCGCAGTTATTAAAATTATTGGAATATCCTTACCTGCTGGGATTAGCCAGTATTCTTATAATATTTTTGGTGGTGGTATTTGGCACGGAAATAGGCGGTAATCGTAACTGGATTATAATGGGGCCATTTCAGGTGCAGCCATCAGAATATGCCAAATTATTGGTTTTAGGTTTCTTGACAGCATATTTACAGGAAAATAAAAACTTATTGAATTTGCCCAATAGAAAATGGGGATTTTTATACTTGCCGCCACTGCGATTTCTAGCACCGCTTATTATGATATGGAGCATGGCATTGTTAATGTTTGTTTATCAGCGTGACTTGGGTTCGGCACTGCTGTTCTTTGGTATGGCAGTAATGATGACATATGTGGCAACAAGTAATAAATCGTACATGTTTTTGGCCGCGGTATTTTTTATTTTGTCAGGTTTTGCCAGCTATATGGCATTTGGACATGTCAGGGTACGGTTTGATATTTGGCTCAATCCTTGGGCTGATCCTATGGGAAAAGCATATCAGATTGTCCAATCTTTATTCGCTTTAGGTTATGGTGGTTTATTTGGTGCTGGTTATTGGCATGGTTTTCCTGATATGATACCAGCGGTACAAACTGATTTTATTTTTTCAGCTATAGGTGAAGAATTTGGACTACTGGGCGTGTTAAGTGTCATAACAGCTTATTTGCTTATTTTCTTTCGGGCTATGAAAATTTCTTTTTCGTGCAGTGATGAAAAATATAAATTGTTATCATTCGGACTATCCGCAACAATGCTGTTACAGGCGTTTATTATATTGGCTGGAGTTACGAAGCTATTGCCATTGACAGGTATAACACTGCCGTTTATAAGCTATGGCGGCAGCTCTATGACAGCAAGCTTTATAACAATCGGATTGCTGCTGGCAATAGGGGCAAAGGAGAAAAATCGTGCGTGATGACAATATAAATAAAAATATATTTAGAATTGCTCAGGTTTTTATAGTACTATTCGTTATATTATTGATAAATCTATCATATATACAGATTGTTAAAAGTGATTGGTATACAAATAATTCATTAAATGCACGTATCATAAATAGAGAAAATAGTATATTACGCGGCGATATTATAGACAGTACTGGTAAAAAACTTGTCTATAGTGAAAAACAAAATAACGAAATTAAACGGATGTATCCTTATGGTGAGATATGTGCATTCCCCATAGGGTATTTTGGCAAAAATATTGGCAGTGCTGGTATAGAGCAGACACAAAATATTGATTTAGCCGGACTTAATATGACTATGCATAAGCTGGGACCGATTGAACAGCTGTTTGAAGGTAAAAAAGGCAATACAATAAAGCTTACATTAGATGTAAATCTGCAAAAAACTGCTTGGAATGCTATTGGCCAGCGTCGGGGGGCAGCTGTAGTTATGGATGCTGATACTGGTGCTGTGCTGGTAATGGCAAGTCGTCCGGCGTTTAATCCCAATACAATAAATGAAGATTGGGATAAGCTGCGCAATGATAAAAATAGTCCTTTAATAAATAGGGCGGCACAAGGCTTATATCCACCGGGGTCATCGATAAAACCACTGATTGCTGATGCGGCCTTGCAGCAAAAAATAATCAGTCCGGATACAAGAATAAACTGTGGGCCGTTTTATGATTTAGGCAATGGACAAAAAATTTATGAGGCGGATAAGGCGACATATGGTAATATTAATTTGGATGAAGGCCTTATTCATTCCAGTAATGTAATGTTTGCGGGATTAGCAGTTAAACTTGGCAATAAAGAATTGCAGCAGGCTTTTTCAAGATTTGGTTTTTATGATAAGGTAAAAAGTGATTTTTATACACAAACCCCGCATATGCCGGATTTTGGCAAATTAAGCACAGGGGAAACTGCCCAAGTGGGAATCGGGCAGGCTGATTTATTAGTTACTCCGCTTAGAATGGCGATGCTGGCAGAAGCATTTATTAATCAAGGAAAAATAATGCAGCCATATTTGGTTGATTCAGTACAGACTTTAGATGGTGTGACAATAAGGACGACATCACCAACTTTATTTAAAGAGGCTACTGATGTTAATCGGGCTGAGCTTATAAACTCATATATGGCTGATGTTGTAAAAAAAGGCACAGGAAAAAATGCACATGTAAATGGTATTGAAATTGCCGGCAAAACTGGTACGGCAGAAAATTCCCAAGGAGCTGATCATGCTTGGTTTATGGGAACAGCGTGCGTAAAAGGGAGAAATATTGCTTTTGCTGTTATTTTAGAAAATAGTGGTTTCGGCGGTGCTGAAGCTGCACCAATTATAAAACAGATAATAACAACCATGCTAAGGGAGGATTATGATGTCTAAGCAGATTTTAGCACAGCGATATGAATTGATAGAACGTATTGGTGACGGAGGAATGGCCTCTGTTTATCGGGCTCATGATCAGCTGTTAGATAGATATGTGGCAGTGAAAATATTGCATCCGCAATTTGCCAATGATGAGGATTTCATAGTTAGATTTAGAAAAGAAGCACAGGGAGCGGCAAAATTATCGCATGCTAATATTGTGAATATTTATGATGTAGGAGAATGTGATAACCAATATTTTATTGTTATGGAGTATGTGGAAGGTGAAACCCTGAAAAACAAAATACAAAGGGAAAAAACACTTTCTATTGAAGCAGTACTTGATATTGGTGGACAGATTGTGGGAGCACTTGAGCATGCGCATACCCATAATTTGATTCACTGTGATATTAAACCGCATAATATACTAATAAAACCAAATGGACAGGTAAAAGTAGCTGATTTTGGCATTGCCCGGGCGGCTTCTTCCACAACAATGACTTACAGCGGCAATGTTGTCGGTTCAGTTCATTATATTTCACCAGAACAGGCTCAGGGAAATTCAATAACACCAAAATCAGACATTTATTCGTTAGGTGTAGTTTTCTATGAAATGTTGACAGGACGGGTGCCATTCCAGGGGGAAAATGTTGTAAGTATCGCATTAAAACATTTACAGGAACAACCGCAGCCTATACATGAATTGAGACCTGAGGTTCCGCCGGTATTGGAAGCAATTGTTTTAAAGGCTATGGAAAAAGATCCACAAAAAAGATTTAGCAGTACACAGCTTATTGTTGATATACAAAATGCCCAAAAACAATTATTTCCAAATGAAGATGCAGTTGAAGATCCTTATGCTACAAGGGTTATACCACGTGCTACACTGAACAATATCAGAAACAGCAGCCCAAATACAGTGGCAAGAACACCAGCAAAACCATCAATTTTAAAAACAAAAAAGTTTATGGCAATATTAGTTGTTATACTGATAGCTGGCTTTTTTGCCGGGGCATTTTTATCATTTGGCAAGTTTTGGAGCAGTGAAGACATTAAGGTTCCTAATGTTGTAGGTAAAACAGTAGATGAAGCAAAAGAAACATTAATTGGTAAAAATTTGCGTGTAGAAATAAAAGAAATCGACAGTAACGATGTAGTTAAAGGCTATGTTGTGTCTCAGACGCCAAAGGCTGATTCAGTGGTAAAAGCAGAACGATTAGTAACCATTTATGTAAGTAAAGGCAGCGAAGAAGTAAGCGTGCCTGATATTACAGGCTTTACTAAGCAAGATGCCGAAAATCAGCTTAATAAAGTTGGGTTGAGCCTAGGTGTTGTAAAAGAGGAATACTCTGAAAAAAAAGCAGGGACTGTTTTGCGGCAGGACCCAATGCCAGGCAGTAAGCTTACTAAGGGGAAAGCAATAGACCTTGTAGTAAGTAAAGGACCTGAAATAAAGACAGGAAATGTTCCGGATGTTACAGGAAATACCTTAAGTGTTGCCAGAATAATGTTAGAAAAAGCAGGATTTGTTATTGGTAATATTCAAGAACAGGAAAGTGACAAAGCTGCTGGCACGGTTTTAGACCAGTCACCAAAAGCGGGCGAAATGTTAAAAGAAAAAAGTGCCGTAAATTTAGTTGTGGCTAAAAGCAAAGATACTAAAAAAGAAAGTACTAGTACGAGTAAAAAAGAAAATAGTGCCACAAAAGCACCTAGTAAAACAGGCGATTCAGCAATAAAAGAATAGTATAGTTTTTTATTTAGGAGGACTAATTTTGAAAGCAGTTATTTTATTATCAGGCGGATTAGACTCAACAGTTTGTATGGCAGTAGCTAAAAGCAAAGGATATGAGCTTTATCCAATAAGCTTTGACTATCATCAAAGACATAATATAGAACTTGAAAGTGCCAAAAAAGTTGCCGAATTTTTTGGCGCTAAACGTCATTTAATAATAGATACTAATATGGATCAAATTGGCGGCTCAGCGCTTACGGATAAAACAATTGATGTACCGGACAGAGACCCGGATGCCCAAGATGTGCCTATTACCTATGTACCAGCGAGAAATTTGACCTTTTTGAGTTATGCACTGGGGTATGCTGAGGTTTTAGAAGCACCATATATATACATCGGTGTCAATGCAGTGGATTATTCAGGTTATCCAGACTGTCGCCCCGAGTTTATAGAAAAATTTCAGACGCTGGCTGATTATGCTACTCGTGCTACAGCTGCCGAGCATAAAAAAATAACAATTGAAACACCTTTGCAGGACTTATCAAAAAAAGATATAGTTTTATTAGGACATAAGCTTAATGCACCGCTTAATTTAACACGCAGCTGCTATAATGGCGGGGAAAAGGCATGTGGACATTGTGATAGCTGTAAACTTAGATTAAGAGGGTTTGCTGAAGCAGGAGTAAAAGACCCAATTGAATATATGGAGTGATAGTCTGGTGAAAGATGTTCAAAATATGGGAGATACACGGGGAATAGCTATTCAAAGAGTTGGCATAAGTAAAGCTTGGCTTCCTTTTTTAGTAGCGGCAGAAAAAAGAGACTCGCAAAATGTAACGGCTTTGATTGAACGCTTTACAGTTGATTTACCAATGGAATATAAAGGCACACATATGAGCAGATTTATAGAGATTTTGCATGAATATGCTAATAAACCACTGAATTTTTCAGCAGTGGATGAATTATTAACTGAGGCGCTTGATAAGTTAGCGGCAAAATCAGCTCATATTGCTATAAGTTTTAAATATTTTGTGGCTAAAGAAGCACCTGTATCGGCTAAAGAATCATTATTGGATATTGATTGCACTTTTATTGGCGATAAAAGAGAGAATATGCCATTGGAATTTACAATGGAAATATCTGTGCCAGTGACTTCATTATGTCCATGCAGTAAAGAAATATCTAAATACGGAGCACATAATCAAAGGAGTACAGTTAAGGCAGCAGTCAAATTCAGCCAGGAAAATGAATTAACAATAGAAAAACTTACAACAATAATAGAAGGACAGGCATCTTCTTCGGTATATCCTATTTTAAAACGAGAAGATGAAAAATATGTTACAGAAACAGCTTATGAAAATCCTAAATTTGTTGAAGATATATTGCGCGATCTAGTATTGGCTTTGCGTAGTTTAGAAAAAATAGATTATTTTTCTATCGAATGCGAAAACTTTGAGTCAATTCATAATCATAATGCTTATGCTGCGCATCAAGAATATAGGAATTAAATTAATATCTGCCTGAAAATAAAAATCAGTTGTAATTAGCTTTTAAAAGCTAATTACAACTGATTTTTATTTATATAATTAAGTAGTAATACAGATTTAGGTGATACATGGAGAAGAAAACCACTAGAAATACAAAAAAAGTATTGACATTAAACTCTATTTTAGATATAATAATTTCTGCGCTTAAGGAAGTGGCAAGCACAAAAAACTGATTAACTATCAAGTTAAAAAGTTCTTGACACAAAGCAGAAGATAAGATATAATGATTTCTGCGCTTGAGAGAGCGGCAGGGGACTTGAAATCATCGAGAGATCGAAAGAAAAAAAGTTCTTGACAGAGCCAAACAGTTTAGATATAATATAAAAGCTGACTGTTGAGGCAGGCACCTTGAAAACTGAACAATACATCATTGTTTTAATGTTAAACAACCGGATGT
>NZ_JACHFH010000005.1 GCF_014201835.1 Pectinatus brassicae | reverse complement strand
AAAGTAAAAATAAGAGACAAACAAATACCACAGGGCAGAATATTAAACGCTGTAATCTCACAAACGCCTGATGGTAAATACTTTGTATCTCTATGCTGCACCGAAGTAGAAAAACCTGTTTTTAAGCGAACTGACAACTATGTCGGTATTGACCTTGGCTTAAAAGAATTTGCAATTACATCCGATGGCGACAAATATCCCCATCATAAATACCTCAAACAGTCACTGGAAAAACTTGTCAAACTGCAAAGACGCTTGTCCCGAAAAACAAAGGGCAGCGCAAACAAAAATAAAGCAAGAATCAAAGTGGCGCGCCTACAGGCACGTATTGCAAATCAGCGAAAAGATATGCTGCATAAACTCTCGCTCAAACTTATAGAAAACTATGATGTTATCTGCTTAGAAGATTTACAAGTAAATAACATGCTGAAAAACCACAAACTTGCCCAAAGCATTATAGATGCCAGTTGGTCAGAATTTACTCGCCAGCTAAAATATAAAGCTCAGTGGTATGGCAAAGAAATAATGCAAATAGATAAATTCTATCCATCAAGTCAGATTTGTCATAATTGTGGTTATCAAAACAAAGAAGTTAAAGACCTTACTATAAGACAATGGGAATGTCCTGAATGCAAAGCACATCACGACAGAGATATAAATGCCGCCATAAACATTCGCAATGAAGGATTAAGAATTTTAAACACAGCAGTGTAATAACATATATAAGAACCGTAGGAACTACGGGGATAGCCTGTGGAGATAATGTAAGACGTGACTTTTGCGCAACTATCTGTGAAGCAGGAACCCCGCGACTTTAGTCGTGGGAGGTTCAGTATCAATGACTTTTTGCAAAAAAATAATATTGAAATCATCAGTTATAATTAGGCATATTACCCGCCATAATATGTATTTTACTTAATAATGATAAAATTTTAATATCACTATAATCTTAGATTATCCCTGTCATTTAAAACTTATGTCCTCTACTTATAAATAAAAGTAGGACTTCTTTATTATCTATAGTATAATAATATTTAAGAAGTATTTTTTTACTATTAACAAATAAAAAGGAGCATCTATAATGGACATCAAAATCATTGGGCCCAATTTAATGGCACGTTTAAACATATATAAAGATAATATTTTGTTGCCGTTTAAATTCGATTTAAGCGACATTCAAATGAGTTATACAGAAGCAGACATGGATACCGAAAACAACCAGCCAGAAATAAGCGTTATAAAAACAGCTAGTAAAATTATCCGCGTTGAATGTCATCAGAATAACGATATCAAATTTCAAATTATAAAACTTGATACAATTTCTTCCATTAATTATCAGAGTACACTTTTAGCGCCCGACAATAAAATGACCGTTAATAAATTAACACTGTATTATAATAATTTATCCTGTGATTTCCCTCAGCCGGCAAAAAAACAATTCAGCCGTCTAGAACTGAACTGCTATGAAAAATTTGTAAACAATTTAATCCATTCACTATGAATATTCTTTCTAGTCAATATATATTTAAAGGCATCACTTTTCAGTGATGCCTTTAAATATGCTATGATTACATTATTTGTACTGCTTACGCAAAAGTTGAAGTTTTATCACTATAATATACGTATCTATTCTTTCCAGTATTTTTAGCATTATACATTGAAATATCTGCTTTTTTCATTAATTTCATTGCATCCTTCCCATGATAAGGATACATAGCTATTCCCATGCTAACACTAACATTTATTGTATTTTTTCTTATCCTATATGCTTTTCCAATATTACTAATTATGCGCTGGGCTATTTTATCAAGATTTTTTTGCTCTTTAAATACAACTATTATAATTTTACTGACAATTGCTGAGCCTGTTCTTTACTCGTAACCATACCCAGATATTCCATGCCATACATCGATGCATATCTGCTCATCGTATAGCTTCCAGCTTCAAGCTGCTCCTGTTTTGGTGACGCTCCTTGAAAAACAAAACACAACTTTTTACCATCAAAAACTCCCCGCGAAAGTTCTCCATAGGAGCGATCCAATAAATTTCTCACTGCCCCGCACATATTATGCCAGTAAAACGGGGAACCAATTACGATAACATCAGCTTTTTTCATGGCCTCTATAATTTCCATAAACTGATCATCAGAATAATCCTGACCATAGGAATAAATCTTATAATCCACTAAATAAAGTGTTGTAAAAGCTTTCCCTGACAACATAGTCTCAGCTAATTTGACAGTAGTACCATTTTTATTAGGACTTCCACTTATAAATAAAATGCTCATTGTTACGCCTCCTTTACTATATTATTCGCTTTTCCTATAAATTTCCCTATCTGTTTTGTTGAAAAATATCTACTAATCAACTGTTCCTATAAATAACTCCCCTTAATGCACTATAGTGATAGTATTCATGACATACAAAAAATGGCAGTGTTAATTCTGCCATTTTTTTGCGCTTTTTTATAAAAGCTCTATATTTATATTTTTACTAATATTATCAACTTTATTTATATCGACAAATCCACTTTCCGCTTCAAGTACATTAGCTGTTCCACAAGCTGCTGCCAATGAAATAATTTCTTCTATTGACAAATTTTTATCTAATCCTATTGCCAATCCTGCAACATATGCATCGCCGGAACCTACTGCATTAACAGCTTCCAACACTGGCGGCTGAACATGGTAAAATTTATCATTATATGCAATAACTGCACCTTTTTTACCTAGTGATATTGTTGGCATCATAATACCTTTTTTTATGAAAGTTTTTAATTCGCCTACCACATCTTCTATAGTTTCAATTTTTCTGCCAGTAAAACTTTCAATTTCATCTTTATTTGGCTTAATAAAAAACGGCCTTGCTAAAAGTGATTTTTCAAATGCTTCTCCACTCGTATCCAATAAAAATCTTTTACCAGCATCATTTGCCAGCTCTATAAGTAATTGATAAAAATCGCTGCCGAGATTCTGCGGTAAACTACCCGATGCCACTACTAAAGAAACTTCTTTTAATAATTCTTTGTATTGCTGAATAAAGGCATTTCGTTCTTCCAGTTTTATTATTGGACCTGGTTCTAATATTTCTGTTTGTTTTCCATCTATAGTGGCAATATTCAGGCAAGAACGTGTTTCTCCTTCAATATGTATGCATTTATTGATAATTTGTTGTTTCTCCAATTTTCCCCTAATAAATGCTCCAATATGTCCCCCTAAAAAACCCGTTACAATGCACTTTCCGCCAAGAATACTGATAACATTCGCTACATGAGTACCTTTTCCGCCAGCGGTATTCTGTACTTTATTTGTACGCATTACCTGACCATATTCTAATGTATCAACGTTATAAATTTTATCTAATGACGGATTTAGATTAACAACAAGTATCATCAATATTCTCCTTTGATTTAATAACGATTTTCACTGCCGCAAACTTTAATCTTATGTTCAACTATTTTTTCCATGGCTAATTTTCCTGGTGTCATATATTTACGTGGATCATTCGCATCAGGATTTTCCAAAAAATAACTTTTTACAGCATCAGAAAATGGTATTTTTAAATCAGTAGCAACATTAACCTTGCAAATTCCCAGTGAAATTGTTCTCTTTACAAATTCGTCAGGAACATCAGATGCACCGTGCAGTACTAATGGAATATCTATTTCAGACCGAATCTGCTGTAACCTGTCAAAATCAAGCTTAGGAGTTCCCTTATAAAGACCATGTGCCGTTCCAATAGCAACAGCCAAAGAATCAATCCCGGTTTTTTCTACAAATTCTACTGCTGCTTCCGGATCTGTATATGCACTGTCATTTTCATCAACAATAAGATCATCTTCCTGTCCGACAAGCTTGCCTAATTCAGCTTCAACAGTTGTATCATATTTATGGGCATATGCAACTATTTCTTTTACTATTTCAATATTTTCCTCAAACGGTTTTTTTGACGCATCTATCATGACTGACCTAAAGCCAGCATCTATTGACCTTTCAATATCATTAATTTCTTCATGATGATCCAGATGAATAGCCAAAGGAATATCAGTTTGTCTAGCTGCTGCCTGTGCCATCGCCACTATATAATCTCTATCGGCATATTCAACTGTAGACGGTGTTGCCGCAATAATTAAAGGAGACCGAAGTTTTCTGGCAACATCCACCACTACCTGCATTGTTTCCATATTATGAATATTAAATGCTGGAACTGCATAATTATTTTTTTGCGCAGTTAAAAGCATTTCCCTTGTTGATAAAATTGTATGCATTTTTTAACCTCCATAGTCATAAGGCAACAACATATTACTTATATTATTGCCTTATATTGTATTAAAAATTAGTGAGCAGATACTGTTGTATCGCTTTCAGTATTTTTTTCAGAATTTAATTCAGCAACTTGTTTTTTATGCCAAATCCATGTACAAATCACACAGAATATATATATACCGCCAACAATGAGTAACCCCATCATATTGGTATTATGCATAATTTGCGTTAATATATAAGTAACTGGGCTGCCACCTTGATCTAATGAGCCTACTTGTGATATACCTGCTTTTAATTGTCCGGCATTTGCTGCTAATGTTGTTTGCAAACCAATCATTTGATTGGCAATAAAAAGGGTCATAAACATTACAACAGAGCCTGTTATAAGTGTTCTGAACAGATTGCCATTATGAACACCTACCGCCATTGCAATAAAGAACCCTATTGTCGGCAAATCCCCAAACGGTAATATCTGATTGCCCGGTACTATAGCTGCAATAAAAATTGTAACTGGAATAAATAATAATGATGCCGCTACTACAGCTGGATCACCTAACAATAAAGCACAATCCAAGCCTATATAAAATGTGGAATTTTTAAAATGTTTCTGCAGTGCGCTTTTTGCTTTTTCTGATACAGGCATAAGACCAGCCATAATATGTTTTACAACCTGTGGCATAAGAATAATAACTGCTGCCATTTGAATGCCAAGTGTAAGAATACCACGCAAATCATAGCCAGCTAATATCCCTATTATTATCCCCATTATTCCGCCCATTATGGATGGATCACCAACTGCTCCAAATTTTTGGAAATGTTCTAAATTGATGTCAATATTACGAATAACTGGTATACGATCAAGAATCCAATTAATAGGAACTGAAATAGGTGCAAACCATCCTGTTGTACCATGCGGCATAGCAATGCCTTCAAGTCCAAAGTATTTTTCAGTTACTGGTGCAAACCAATCACCAATTTTATAAGCATACGCTGCATGCAATGCTACCCCGACAATACCGAGAATATAGCTTCCTGTAGCAATATTTATTATTGCTCCGGTAAATGCAAAATGCCAAATGTTCCAAATATCAATATTAACTACTCGTGTCATTCGCAAGGTCAACATAACAATATTTACTATAATTGCTACTGGAATAGCTACCAGTGCTATATTACTTGCCCAAGTCATTGGTGCTGAACCCGGCCAGCCGATATCAATTATATTCATAGATATACCAAAATTAGCTGACATTGCTTTGGCAGCCGGCGCCAAATTATTAAGCATAAGCCCGATTACAAGACCAATACCAATAAAACCAATACCAATAGATATACCTGATTTTAATGCTTTTCCTATAGATTGTCCTAATGCTAAAGCTACAATAAATATAACAATCGGCAGCATAACCGCTGCACCAAGATCAACAAAATATTGTACACAAGCTAATATAATATCCATAAAAACTTCCTCCTATTTTATATTTTATCCCTGTAAAACTGAAAGAATTGCCTGCTCTGTTTTCTCCACATTTAAGCCGCTTAAAAATGGCATTCCATTTACGTACGGCTTGCCAAAATCTTTTTTTATACGCATAGTTGTAACTATAAGGTCAACCCCCTCTAAATTCCCTTCAATTTCAGTCATGCGAATCTGCAATATTTCTACTGGAATATTATTTTTTTGGCAAAGTTCTTTAATTGCTGTTGCTGCAACTGTAGATGTTGCAACAGCTCCTCCGCAGGCTACAATAATTTTTTTCATAATAAATCTCCCTCTTTCTTAAGATATTAATAAACTAAATTCTTTTATATCGCCTCAGTAATATATTTGTGAAACTCTTCTGCACTACTTACTATTGCTAATTTTTTTATAAGCTCATTATTTTGAAAAATCTTAAAAAGTTTTTGCAGCATCGATAAATGTTCATTATTTTCTTTTAATGCCAGCATAAAAACAATTGATACTGCTACTTCATTATCCGCATCTTCCATCGTATGAAAAATAATCGGTTCTTTAAGACTCAAAACAGCAATTCCATCTTTTAGTACATTATTTTCAGGAGATGCATGTGGAATCGCTACACCTAATGATTCTAGTACAATCCCTGTGGGAAAGTTTTTTTCCCGTTCTACAACAGTCTTTGTGTACTCTGGCTTAATATATTTTTCTTCTATAAATTTATCCCCTAAAATTTTTATGGCCTCAACATCATTTTTTGGCTTTGCCTCAAAAAAAATAAGTTTTTTATTTAATAAACTATTTAAATCCATTGTTGTCACTCCTTGTCGAACTGTTTCTTAAGATTTTTTACAAATGATTCATAGGATGCTTCATGAAGTATCTCCTTCACTCCATTATTTTTTACAAGATAATTAAATAATTTCAGGAATATAGGTTCCCAAAGTTTAAACTGTACTTTGGCTATATTTATTAAAAAAACAAGTTGAACCGGCTGTTCATCCCATATAATTGTTTCTTTCAAAAGAAGCACCGCAATTGACGATATCTCTGAATCACTATAAATTGGATGAGGTATTGCAACTAAATTACCTATTTCTGTAGCTGAGGTTTTTTCCCGTTCAAATACCGATTGTTTTGTTAAATCATTCATAAGATTTTTTTGTTTTAATTCTTCAGTTAAAAATTCAATTATTTCCTCTTTAGTTTGAAATCCCATATCATTATAAAAACAGTCTTTACGAAAAAATGTTTCAATTTCAGTGCTTATACTATTATCAGTAATAAAAAATCGTTTTTCTAAGCAATGTATTTCTTCATTGTTCAGTAAATTCTTAATTTGAATTATCTTATCTGAGTTTATATGATTTATCGGAACAGTAGTAACTACAATATCAATATCATCCAGCATATCAGCTGTAAGCTGATAACCTGGCACTGTACCGACAATAACAATACGCTTTTCAAAATATTCTTCCATTCTGCTTTTAATAAGCACTGTTGTTCCCATCCCACTGGCACAAACAATCAAAATTCTCTTTATACAGGCATCATTTTTTATATCCAGCCTATTCAATGCTGCACCAAAATGAATTGCTATATACCCTATCTCATTTTCATTAATAACTACATTTTCATTTTCTTCTAAAAATTCACTAGCTATCACAGCTATTTGAAAAGCTAATGGATATTCTGATTTTATTACATCCAGTACATCATTTCGTATATTCATTTTAAATTTCATACGAGGAATTGCTGTTTTGAGATGCAATGATAACCATTGCAGTAATGTCTTATCCTGCGAAAAATCAATATTTACTTTTTCATTAATTATGGCGATAATTTTTTTAACTGTATTATTCATTCGTTCTATAGCTGAATCATCGACGTCCATATATTTTTTGCTAACCATAAGATGCTGTGTTAAATAATATATTTCACTTGTTGCTACATCCACATTAGTTTCACGATAAATTTCCTCAAATATTGATGATGCTATCTCAAATTCAGTTGTTTTTTCCATAATTTTTGACTGGCTTAGCGGATAAGTAATATAATTTTCCTGACCAGTACGCTTCATTGCTATTGCTATATGTATTAACAAGTTTTGTACTGCTATATCTGTTAAATGAAATTCAAATGCATTAATTACCCGAAAAATTATTTGCTGTACTAATTTAAGATCAATACCTTTAAATATTTTGTCATGTAATTCAGCCGTAGTATTTTGTGAATATTCTTTTATCTCAGAAAAATACTCAGATATAAAATAACGTATTTTCATTTCATTACCGGAAATCTTCATACCATTATTTTTATATGTTACAAGTTCCAATTCATATTTTTCTAATTTTTTTGCAACTTCTTTTAATGTTATTTTTAATGTAGATAAACTAATATAAAGCTCATCAGCTAAATCCTGCTGGGTAAAAAATTTGTTTTTTAACGCATTGTCAATAATTCGTTTTATAATATAGTTAATTCGATCATCCAAGGAATCTATATGGGATGCCGCTGTTTCCTGTAAAAAATCCAAAAATCTTGCTTGATTCTTTATCTCCAGAATATAACCAAAACGTGTTCCTGAACTTATTTCAGCACCATGTCTTTCTAAAATAAGTATTACATTTTTTATGTCTGTTCGAATCGTACGTGATGATACACCTATATATTTAGAAAGCTCTTCTCCTGTTAATCCATTCTTATGTTTTTGCAGTAATTTAACAATTTTTTCCTGCCTGTTGCTTAACATCCATATCCTCCTTCCTGCTATAAAATCAGTATAACAAAGTTCATTTTTCTTACATAGATTATTAATTTCCTATAACCGAGGAAAAATTCTACAGATGCATAAACAATTTCCTAAATAAATTAACAGTATAGTTTGTCTTTAATTATCTTTGCCCATAACATACATGACTTTAATTGCTTTTTCCTCTTTATTTAACAATATTTCAAATGCTTTATAACCTGCTGATAATGGTAGTGTATGAGTAATAAGTTCGTCAACCTTCACTTTGCCAGATTGAAGGTATTCTACAGCACCAATCCATTCTGAACCAGGGAAAGGAGCTGAATAACTCATCCATGAACCTGTAATATTTAATTCCCCCCGCAATATTAATTCAAATGTTTTTGCTGGAAATACAACATCCCTTGGTGCCGTTCCTATATACACAATATTCCCTGTCTTTTTTACTAATTCGGGCATTTGTGCCTGTAATATATTTACTCCGGCAGTTTCAAATGCATAGTCAACTTTTCCTATTTCAGAAAAATATTGCAGTACATCTATTTTACTTGAATTTAATGCTTCATATGCACCTAATTTTTTTGCCAAATCAAGCTTGGCCTGATCAATGTCAATAATATATACATGTTCCAGTCCTTTTGCTAATAAGCACTGCATTGTAAGCAGGCCTATTGTTCCCGCCCCATAAACAATAGCCGTACTGCCGCTTTTAAGCTGCCCAACCCGCTCTATTCCATGGATTGCCACTGTTAATGGTTCTATACAAGCAGCTTGTTCATAAGTAATATTATCGGCAATTGGAACAATATTTTCTGCTGGAACTGCAACATACTGGGCCATTGCCCCTCCCTGACGAGAACCAATAAATGAATATTGGGTACACATTGCTGGTCTGCCAGTAGCACAATTTTCACAATGACCACAAGGAATCAATGGTGCGGCTGTCACTCGCTGTCCAACTGCAATATTTTTTATGGTTGTTCCCACCTTTACAATTTCACCAGAAAATTCATGCCCAATAATAATTGGATAAGAATGCACTCCACCGTCCTTTGCCCTTGGTATATCTGAACCACAAATTCCACATGCATGTACTTTTACTAATACTTCATTATCCTTGATTACAGGAATGGGAACATTTTTATAATTTAAATTTTTTTCCCCTTCTACTACCAGTGCTTTCATATCTTCCATTTTTTTACCTCTTTTATCAGATAATTTTTACAATTCAAGTATAGCAAAAAGCCTCTTTCCACCATAGTTCAAGGATTTCCTTATACTGCGGAAATTTTTAATAGCAGATTTCTCTACTTTTCTATCTTTATATTGTTTTATAAATTTCATTAAATAGAAAAACATGATAGAATAGCTATATTGTCTTTAAGTCTCATCATAAAATTCATAAAATACCGGCAATATATTTATATATAGGAGCGATATTCTAGTGATTATAAAACCCGAGCAATATATTTTAGATCAGCTAACTGCTACTGAAAAAAAAGTTATCAATTATATCAATGAACATGATACCGAGCTTAGTAATATGTCAATTGTTGATATAGCATTTAATACTTTTACTTCACCAGCCACAGTATCACGCGCCATTAGAAAATGCGGCATAAATGGTTTCAATGAATTACGCTATCGTTTAATGCGCCCCAATGAAAATAAAAATATCGTCAGTGTTAATGAGATTATGAACAAATCTCTTATTGAAGCTGCCCAAACAATTGAACGTATTTCCATAAAAAATTTATTGGATATTATAAATACAATTATTGAATATAAAAACACTAAAATATATGTATTTTCCCGTGGTCCCACGGCAATGGTTGCCGAAGAATTTTGTTTTAAATTGGAATTACTCGATTACAATGTAACTCACACTGATGATCCTAAAATAATCGAACAAATTGCTAAAAATGCTGACAAAAACAACTTATTTATAATTTTCTCATTTAATGGTCAGACTAAAGAATTAGTTACTGCTGCCAAATATATAGATAATATAAATGCCAAATTAATTGTCTGCTGCTGTTCTGATAGAAGTATTTTATTAAAATACGCTACCTATTATTTAATTGCTTACAAAAGCAGTAAAATTGCTATTAAAGAATTTGAAGTTACTTCAAGAATTCCACTTTTTATCCTTTCACGCATAATCATCGATTACTTGGTTGAACAAAAGTCATGCCTTTAAAAAATTATATAATTTATCTATTTGAAAATCTTTTCAGTAATTTTAGAAAAGATTTTCTTTTTATTTTATGTCATTATATATTCCGAAGAGAATAATTAAATTCTTAGGAGGAATCATAAAATGAATAAACTATTATCCACAAAACAAATGCTGCTCGAAGCACAAAAAAACCGCTATGCTGTTCCTGCTTTTAATATTCACAATATGGAAACACTACAGGTAGTTGTAAATACCGCTGCAAAAATGCATTCCCCACTTATCATTGCAGCAACACCTTCAACTGTTGCCTATGCCGATCCAGCCTATTTAGTCGCTATGGCCCAAGCAGCTGCGCAGCAAAACAATATCCCCATTGCTCTGCATTTAGATCATCATGAAGACCCTTCTGTTATTGAGAAAGATATTGATACTGGCTTTAGCTCCTGTATGATCGATGCATCAAAATTACCTTTCGAAGAAAATATTGCCAAAGTAAAAACAGTCGTGGCATATGCTCATAAATATGATGTCACGGTGGAAGCCGAGCTAGGTAAGCTGGTCGGTAAAGAAGATGATATCGAAGTTGCTGATACTGATGCCATATATACCGATCCAGATGATGCCGTTGAATTTATTAAACAGACCAATATTGATTCGTTAGCAGTCGCCATCGGCACTGCCCATGGATTATATAAAGGAAAGCCTCACTTAGATTTCGACCGTTTACAAGCACTGCGAAAACAAATTGATATTCCGCTAGTATTACATGGTGCTTCCGATGTGCCAGATGATATGGTACAAAAAACAATTGAATTAGGCATTACCAAAGTTAATATAGCTACTGACTTGAAAATACCATTTTCTGCTGCTGTTAAGGACTTTTTCCAAAACAATCCAACTGCCAGTGATCCTCGTAAATATATGACGCCCGGAAAAGAAGCCATGCAGAAAATCGTTGAACACAAAATTAATGTTTGTAAAAGCGCAAACAGATACTAACGCAGGGAGTTAACAAATGATTTATACATTAACCATGAATCCTGCTATTGATTTTAATATCACTGGTAAAAATATAAAAAAAAATTTTGTAAATCGAACATGGGATCCAGTTTATACCCCTAATGGCAAGGGTGTAAATGTATCACTAGTATTAAAACATTTTAATCGTGATTCGGTCGTCATGGGTTTTTTTGGGGGATTCAGCGGAAAATATATTATAGATGAATTAAAAAAATCTAATATATTGGTCTCCCCTGTCTGGGTTGATGATATAACAAGAATTAATATATTTTTAAATGATGGTGCAGACGAATATAAATTTGTCAATAAAGGCGCTTTTGTTTCCCAGAACAAGCAAAAAAAATTATTGCAAAATTTACAAAATCTTACAGACTGTGAATATTTATCAATTAGTGGCAGCCTGCCCCTAGGCATCGAGGAAAATTTTTACGACAAAATTGCTAACATATGCAGCCAAAAAAACATAAAATTAATTTTAGATATAAGTTCCCCTAAATTAAAGGATTTGCTAAAATACAAACCATTTTTAATAAAACCTAATGATGACGAAATAAAAACAATCTTTAATTATGATATAACTTCTGATGAAACGGCAATCATAGTTTTGAACAAATTAGTACAAGCTGGCGCCCAAAACATACTGCTTACTCTCGGCGAAAAAGGTGCTTATTTTACAGATGGTACTACTGTTTATTTTTCAAGTACACAAAAAATAAAACTGCTCAGCTCAGCTTGTGCTGGAGATTCAGCTCTAGCTGCTTTCCTAAGTGAATTTTTATATGGTAAAAATATAGAAAATGCTTTAAAAAAGTCTGCCGCTACAGGGGCTAATGTCGCCGAAAGCAATGCTATCGGAACTTTAGATAAAGTGGCAATCTATAGTAAAAATATTAACGTTATAAAGAAAGGACTTATAACAATATGAATAAATTATTAGGTGTTACAGGCTGTCCTACAGGCATCGCCCATACTTTTATGGCTGCTGAGGCATTACAGCAGGCTGCCGCCGCTAATAATGCACAAATCAAAGTAGAAACCAATGGTGCTGTTGGTGTTGAAAATGAACTCACAGCCAAAGATATTGCTGAAGCTGACTGTATAATAGTTGCCTGTGATAAAAATGTTGATATGGACAGATTCAACGGTAAACCTGTCATTGAAGTACCTGTTGCTGATGGTATCTCTAAAGCTGATGCCTTAATAAAAAAGGCTATTTCCGGTACTGTTCCCATTCGCGGTGGACAAGAAAAAGGCTTTCTTGAAATATCAGATGATAATTTTAATGGAAAACCATCGATTGGTCACGAAATTTATAAGCATCTTATGGCCGGCGTATCCAATATGATTCCCTTTGTTGTCGCGGGTGGAGTATTAGTTGCAATTTCTTTTTTATGGGGGATTTATTCCTTTGACCCTAATTCTGAACAATATAATGCTACCGCCGCAATGTTTAAAGCTGTCGGTGGTGCCTCTATGGGTTTAATGGTTCCCATTTTAACTGCATATATTGCTAACTCGATTGCTAATCGACCGGGGCTTGTTGCCGGCTTTGTTGCCGGAACTATCGCTTTATCGACTGGATCTGGCTTTATCGGAGGAATACTAGGCGGATTTATGGCCGGCTATTTTGCCAAATGGATGGTAAAAATACTGTCTGGCCTGCCCAAACAATTTGAAGGCTTAAAATCTATCTTTCTTATTCCCTTAGTTACAGTTGCTGTAATCGGAATAATTATGACTCTTTTGGGAAGTCCTGTATCTGCTATAAATAAATTTATGATGGATTTTTTAGCAAATTTACAAAATTCCAATCCAATCTTTTTAGGTATTGTTATTGGCTGCATGAGTGCATTTGATATGGGTGGTCCAGTAAATAAGGCTGCTTACGTTACAGGTACATTATTACTTGGTGAAGGTAATTTTTATTTTATGGCTGGTGTTTCTGCTGCCTGTATAACTCCTCCTTTAGTAATAGCTATAGCTGCTACTATCTTCCCTAATAAATTCACTAAAGATGAACGTGCTGCTGGTTTTGTAAATTACATTTTAGGCTGTACCCATATTACCGAAGGTGCTATTCCCTTCGCGGCAAAATCCCCATTAAAAGTATTACCAATACTAATGCTTTCATCCTCAATTTCTGCAGTACTTACATATATGATGAAAGTGCAGGTCCCCGCACCGCATGGTGGATTTTTAATATTGGCTCTAGTGGACAAACCACTTACATGGGTTGCCTGTATTTTGACAGGCTCAATTGTCGGTGCCATTATCTATGGCTTAACCAGAAGAAAACCCTTATAATAGGAGGTCTATAAATGAATCAAATATTTACTGCTAATAATATTACACTTAATTTACAGGCACACAATAAAACTTCAGCCATTAATGAAATTGTCGATCTGTTAAATAATAACAACATACTAAATGACAAAGAACAATATAAAACAGCTATTTTAAAGCGCGAATTAGAATCAACCACTGGAATTGGTTTTGGTATTGCTATACCACATGCTAAAAGTGATGCTGTTAATCAGGCTGCTGTTGCTATTGCTGTTTCGCCAGCAGGTGTTGATTTTGAAAGTGCTGATAACACTCCAGTTAAAATTATTTTTATGATAGCGGTTCCAAACGATGCTAATGATATGCACTTACAAATATTAGCCAAATTATCACGAAAATTAATTAATCCTGTTTTTCGCAATCAGCTGATTAATTCTCAAAGCGCAGAAGAACTTCTGACATATTTAACTGAAATTTAAATCCTTTAATTACTTAAGTATTCTATTTCAATGCAGAAAAAAGCCTCCTATTGTAATTTTCATCCTACAACAGAAGGCTTTTTTTATTTAAAATTTTTATATAACTTATTTATTTGATAATGAAAGCAGATATTCCCGCATTAATTTCAATGCTACTGTCGTTGACATGCCACTTAAGTCGCATGGCGGACTTAGTTCCACCATATCAGTACCTACAATATTAAGCTTGGCAACTTTCTGCATAGCAATACGCAGTTCATTAAAGGATACACCGCCGGCCTCCGGTGTACCTGTACCCGGAAATACTGCCGGATCAAGCACATCAAGGTCCACGGTAAAATATATTGGCTTATCGGCTAATTTCGCGATTACTTCGTCTAATCCCTCAAAGTCGAATTTATGGGTAAATACTTTATCTTTACCCCAAATCATCTCGGCTTTTTCACCGCTTCTAATGCCAAACTGATAAATACGGTCATTGCCGACAATATCATAGCAGCGATGCAGCACAGTTGCATGGGACAACGGTGTTCCCAAAAATTCAGCACGCAAATCGGCATGCGCATCAAAATGAATTATATGCACATCGGGATATTTTTCAGCAACAGCCTTAAAACTCCCCAACGTAACAAGATGCTCCCCACCAATCATAAATGGCAGTTTATTATCAGATAAAATGTCTTTTGTAAAATTATATATTGTATCAAGTGTTTTTTGTGTATTGCCCAACGATAATTCTAATTCGCCGCCATCAAAAACAGCTGTGTCATCTTCCAAATCTTTATCAAGATACGGACTATATGTTTCCATGTTATATGATTCACCGCGCATTGTTTTAGCGGCAAATCTTGTTCCCGGACGATATGAAGCCGTTGAATCGAACGGCGCCCCAAATATTACTATATCTGATTCGGCGTATTCTTTTTCACAGCCCAAAAAGGTTTCAATATTTCTATTCAACTTCACGGACAATTTCCTCCACATAATTAGGTAGGGCAAATGAACCAACATGCAATTTAGGATTATAATAACGCGTTTTTATATTAAGTGCTTTCCATTTTTTCCAATTGGCACCAAGTATCGGGTGATGTATTTTAGATGCAAAACCAAATAACCAATGACCGGAAGGATAAGTTGGAATATGCGCCTGATAGATACGGCTTATTGGGAACGAATCAAAAATACGTTTATGCGCTCTTTGCATTGCATAAGCATCTGCCGGATAAAACGGGCTTTCATGCTGATTTACCATTATACCTGTTTCTTTTAAGGCCTTAAAACAGTTACCGTAAAATTCCTTGGTAAATAATCCTTCACCTGGGCCAAACGGATCAGTGGAATCAACAATTATTAAATCATATTCATTTTCATGATGACGTATATATTTTAATCCATCTTCAAAATAACAATTTACCCGCGGATCATTAAGGCTGTCTGCTGTCTGCGGTATATATTTTTTACAAACCTCTGCCACTTCCTCATCAATATCTACCAAATCTATTGATTCAACGGATTTATAACGAAGTATTTCTCTGGCTGTACCACCATCACCGCCGCCAATTATCAATATTTTTTTAGCATCAGGTATTACTGCCATTGGCACATGCGTAATCATTTCATGATAAATAAATTCGTCTTTTTCAGTCAGCATTAAATAACCATCTAATGCCAAAATACGCCCAAATTCACGCGATTCAAATACATCAATTCGCTGAAATTCACTTTGACCAGAATAAAGCTGCTTATCTACTTTTATAGAAAAGTTTACATGCGGCGTATGCTTTTCAGTAAACCATAATTCCATCTATGTCGCCTCATCTCATTTTTCAACTAAAAACATTATCCCATAACATTAAGATACTGCAAATCCATATCCTCCGGCCCCGTCATTTGACAGCCCTTATCCTTGGCATAATGTATATATTCTAATATTTCTTCTGTTACCAGCTCTCCTGGTGCCAGAATTGGTATTCCCGGCGGATAGCACATAACAAATTCTGTGCAGACACGTCCCACTGCTTTATCCAGCAAAACAGCGTCTTCTTTATTGGTATAAAAAGCTTCCTGAGGGGGCAGCATAACCTTAGGGCTTATGTATTCGGCCTCGAGCATACCGCTAGAATCTTTTTTATAAATACGACGTATTTCTGCCAAGGCACTGACAAGCCGTTCAATATCGCGTGGTCTGTCACCCACGGAAACATAAGCCAGTAAATTGGCTAAATCACCAAACTCAGTCTGAATATCGTATTCATCACGCAAAATATCATAGACTTCAATTCCGGCCAGTCCAATTGAGCGCGTATAGACAGACAGCTTAGTTATATCAAAATCATATATGGAGTCATTATTTACTTTTTCACGGGAATAGGCATAATAATCGCCAATATTATTGATTTCGCCACGGGCATATTCCACCATATTTATTACATCATCGATTATTTTTTTGCCGTTCAATGCCAGATTACGCCTGGATACATCAAGGCTGGACATCAGCAGATATGACCCACTGGTAGTCTGGGTAAGATTTATTATCTGCCTAGCATAACCTTCAGATATTTTATCACTTATGAACAACATCGAGCTTTGCGTCAACGAACCACCTGATTTATGCAGACTCACAGCTGCCATATCAGCACCGGCATGCATTGCTGCTATCGGCAGACGATCGCTAAAATAGAAATGCGTGCCATGCGCTTCATCAGCTAACAACAGCATATTATTAGCATGTGCCAGTTTAACTATTTCTTTAATATTGGAACATATCCCATAATAAGTCGGGTTATTTACCAGTACTGCCTTGGCATCCGGATTTTCCCGTATAGCTTTTTTTACATCGTTGATACTCATGCCTAATGGGATGCCCAGCATTTTATCCATCTGCGGGTTTATATATACAGGTACAGCCCCGCATAAAATCATCGCATTTATAACACTGCGATGTACATTGCGCGGCAAAATTATCTTATCACCGCGTTTACAGGCGGTAAACACCATAGCCTGTACCGATGAAGTTGTACCGCCAACCATGAAAAAAGCGTGAGCTGCACCGAAGGCTTCAGCTGCCAGATTTTCCGCATCTTTTATCACTGATACCGGATGGCAAAGATTATCCAGTGGTTTCATCGAATTTACATCAACCGACATACATTTTTCGCCTAAAAAATCTGTCAATACTTTATTGCCGCGACCGCGTTTATGTCCTGGTACATCAAAGGGAACAATACGCATTTGCTTTAATCGTTCCAAGGCTTCCAAAATAGGTGCATTTTCTTGTGTAGGCTGTTTCAATGTTTTAGTATTCCCCCTTGATTTTTTTAAAATACATTTGTACCACTAAAAATCTCTATCATTTCACGTCTTAGACTATTCATTATTGACAAACGTGTCTTGGGTGGTATTTCATAAATATCCGTATTAAACAGATAATTACTTAGATCACATTCTTTAATGAGCATTTTTGTATGAAAAAGATTAGCCTGGTATATATTTATATCAATAGCATCATAATCTTCCAATGTCTTTGGATCAATAAAATCCTGAATTGATGTCAAAGCATGATCCATAAACAATTTCTTGCCGCTGACATCACGAGTAAAGCCCCGCACCCGGTAATCCATAGTAATTATATCGGAATCAAAATTACCAATCAGGTAATTTAGCGTATTAAGCGGTGTAATTTCCCCGCAGGTAGATACATCTATATCAACACGAAATGTCGCAATACAATTGTCAGGATGGTATTCCGGATAAGTATGCACTGTTACATGGCTTTTGTCCAAATGTGCCACAAACGTACTGCCATTGACCATTTCATCTTCCGTATCAACATAAGCTTCCTTTGACATATTCTTATTGGCAATGAGCATGGTTACACTGGCACCCTGCGGGTCATAATCCTGTTTAGCAATATGCAAAACTTTGGCATCAATCATTTCCGTAACATTCGTCAATATCTTTGTCAAGCGTTCTGAATTGTACTGCTCACCAATATATTTTACGTAATCTCGCTGTTCACGGGGCGTCTTAGCATAGCACACATCATAAATATTAAAACTAAGTGCCTTGGTAAGATTGTTAAAGCCGTATAATTTTAACTTTTCCTTCAATACAACGACCTCTTTTCTACAAAATAAAACTCAGATAAACTGCGCGCACTGCATCCGTTTACCTGAGTTTTAGAAATATCGTCATTGATATCCTTATATAAGCCAGAGTCTATATAGCAGAAAATTACTTTTAATACTCATATTGACCATTTCACAAGTAACACGCATATGCGCAAAATTCTCTTATAAAATGAACCTTGATTAAATTTTTAAATCTAGGTTTTATTTATTAATGCCTTAATATTAACCATCAATAAATCAACAATCAATAAAGTGATGATGTTCATCACTGTCCATTGTGTTTTGCTTTATAATAAAGCCGAAAACAATTTCTGCTAACACTGGACTCTTTATGATACATTTTAATTTCTCAATTAGCTTTATTATAAAAGAAATCTACAATAAATGCAAGAATTTATACTAATTGTTTTTATTAGTAATTAATTACCTTTTTAATGTAATATACTTCTTATTAACGCTTATTTACTACTGAATCCAAGGTTTTCCATATATCAGGTGTTTCAAATCCCTTGCGCCAGCTGGCAATCCCTGCTAAATTATATTTATTAATCAAATCTGCTTTTAATTTTAGCGAAGCGGCATCTTCCTGCCATACCCGCTTTTTTATTAAATCCATATCACGATATTCAAAATAAAATTGTCCATCTTGCTCCTGCCATTGCGGCTTGATATATTTTTCCTGCAATATTTGCTGAGCCTTTGGCATACTCAATGTTTTTGCTTCAACAATATTATTATGTTCTGACCAAATACGCATATATAGGGGAACGCCTAATACTAATTTATTATTAGGTACACCTTCTGCCAACGTATTTTTTATTCCCTGCTCCACCCAGCCAATTGATGCCACCGAACCGCTTTTTTTTGACAAACGGCCATGTTCATCATAAGCCATGAGGACAATATAATCGAGATATTTAGCTAATTCACCACGATTATAGCCTTTTGACCAATTAGCATCATTAGACGGTACTGTAACATCCATTGATAACGTCAGTTTTTCTTTATGCAGCGCATCTGACAATTCTTTTATAAAAGATGTTAAAGCATCCTTATCTTGGGCATAAATATTTTCAAAATCAAAATTATAGCCGTCAAATTTATTTTTTTGCGCATATAATATAAGTTGTTCTATAATATATTTACGGGCAGCTTCATTATGCAAAAAAGCATGTGTCAGCTCACGATCAAAATTATTAGTAATTAAAGGCCATACCTTATAGCCCTTACCTTGGCATTCTTCTATATAATCCTTGTCTATACTTTCCTGAATCATTCCATCCTTGCTTTTTATCGTCAGCCAACAGGGTGAAACTACATTTACCCCAACCAATTTCGGCTGGGTTGCTAAATTATCCTCATTGGTAAATGTTGGCTGCCATACCAAATTTACTTTTTCCCCCGTTCTTTTTTGTGCGCATGCTGTTATTGTCAGCATGCAAAAAATCATTGCCAAAATCATTATTTTTTTCATATATACACCCATTCCATTTTTAAGGAGTCTTTTTCTATGGTAAATACGAATATTACTCTAAAATGCGGCCATATCATAACAGTAAACTTACCAGATGATCTTAACGCTCGTGCCGCCATCATAAAAAAATATAAAAACCGTGCCTGTCCGCAATGTCGACAGGCATACATCAATAATTTAAAAACTGCTAAAGATGCACGCATGACCATTATAATGCAACACTGCCCTGTCCTTAAAGATGACGATGCCGCATTATTACAGCGTGCCGAAAAAATCCGTCACGATAAATTATCCGCACTTGATGATATGTTTGATAAGCTAATTCGCAAACATGGCTTTTCCAGCCCGCAGGAAGAAGTTACTTTCAATCATTATCGCCAGCGTACTATCAATCGTTTTTGCGCTCAGGAAAACGTTCTATGGTGGATCAATCAACAAAATATCCCCGTAGAAAGCATTATTGAAATACTAAAAAAGGAAACTTTTGTTATTGAAGGAAAAATATTCCAGAAAAAAGACGAACAGTAATTATTTTTTGCGCCATTTTTTTAAATCACGTTCCCATTTACGCATAGCCACAAATAATAAAAACAATTTACTTGTTTTAAGCTTGAATTCCCACTCAGATTGGTGGGAAGGAATAGGAATACGCGGCAGCGCAAAAATATTCACTTTGCCCAGATTAACGTTCTCAAAAATAGCAAAGGCTGCCTTATAGCCGCTTTGTTTAGCAATAGCTACTGTATCCGCATCAAATTTCCCATACGGATAGCAGAGAAAATCCATACTCGTCTGCAATTTTTCCTGCAGTATTTTTTTGCTATTAGACAATTCTGCCAATAATTCCTGGCGAGAACAATTATTTAAAAAAGGATGTTCCACAGTATGGGATGCAATTTCCTGTCCATTTTCCTGCCAGCTTTTTAAGTCCTGCCAATTCATTGTCGTAGTTAATTCTTTGCCAAAATTTTCCCATTTATTCGGCTTACCTATCCAATTAGCAATCGGAAAAACTACGGCTGTCATATTATATTTTTTAAGCAGGGGCAATGCACTAATAAAATTATCCTTGTAGCCATCATCAAATGTCAATACTATAGGGTTTTTCGGCAGTTTTATGCCTTTTGTATAAAAATCATACAACATTTTCAAACTTATAGTATTAAAATTATTTTTCTGCAAATATTCCAGCTGCCATGCAAATTTTTCTATAGGAAGACTATTGCGGTCATTCTCTACCGTGGCAATACGATGATACATTAAAACTGGTATATATAAATTCATTTTTTTATAACAAAAAAAACCGCCTAGTAGCATTAGGATTATTAATGCTAAAAATAAATAAATCATTGCTCCACCTCATTTAATTTCTCTTTATAATAAAAAGCGGCATATTATGCCGCTTTTTATTATACTATATTATTTAATGCAATAACTTAAATACTGCCCAAATTACCAGAATAGATATAACCGCTATTGATAAAAATGGCAGTGCCACAAATATGACAAAAGCTATTACTGCTGCTATTCCTAATGTCAATAATATTCGCGACAGCAAATTATTGCTGCGGGTCAGCTGCCACAATAATGAACCATATTTTTTATAGCGTCCATTGCCAGTTTTCCCTCTGCTGCGATAATGGCGATTATTGCCATCTTCAATAGTAACACCAACATAGCTGTTTTTTTCCCGATCACTCATTACTGCTATAGTATTATCATGTCCGCAATATGGACAATGCTTATTATCGCCTATTTCTTTACTGCATTTATAACAAATCATACTTTTCTCCCCGTTGTAAATCAATAATTCGTATTATATATATTTTACCATATTATACGCTTTTACATAAGGATAACATATAGCTATATTACATTTGTGACAAAATTTCTACAAAATCGTCACGTTTTTCGGCTAAATTAAACAGACGACGCAATTCCGCCCCACCAGTAATACCCCGCGTATACCATGTAGCATGTTTGCGCATTTCTCTCGGGCCGATATAACTGCCTTTTTTCTCCAGCAGCATATCAAGATGCTCTAATATAATCTCCTTACGCTCCTGCATTGTTGGTTCCGCCATTTTTTCACCAGTCCGTAAAAAATGTACAAACTCACGGAAAATCCACGGATTTCCCTGAGCTGCCCGACCAATCATTACAGCATCACAATTAGTCTGGTCAAATATTTTTTGTAAATCGTTGCAGGTCCTAACATCTCCGTTGCCGATAACTGGAATATTTACAGCCTGTTTTACGACGGCTATTATATCCCAGTCAGCTCGACCGCTGTAAAACTGTTCCCTGGTTCTGCCATGTACAGCGATAGCATCCATGCCGGCTTCCTGTGCCAATTTAGCCATCTCAACAACATTAATATGCTCATTGTCCCAGCCTTTGCGCATCTTTACCGTAACCGGAATATTTACAGCCTTTTTTACCGCTGACATTATGGCAAAAGCTCTCTTGGGATCAAGCATTAACGCTGAACCCTCATGATTTTTTACAATTTTGGGAGCAGGACACCCCATATTTATATCAATAATATCGGCACATCCCAAGCTCTCAACATATTTAGCTGCTTCACTAAGACTTTCCGGTGTTTCACCAAACAGCTGCATCACCAAAGGACGTTCATTTTTTTCTGTCTCCAACATCCGTAAGGTATGCTCATTGCGGAAATGTATGCCTTTATCACTGACCATTTCAGCATAAACGAGTCCGCAGCCCATACGTCTGGCTACAATTCTATATGCTATATCTGTTACACCGGCCATCGGCGCCAAAAAAACCGGATTTTCTATCTTTAAATTACCAATAAACATAAAACCCAACCTATATTTTAATCTTTTTTATTACGTTCGTACAATACACGCAAGCCTGTAAGTGTCAAAAAATGATCCGTTGTATCTATTGTTTCTGATTCTCTAGCTATCATATTAGCCAGTCCTCCCGTAGCTACAACCTTCATATCCATATTATTCATTTCTTTTTTCATGCGGTGCACAATGCCGTCAATTTGCCCCACAGCCCCTAAAATAATACCGGCCTGAATACCTGATATTGTATTATGACAGATTACATTTTTCGGCGTTACCAATTCAATTCTTGGCAATTTTGCCGCACGCTGAAACAAAGCTTCGGTAGAAATACCAATTCCCGGAGCAATTGCGCCACCAAGAAAATCGCCTTTTTCATTGACCACATCAAAAGTTGTTGCCGTTCCGATATCTATGACAATAAGCGGTCCGCCGTACTGTTCATAAGCCCCAATAACATTAACTATCCTATCGGCCCCAATATCACGCGGATTTTCGTATTTTAATTTTATGCCTGTTTTAATCCCTGCTCCAACTACCAGCGGTTTAATCTTAAAATACCGCTGACACATTCTTACCAAGGGAACAACCAATGGCGGAACTACCGAAGAAATAATAATTGCCGTAATATCCGACATGGAAATCCCCTGGAAACGAAACAGTTCATTTATAAGCATGCCATATTCATCACCTGTTTTTTGTCTGTCGGTAGAAATACGCCAATGCTTAACCAGCCGTTTTCCCTCATAAGTACCCAACACAATATTACTATTGCCAATATCAAATACTAATAACATTTATCTATAATCCTCCAACGTTTTTATTATTTAGCTTTGCGAATAGAAACATCACCAGCTAATACGCGTTCAATCTTCTCACCGGTATCAACCAATAATGCTCCAAAATCATCAATATCCACAGCCTTACCGTAAAAAGTTTCATTCACACCAATAACCTTTATATCCTGCCCCAATGTTACCGAATACTGTTTCCATAATTTAAGAATTGGTGCAAACCCCTGTTCTTTTATCAATAAATATAGATTTTCTAATTCCGCCAGCACCTGCGTCAGCAAATCAATACGTGATACTGTTTCGCCTTTTATCTCTGACAATGAGGTGGCAATATCTTTTATTTCCTCAGGCATCTCTTTATTAGAAACATTTACATTTATTCCCATGCCTATGACTATATAATTTATTCTGTCCATTTCAGCATTCATCTCAGTTAAAACACCAACTAATTTTTTCCCATTATACAAAATATCATTGGGCCATTTTATGCCTACCTCAATACCTGTAATAGTAAAAATTGCTTTAGCAATAGCAACCGCTGCCATTAAAGTACATTTAGGTGCTTCCTGCGGTAAAAATCCCGGCCGCAAAATCAATGAAAACCAAATGCCTTTTTGCGCAGGAGAATACCAGCCGCGCGACAAACGGCCACGTCCTGTACCTTGCTGTTCACTGACTACAATAGTGCCTTCCCTAGCGCCCTTAGCTGCCTGTAACTTAGCTTCATTATTAGTAGAGCCTATTTCTTTATAATATATAATTTTTTGTCCTAAAATTTCTGTTTTAATTTTAGCTTTAATTTCACCGGGATTGAGTAAATCTGGTGAATCCACAATTCTATAACCGCTCCTTGATTTGCTTTCTATTTGATATCCTTCATCCTTTAATGCACAAATATGTTTCCAAATAGCAGTTCTTGATACTGCTAATTTTTCTGCTAAATCAGCGCCTGATACATATCCGCCTTTTGCCTTATGCAATATAGTCAAAATCTCTGAACGCACAAAATGACCTTCTTTTTATTTATTTATTTACTTACTGTTTAGATTTATATCCTTTAGGCAAAATATCATAAAAAATAAACATCTTAATTATAATACCTTATGATATTTATTTTCGCAAGAAAAATAGCTAGTAAAATTACCGTAGTCTTGCTATAATTAATTCGACAACATCCATAGTGAGAGGAAGTAAAAAAGCAATGAGTCATTCACTCCTAAAAAAAATTTTATTGCTTATTTTTTTATGTCTTATTCCCGTATTTTTTTCCAGTCCTCATATTATATCCAAAACAGCTGCCATGGCCGACAGCGAGTTCCAGCCTAACATCATTGTTCTAAATTATCATAAAATTGATAATAAAAACATCTCCTTATCCGTTCTGCCGCAGGATTTTGACAAACAAATGGCTTATCTTAAAAACAACGATTATCACGTTATAACCCCGGATGACCTTTATGAAAACTTAGAACATAATAAAGAACTGCCTGCCAATCCTGTACTAATCACCTTTGATGATGGCTACAAGGATAATTATGTCAACGCTTATCCGATTTTAAAAAAATATGGCTTTAGTGCAACTATCTTTGTAATCACCAGTTTTCTTGATAAATATCCTAACTATCTTACTTGGGATCAATGCAAAGAATTAAAAAAACATGGCTTTTATATTGAGTCACATACAGTAACCCATAGGTCTCTTACCAGTCTCAGCAATAAACAGATTGAAAGTGAAATAGTAAATTCCAAAAAGGCTCTTGATGAAAGATTGCAACAGGATACACATTACTTTGCTTATCCTACAGGCACTTATAATTTGTATATCGCTAAAATGATTAAAAATGCTGGCTATCGGGCTGCCTTTTCCATCAAGTACGGCAATGTTACCAATGACAGTAATATCTTTGCGTTAGAGCGTATTCCGATATTCCATACTGCCAATACCTTTAAATCATTCTATCGTAGATTAAACTATGTCCCATTATTTGAAAAAATTGGCTGGATGAAAAATTAACAGCATAAAAAAAGAATTGCCACACATTTATCAGTTGTGACAATTCCATAGCATCATAGTTTTATTATCTTGTCCAAAATAATAGCAGTCCTTTAACGTCTACCAAATTAGGTAGGCGTTTTTTATTACCTATTATTAGGTTTTCGTCCCCTTACGAGGCTTATGTTTTTTAATCCTGGTAAAACTAGAACAGCATTGGAAATAGCAAAAAACCGGTTTTCGTCCTCTTACTGGGCTTATGTTTTTTAACAACATTGCAAGGCTATGAATGCGGAAAGAGTGCCCCCCTGTTTTCGTCCCCTTACGGCGCGCTTATGTTTTTTAATAAAGTGGTTCGCACAGATAACCATTAATAAAACACGGCAGTTTTCGTCCCCTTACGGGGCTTATGTTTTTTAATGATACGGTAAACAACGATTAGAAAAAGTGTTCGTTGAGGTTTTCGTCCCCTTATGGGGCTTATGTTTTTAATTGGTTTCATAGATACTAATTGAAATTAGATACCTAAAAGGCTCCCCTATAGGGGAGCTGGCAGCAAAGCTGCCTGAGGGGTTACTTCCGACTTGACTTAGTCAAGCCACCATTACCTTACGGGGCTTATGTTTTTTAATGCGTCCGCGGGAGGTGGCTTACCCGCGCTGAAGAGACGTTTTCGTCCCCTTACGGGGCTTATGTTTTTTAATTGACATAGAATATCTTAACGACATGGCTGAACTTATGGTGTTTTCGTCCCCTTACGGGGCTTATGTTTTTTAATAATTAGATATATTAGAGTAACCAAAAGACGTGCTAAAAATGTTTTCGTCCCCTTACGGGGCTTATGTTTTTTAATGTAATAGTCATGTTTTATCGGTAGGGGAAATAAGCTGGTTTTCGTCCCCTTACGGGGCTTATGTTTTTTAATATGAAGGATTTTAAGGGTGATTAAATGGCAGAAATAAAATGGGTTTTCGTCCCCTTACGGGGCTTATGTTTTTTAATAAAACTATTATAAGAAATATTGCAAGTCAATAGGAACTAGTTTTCGTCCCCTTACGGGGCTTATGTTTTTTAATTTATAATTACACAGTTTTAATATTTCACTTAGTTTTGTTTTCGTCCCCTTACGGGGCTTATGTTTTTTAATAGCATTGTAATCCAAGGCAAACTGTTATCGATATATTTGTAGTTTTCGTCCCCTTACGGGGCTTATGTTTTTTAATTGAAACAGTAGCAGCGCTAAACAATTACCAGCGTGATGAGGTTTTCGTCCCCTTACGGGGCTTATGTTTTTTAATAGGGAGAAATTACAATGACAAAACAAAAATATACACGTGTTTTCGTCCCCTTACGGGGCTTATGTTTTTTAATTAATGTAAAATAAAGGAGCAATAACTGATGACAATGTATATGTTTTCGTCCCCTTACGGGGCTTATGTTTTTTAATCTATCTTGATTATTATATCCATGAAATAACATCCATGAATTTAGTTTTCGTCCCCTTACGGGGCTTATGTTTTTTAATAAATATACACGTAAAGCAATTAAAAAATACTATGGTAACTCGTTTTCGTCCCCTTACGGGGCTTATGTTTTTTAATAATATATCGAAATGTATCAAAGCAGCATTAATAATATTCGTTTTCGTCCCCTTACGGGGCTTATGTTTTTTAATTGGCATAGAGCGATATTTTAATAAGCACAGCGTTAAAAGTGGTTTTCGTCCCCTTACGGGGCTTATGTTTTTTAATTGATATGACAGGCACCGTAATAGCTGAATTATTAGAAGGGTTTTCGTCCCCTTACGGGGCTTATGTTTTTTAATTAACATGAGGTGCAAAGGTGGTTCGATGGGTGGTCAATGCTTAGAGTTTTCGTCCCCTTACGGGGCTTATGTTTTTTAATTAAACAAAAATGGAAATAAACAATATTGGGTGTAATCTGTTTTCGTCCCCTTACGGGGCTTATGTTTTTTAATAGGTCGTGAAACTTATGGATATAATATTTGCAGTTTATACCAGTTTTCGTCCCCTTACGGGGCTTATGTTTTTTAATGAGAAAAGAAAGGTTTGCAATGTTGGTTGCTAATGAAATAGTTTTCGTCCCCTTACGGGGCTTATGTTTTTTAATTGGTTACACAAGAACGGTTATGAAATTTCAGAAGTATATTAGTTTTCGTCCCCTTACGGGGCTTATGTTTTTTAATATGATTACGTATCAAACAGTAAACTAGCAAGAGTACAAGGTAGTTTTCGTCCCCTTACGGGGCTTATGTTTTTTAATTGGCAGACGGCGGACAGCGACAAGCAACCAGCTAACAACTAGTAGTTTTCGTCCCCTTACGGGGCTTATGTTTTTTAATGGAACAACAAGTTAATTAATGGAGGGCTTTAAAATGAAAAAGTTTTCGTCCCCTTACGGGGCTTATGTTTTTTAATTACAATGTCAAAAGAAAAATACACAAGAAAAGCAATTAAGTTTTCGTCCCCTTACGGGGCTTATGTTTTTTAATAGTTTTCACATAAGCCGCTTGAATGCGCAGCTAGTTTTCGTCCCCTTACGGGGCTTATGTTTTTTAATAGACTAAAGCATCTGATGTATAATAAAAGAAAACAAAACAAAGTTTTCGTCCCCTTACGGGGCTTATGTTTTTTAATAATTTATGGAGGTTTTACAAATGAAAATGTATACAAGAAAGTTTTCGTCCCCTTACGGGGCTTATGTTTTTTAATTCTATGCGTAATGTTTTACATCTACAAAAGTATCGTAAGGGTTTTCGTCCCCTTACGGGGCTTATGTTTTTTAATTCGACTAGAGCACTTAATTTCTTTAGCTAGAACTTTAGAACTCAGTTTTCGTCCCCTTACGGGGCTTATGTTTTTTAATGAGTTCGAAAAAAAAGCTCAAGCAATTGTCGAATCCTGGAACGTTTTCGTCCCCTTACGGGGCTTATGTTTTTTAATCCTGTCCGCTGTAAGCGCTATTCTTACTAGGTTTATTTACTAATTTGCGGCGCAGGTTAGTTTTTTAACAGCACTTTCTAATATCACTTGCTATAATAGCACTCTAACCCGCACCATTATAATAACGGCGCTGATTTTATTATTGTTTTTTATGCTTTTTTTACTATAACATATTGTCGACAAAAAGTACAGTTGCAAAAGATTTATGAATTAATGATATTATTTTTAAAAAATAATAATATCTTCCACATGCGTATGACCTTTTCCCCAGGAGCGCACTGAAGTATGATTTGCCAGTAAGTATATACGCAAAGAGTCTTCTTCTGTATTTACTATTTTACTAGCTTTATATACCAGTTTTTCATAGCGCTTTTTATTGAGATAAGCCTCAAATGCCGATTTTTGCACCCGCGTGCCAAATCCTTCTAAACATTTAACCATTTTATTGCGACTTTTATTGTCGACAATATCATAAATAATAAGAACTATATATCTTTTATCATCAACAGCCATAAATTCATTTTCATTAGTAAAAACATCACTCATAATACTATCCCCTTATTCGTTATTTTTTTTTTAAGCTCAACGAATAAAAATAGGAAAATATACTGCTGTATCTCTTGTAATAAGCGCCTGTGAAAATATATTAACATGTTTATTTAATGTATAACGATAAGATTTTTTACTTTCTTCATATTTATTGACTGTACGCATTTTCTTTTCATAAGCCCGCAAAAATATATTACGACCTTCTCGAGTCAAATATACACCGCCATTAGTCTCTGATTTTTGAAAATGCTCTATTTTTATTTCACTATGCTGAATCAATCCCAATACCATCGAATCAACAATAACGGAACGCCATTCTTCCAATAAGTCAGAAGCCAATGCCGGATGATGATTTTTCAGGGCATGCATAAAACCAAAATATGGATGAAGTCCATTATTTTCTATTGCCGTATATAATTCATACATAACAAGTGTATAGCCAAAACTAAGCATAGAATTAACTGCATCGAGCGGCGGTCTTTTGCTTCTTTTACTAAAAGTGAATTCCTGCGGCACAATTTGTCCCAATGCTTCAAAATATAAACGGGCAATAATCCCTTCATATCCCATAAGCTGCTCTTTATTCTCAGCTGTAATAATATTTTTTCTAATTGCCAAAATGTTAGTGATAATAATTCGTATCTTATCTGATTGCTGCCGGCGGTTATAACGACGCAAAAGTATAATCTGATTATGCACTTTTGCTGCTATTATTTTCTTACTTAATTCTATGGCAAACGATGTATCCTGCATTAGCATCTGTTGTCTGTGTTTTGCTACATTTACATGTTGGGTAGACTCCAAACGTCCAAAAAATTTTCCCATTGAAGATATCCAAGTAACAGGAATCCCCTGCTGTAAAAATGCGACCATTGCCTGTGAAGATACCTGAACACTTTCTATTAGTACCAGCCCTTCCAGTATTTCTGCTGGTATTTCCATAATAGTTTCCAAATTACGACCAACAACAAATTTATCGCCTTTCTTTTGAATACGAGCGCCTTCTTCAGTAATATAAGCAAAGCTCATCATTTCCGCCTCCCAGCATTTTCATTATAAATATTGCATTATTTTTTCATTCATATGATCATAGCTGTTCCAATTAGCATTACCTGCAAATATTATTTGATATAATTTTTCAATATCATTAATGATTTTTTCACAGGTAGTTCCGGCATTATTTTTAAATGTGTCTTTTGAAATAGCACTAATTTCATGTGCGGCTATATTACGTACATTTTTTTCAAAATCCCGTAAATTTTTTATTAACTCATAACCCCTCACTTTATTTTGTTTCACTGCTTCATAGGCGATAAGTGGTAAAAGATTAGATGTGTTAATTGGTGTTTTATAATTCATGTTTATAAATTCTTTTTTATAAATATCAGGTAGTTTACGTTCTTCATACTTTCTTACACCGCGATCTTGAAAGGTATAATCATCCATAGGTATATTTAATGATTTTTTTAATAGCATATAGCTTAATCTATATAATACCGGTGATATGCCTTGAGCAAACTCTAATAAATTATTGCGCGCCCCTAATTTTTTTAAATGCAGAATATATTCGAATATATCCCGACAGTCACTCGATTGTACCGGATATACTTCTTTATATTTTAAACTGCTGCTGTCAAAATATTTTTGCGCTTTACTATGTTCTAAATGTAGCCTGTAATCAGCCGCTCTTAATATCTTTGCTAAATCAGGTGCAAAAAAATATTCAGCTGTCTGTAAAACAGTCAATGCCCCTTTATAATCATATGTTTCCAGATATTTGATAATAATATTTTTTACCAAGCCTTTTTTTATATTATCATGCTTTATTTCTTTGCAGCGTACTTCAATTTCACTGCTATCGGTAATATTATCAATATTATTGGCCCAGCTTGCTTCTTTATCGTACTCATCATTTACAGCTATGCTGTGATTAGATTTTTTTGCTGGTGTATCGACAGCAATAAGTTTTAACTTTATAGGGAAATCCGCCGTCGCCGCAAAAAATCGTAATGATGTCATCATCTGCGCTGTTCCTGATGTAACATTAGCCAACACTGTGCAATCAGGATTTTCTTCATATATTTTCCTTAAATCCTCTGGATAATATTTATCAAATTTATCCATTACCTGTGGTTTATCTATATCTTCATGATATAATTTCACAATTTCTATAGTGGGATCAAGCTGTTTTAATGTCCAGACATATATATCTTTCTCACGGTCACGTTTAGCCATTTCTGCTGTTAAAAACAAATATACTTTCTTAGGCTTATAGTAACGGACAATATGCAGCATTGGTCCGTCAAAATCGCCACGTATCGGATCGGTGCTACCTACTGGTGAAAAAAGAACACATTCTTCCATAATTGTTTTCCTCTCTTTATTTAATCAGTGCTGTTACACTGGTATTATTATCTTCACGATTTTTTGCCCATACTTTCACGTTTCCCATGCCCAATGCTGTTTTTATACCAATACCACAAAACTGTCCATAGGCAAACAGCATATTCAGCCAGCGTACTGTCATCTCCGGTCCTTTTATAAAAATATCAATATCGCCGCTAAAACCTGTTATTTTTATTTTCTCCAAACCAAATCTTCTTGATGATAAATGATAGCCATGAATAAACGTACTCTTGCATATATCTTTATAAGCCGCTTCATCTTCAAAAACTATGCTGTCTGATAAAGCATTCCACCTTCGACACAAGCTGGCTAAAATCAAATTTATATTGGGAAACATTTGATACTCACCGTTACTTTTAAACGATGTTGGCGTAATAAATTTTATATGCAAATAGCGCTGCGGCTGCGCTATTGTGAAAAAACATCTGCTAAAATCCTGATATGAATAGCCATTTGATATATTATGAAGCTGTATATGATATTTCTTATCCCGCTGACGCAGATAAATTACATTATCATTCCATTGCTTGGCTAGCTGTTCTAAGTAATTATTCATTTCCAACGTCAATGCATTTATCTGCCAATAACCAATATCATCTTTTACATAAATGGCCTGACTATATGGGCGGGCAGATGTATTATGCAGCTGCTGGGCTATTTGCTCCGGCAGCGACTCTATCATACGACCATGCATGATAGAGCCCATATTAAAATTTATCCTTTCATTTTTATCCTGTGGTATTACTTTAAATATATATTGTTTTATCATAAATATCTCTTTTTTATTTATTCTATAAGACCTAAGCCAATATGATACATATTATTTATGTCACCTGCTACTTTTAATGTTCGAGGCGAGACCTGCCGATCTAAAATATTATGCTTATGTTTTTTAAATTTATAATCCAAATAATTTTTTACTATGTTAACAGCTTCCATTCGTGGCAGTAAGGAGTAAATAATTGTCTTGGTTAGAAACCCACTGCCGCCGCCAATAATAATATTAGCCATATTTTCTCTACCATCCCAGTACCGCCGCCCATAGTCATTAAAAACTTCTTTTTCCAGACTTACTATTTCTGCCGTATAATCTGCCATTATCTGCAAAACGTCTTCAATCGAATTAATTCCACTAGACTGCATAAATTGTTTTTCCACTGTCATAGCAAAGGAAAAACTCGTATCAATGGGTGCGCATTCACGATATAATGGTAGTTTTTTTTCAGCTTTTCCCCGTTTGTCTTTATACAGGCTGATATCATATTTACGATAAACCTGAGTTTCAGCAGTACCATTTATACAGGCATCACTAATGCGCAATCCTCGCATTATATCTGCTCTGGCATCAGTTACCTTACGCCCCTTATCATTAAAGTCTTCATATTTATAAAAGACAGCTTGTTCTATTTCTTTAGCTAAGCTTTCATAGCTTTTTTTATCGGATGGCCTTATCTGTTGCAAACTTCTTTGCCACGATTTATATTGCGGTGCTGTTTTTACCAGCTTATATAATAAGGCTGTCCTTATTGTCCCTTTTATACTGCTGCCAGGAATATAGATATTGCCGTCAGCCTGACGCATAAAGGGCATCATATCATTTAAGTCATTTTTATCACTTTTTATATATGTTTGTGCTAAAGCGCATGCAGCTGCATCTGTCATTTTTATGTCATTATTTATACACCATTGATATAAAGATAGTGGTTTTTCACTACGAGCATTACGAATAATATATTTTTTGTATTCCTGTAAATATTCTTTACTCTTATGCCCCAGCACCTGTGCCAATGCTACAAAACCTTTTATCTGACTACCGGACTTAGATGAAGTTTCTTTTTTTTCATTTGCCGGATTAAAATCTTGTAAAAACTGCAGCCACTTATTTTGCTGTAATAAATAAATAATCCCTTTATCTTCATCAAAAATATATTCATTTTTACTTAACTTATTGCCGCTACCAATATGAATAGGCGCCAAACATTTCAGCTGCATTTTCTTTGTCTGCAAAAATTCATTCATAGCGCTAACCTCACATATATTCCTTTTCCATATCTATATACAGGATGACTGCCATTATCATTAACATCGAGAACTGTTCCTGCCAAAGGCTGTTTAAAACAGCTGCCATGCATAACTGCAAAATATCTATTGCGTTTAAGCGGAACTGTACTGTAATTGCCATCTGTTACAAAACCACTACGTGGCAATAACCGATACGAACCTTCCCGCAACTGATCAATTTCCGTCTGTGCCGGCACTATATTGGATAAACTCATATATATCTGCCCCGGTGATTTTTCCAGTAAATAATATAAATTACTTGTATCTTCACCATCATTATTATCTTTTAGTACTTCTTTAGTATAAGTAAATTTACCATAACCACTGCTGCGTTTGCCGCCGATGCCCGTATATGATAATAACTGCAGCAATTTATCTAATAACTCTATATCGTCACTGCCTGCTGTTGCCGCTATAAAATAAAGGCCGCAATTTGCTTTAATGTGCACTTGTTCCATAAAATAGGGCAGACTTTCCTCGCCACGGCAGTTTACTTTTTCTATTAACTGTTTTTGATATATCTCATCAATAATTATACGTTTATCGTCATTATTAATATAATTTTTCCCGGTTTTCATGCATTCAATATAGTTTTCAAAATCATATATAGGTATATACTGCAATTTTTTTAATTTTTTGGAGCCTTCCATACGCTCTTTTATACCTGTAAGACTTTCCTGCTTATTTTTTTTATCTACTATCCATAACGGCTTGGGCAAAAACAAACCATCTTCATCATATGGCAGTAAATCACTAATTAAGAACTGTCCCTTTTCTACACTTTGCTTTAGTATTTGCAGTTTATCAGTGCCATAGAAAGATACACATTCATTGGCGAGTGCTGAAAAGAACGTGTCCGCCTGACAAATAACATCACTTTTATCAAGTCCTGCCGTTGAACCAAAACGGCAGGGTGTAGTAAATGACAATTTATATATATGATAGTCCATATTATTTACCACCTTTTAAAATTGCCGCTATTTTCTCCTTGCCAATACTTACATCATCGCGTTTTATTGGTATATCCACCTGCAAATTATTTATTTCTATTCTGCCATATCCACGCGAACCATGACCACCAATATAGTCATCTTCTAACAGTAAAATGGCTTGTTGCAGCCCTTTTATATCTTCTTCATATTCAGCCATATTTTCCAAATTATAGATAAGCTTAAAAGAAAATACTGCGCCGGCAGGAACTCGTTCAATCTGGCGCGGATTAGCCTGTGCTGTTAAACGATTTATTGTATTTTCAAATTTAACTTCCGTAAGATAAAGATCCGTATCCATTTTTTCAATACTTTCTTTGCTTTCCTTTTGCATCGACAAATCAAAAAATTGCAAACGGGCTGGCTGTATCGGTTCACTCGAACCAAAAAGCCGCTTTACTACATCATCATCTTCATCAGGTCTCCCTAATACACCAATACCTCTTTTATCATAAAGCTTAGCCAATAATGTTCTCATTTTACCTTTTATCGAACTACCTGGAATAACTGGACATTTTGTTAAAGAATCTCTGATAATAGGACTATCAACTGCACCAATAGCCGAGGTATTGCCACCACCGCCAATATGCATACCTGTTAATATTTTTAATTCTCCGCTGATACATACTTTGGCCTGTAAAGTTCTTATATTATTTTGTTCCATTATTTATCGCTCCCTCCATGATATTTATGTAGTGCTACAACAGCTTCCATTAAATCGGCAAATCTCTTATATTCTCTTATTCCTTGCTTGGCAGAATTTATTCTTTCAGCCATATTACCAGCTTCATAAAATTTTTTTAATGGCCGTGGCCATTTATTTTCCTCACGACCTACTTGATACATCAATTTAACATCTAAAAAATCTACTAAATTCTGCAAATCCTGCGGTAAATCATTACTATCGTCATTATCTTGTATCCTTTTAGCCTTTAAACTTTCTACACGATTACTAATAGTTACAACCTCATTTAAAAAATTACGCAGTTTCGATGTATTTAATGCTGGAATTGGTCGATCCTTTCTCATCTCCATTGCCTTGTCAAAAAATTGCTTAGCTTCGTCTAATATACTTTGTGCCATTTTCTTTGCCCCCATTATCCATTTCTTTATTTTTATCACGCAGCCCATATATTATTAGCACTAATGCTGTAAGCAGCTGTCTGCTGTTTTGCCAATCTTTTTCGGTAAGCCAGTCATATAATTTCCCCCGGACTTTCTGATAATCCGCATCGGCTGCAATATCTTTTTTATCTGGCTGCAAACGAGCCAGCCAATAAATAAAACGAGCTATATTCATACGCTGCGGCTTGTCCTGATTTTCTTCACTGCCATTAATTTTTTCCCGTAAAAATTCCAGTAAACGATAAAGCTGTCCCTTGCCGATTGGCAAATGACCTTGTCCCAATACAGCTTCTTCCATCTCAGTATTAAATTTAAAGTGTTTTTTTAAAAATAATATTTTTTCACCAACTACTTCATCAATAAATACCGGCCATTCATAACAGTGCACTGGCTGTTTATTCTTACCTTTTATATCTGCCCACATTTGTTCTATATTATCCAGCAATGCAATACGATTGCGCCCGCTGTCTTTAGCCAGTGATTCTAATTGTCCGGCAATATTAGCCATCTGACTAATAGGATAATTGTGCTCCAGCATTGCCATCCCGGCTGATATAGTTATTTTGCCATTACTAAAATGATTTAAGGTCTGATACAGGTCAACCGCAAATTCTAATACTTCGTCCCATGCACCAACAACAAAAACATCATCACCACCTGAATAGACAATAGCCAGCTGCCGTCCATTTTTTTTATTATTCCACAATGAAAACAATGGTTTATCTAGCTCATTTTCTCCGGCAATATTGCCCTTACAGATAGAATTTATATATTTTTTAAAAAACAGCGATAGTTGTCGTGATAATGCGGCTATACGCGATAATGTCAGATAATGCGTTCCGTTTTCATCACGAAAAGCTGTGGCAAACGTTTGTCCCAGTCGGTCAACATCTGCCCGCAATACGCCCAACCTTTTAATACCCTGACTTTGCTCAGCTAAATACTCAAAATCTGCTATTTGTAAATATTTACTATTTTCCTGTTCTAATTTATGAACAATATAATCGCCTACCCATAAATTTGTTGCTAAACGATTACCTGTTTCTAATACATTTTTTGTATATAAATGCTTTATTTTATTTTCGTCATAATCTGCTAAACATTTCTTGTCCATAATATGCAGGCTGCATTCATTATCCCACGATGGTAACGGCAGTCCTTTATTATCATTTAACACGACAAATATTGTCTTGTCTTCAGCAATAATTTCTCTGCCAAAATCATATAATTTATTGCATAATATGCACGCTTTGGTATTGCCGTCATTACTGCCATGAAAATCAGCCAAAACAGCTGTTGAAGTATGACATATCCCACATTCTCTAATACCATCACGCGTTTTATTAATTGCACTTTGCGGATCAAACATCTTTATAAGCTGCTGTTTATTATAGCGGCATAATTTTTGCTTACTTAATTTACTGCTTAATTTACGAAACAATTCGCCAATCTGTTCATATTCTTCTGTATCTGCAACAGCATTATCTGGAACCATAAAATTAACAGCGCTGCATTCCTGCCAGCCCAATTCCAAATATAATGTTGTTCCTGTTTTCTGCAAAAACCATTCATTACATTTATTTTTCATCTGAGCAATTTTATCTTTAACCGTTTGTGTATTAGCAGCCAATAAATAAAAATGACCGCCGCCGGTATATATAAGATTACAGCGATTCAATCCCAGTTCCTGCAATATTTCATCGGCAAGATATTCCAATACCATATCAAGGTAAAATGAACGTCCACGCAATGATTTCAATGCTCCGGCATTAGCTATTGTATAAATAAAGTCCTGTATACCCGACATATCACCAGACACTAGCAAAAACATATCTTTTTGCCGATAGTCTTTATTATTTTTAAAACAAGCTTTCTTATAATCAATAATATTATTTTCAGCAAAATATAAATACATGGCATTAGCAATTGCTGCTGTTAATTTTACATGGTCATATAAGGAAATATCAGTGGCTTGTTTTTGCATTGTACTCGAGGGCATATATGAACAAATTGCTTCAATTATTTTCAATAACTGCGCCGCACCTGCATTTATAAAATTATCTTTTGCTATCTTGCCATTTTTAATCATTAATGATTGTAGATTTTCTTCAAAATAATTCAATAATTTTGCATAATTATCACGACTTGCTTGTATTTTATTGTCGCTTGCCCGTATACCATAATTAATCTTTTCACCTTGTGCCAAACCACGTAAATAATGATATGCTTTATCCGTATCCGGGCAACTGCCTTGCAGATGATTAAAAACGCTTTCCAAAGGAACATATTTATTAAATCCAGTCTTAATATCTGCCCCTTCTTCATCACGTCTGTCAAAACCAGCCGCAATATTATCAGCCTCATAAACAATATATGCTATATTATCATTAGCTAATTTAGCCTGTGCCAATGCTTTGCCATGATGATATTTTACCGCCTGCAGAATTTCTTTATCATTACAATATTTCATCAATAATTCTGTACCTAATAAAGAATGAGTACGTTTGATATCATTACTACGATAAACTATTTTCCCACAATCATGCAGCAAAGCTGCTAATGTTATTTTATGTAGTTTTTCTATATTTCGCACTGTTTTACACCCTCTCTTTATAATTTTTTATGCTAGCAAAAAACTTCAATAATAAAAGATTTATATAAAATATCTTTTTACTATGAATACTGGCATAATAATTCTCTATTCCTTAAAAAGTATCTATTAGTTACTTTTAAATTCAGTAAATTAGAAACTATATAGCAATTAATATAAATCCTTTTTCTAATCTTTAGTAACTTATCATTATTTAATACAAATTTCTGATACAAACTACAATTAAATCTTATTTTATAATAACCATTATTAATAATTTTTGCAACTAACTGTACTTTTATTTCTATTATTTTTTTTACACTGCCACTGTCCTTTAGTCAACCCTAATGGCATTCCTGTAATTTTAGGAGCATAGCGAGCTTTTTGCCGATGTTTATCACGTCGTTTATTTCTATTTTCTTCTTGTATCAATTCATTACTCATTTGTATGTCCTCCGATATCAATTAAATTGTGCTGTTTCAGCCAGTTTGAAACAAAAATATGCCCTTTTACGATTCTTAGCACCAGATAATAAATCTGATTCACTCATATTTTTAAAACTATTTTTCTACCTGTCTATTATTTTTATTTTAGTACGCAGTTTTCTATTATTTTCGACTAAATATATAATGATAATCGCTAAACAAAAAATTATTAGATAATCCATTATCTCTTTCATTATTCTCTCCCTGTTTTATTTTCCTATATTTTTATACCTTTAAGTACCCATAATTATATAGAGGTATTTAAAGGTTGTCAATGATTTTTTTATTATAAAGCTAAAAACCTACGACAGCCTCTCTTTTTAGCATTTCTTTATTAAATTTTTTATAAACCTATTTTTTTATCCGTTCAAAAGTAACTTTATGATTCTTTAAATCCACATTGCGTGTTTCCCAACCACTATGCAACCATGCCCTAGCTTGAGAATGTGTATAATCATTTGCCCACCATGGTCGCAAACGATAAGCCGACTGGGGCAGACTATCTCCCATATGATCCTGTACCTCAGCAAAAGTCATATTAATAAGTTTTCCCTTAGTATTTTTTAAGACTTCTTTCAGACCATCATATTTACCAGTTGGTTTCCTGCCACGTCGTCCTTTTTTAGGTATAACATTATCTTCATAATCAGCATATTTTTCTTCAATACTATTTTTATCAAGTTCCTGCTGTAAATAATTTTGCAGCCGTTCTTCCTCTATCCGCCAAACATCGCCAATCTTAACAGCTGGCAATTTATTTTGCTTTAACCACGCTATTATTGTATCACAGTCAACTTGCAGCATATCTGCTACCTGCTGCGGTGTTAAAAATTTCATATTTTATACCTCTATATATTTATGTACCTATATATTAATACCATCTTTATTTAATGTCAAATTAACTTAATATTAAATAAAAACAGTAAAAAGCCTCTAGCACGATCTTGATATAATTAACATTTAGCACAATTATCTATTTTAAAAGAAAAAAATATATATTAACACGATTAAAGCCCTCTATCAATTATTCATGATAGAGGGCTTTAATCGTGTTAATTATATACTCTTTTTGGTTTTTTCAACTTCTTTTGCTTTTTGTGTGGTAATTCTTTGTGCATTTCATCAGCTTCCGCTACAGGATTATTCTTAGTATTTTTTTCTTTCATGCAACACATCTCCCTTTAACAAAAAAACCGGCACTATTATTTAAAACAGTGCATTTCCATTGAAAAATAATATTTATCTGTATAGCTTGGGAATGATTATTATTATAACACTTATATTCTATAGTGCAATCTTGATATTTTGTCATTTATACGCATAAACAGGTATATCGGCATTTAATTAAGTACATATTTTTCTTATTATTATTTTTCTAACAGAATATGCGTTTATTTAAGCACAAATATTGAATTAACTTTAATAGTATACTATCTTTTTTACTATATAAAATATATTTAAAGACGAAAAAGGCTGGCAATGAAAGTATAAAATACTTCATTGCCAACCACATTTTTATTTTTCTACGCCATATTTTTTTATATAACGATATAAGGTAACACGACTCACACCAAGCAAATTGGCTAAACGACTGACATTGCCGCCGGCCGACTGCCATGCCCTGATAAATATTTCCTTATCTTCTTTCCATTTGCTGTCTGGTTTAATATTACCCATAAGGTTGATATTTTCAGCCTTAATTATATTGCTGGAAGTGCTTAATACAGCATTTTCAATTACTCCCTGCAATTGCTTGATATTGCCCGGCCAATCATATTCTGACAGTACTTTAATCGCCTCGTCCGACCATTCTTTAGCTGGGATTTTATGCTGTGCCAAAAGTTCACTCATTATGCTGTTTGCTAATAACAATATGTCTTCACGACGACTTCTAAGCGGTGGTAAATGAATTATGCTACGTGAAATTATTTCAAAAAGACTTTCATCAAAGAGATTTTTTTCGCACAAACGACGCAAATTACCATCAGAAGAAGCAATTATCCGCATATTGATACTACGCTCAATATCTTCGCCGATACGGCGTATTTTTCTAGTCTGCAGAGCATGGGCAAGTTTTTCTGCGAGCGATAATGGCAGTTTTTCAATTTCATCCATCAACAAGGAACCGCCGCTGGCTAATTCCAATTTACCCGGATGGCTTACTTCCTGTCCAGTTTTGGCACCAAATAATTCCTGTTCCAATAATTCCGGTGGAACATCACCACAGTTAATAGAGATAAGCGGACCATTGGCACGCAGACCTGCCATATGAATTCCATGCGCTAAACGCTGCTTGCCCGTTCCCGGTTCTCCCTGCAATAAAATATGATTATTTTTTCGTGCTGCCCGCATTGCCCTGTCTTTCATTGACACACAGGCTGTGCTATCACCGACTATTGTATCAAGACTATATTTAGCTGTATACCCTGCTGCATGTGCTACCAGCATACGCAAATCTTCTATTGGCATAGTAACTGTTACTACACTGCTTACACTTTGGTCAAATTCATCTTTTATCGGTATTACTGTGGTAATATCCTCATAAGTTTTGCTTGTTGTCGTCCAGGTAACTTCCTGATTTATGCATGATATTCCATCAAAACCTTTATATATAGGTGTGTGCTGGTAATTAAGCAAAACCTCGTTAAGATTAAGTGTTACATCTTTATCAATAGCGCCTATACCTGCCAAACGTGATTCACCCAATTTATTGGCATAAGCAACATCACCATTTTTAAGTATATGATATACAGCAAACGGGGTAGCATCAAGAATAGTTTTTTGTGCCTGCAAAAATGTCTTTTGTTTTAAATGTATTTCCATTGCTGTCTTTATCGACATCAATAATGAAATTATGGCATCCTGTGGCAATTTATCATAGTCCCGACACAAAATTGTTACTATATAATTCATTTCACCGCAAACGAATATTGGTGCTGAACCAGAATCACAGTCATGATAGTTTTGCAGCCACATCTCAGGCCCAAATAGCCAAAACATACTCTTATACTGTGCTGTTATGTTGGCACTAAAAGTACCTACATTTTCCAACTGAAGATTTACACCTTCAATTTTTTTTGACAATAGTCTATTATAAGGCGAGGAATAATTTTTTAATACATTACAGTCTTTATCAAGCAGTAATAAACTTAAATCATATTCCTGCAGGAAATCTTTTATTCCTTCTGTATATTCCTGCATATATTCAATAGCAGCCCGATGGTGTCCCTGTAATATTTTTAGTTCATCCTTATTTAATCCCTGTAAATCGTTAAATCTTTTTATATCTATATTATGCTGTTTACTTTTTTCCCAAGACTCAGCGACCCACGGATGGACATTAGGATCCAATGTTCCCATTTGTGTAAACATATTATAATAATTCGCGAGTTTTTCTCTATTGCGATTTTGTCTAATCATTATAGTCTTTGCGTCGTATACATATGACGCAAAATGTACACCTCAATTCTATATCTTTAATAAAATTTAAAACTAATATGTTATATTGTACCAAGCCTTTACCAAAGTAGCAATCCATATTCTGAAAAAAAAATACATTATAGTGTAATATTTTTTTTAAATTGTACAGTTATTTTTATCAATCCAGAAACAATTCTTATAACTTTTTTTAAACAAAGACACCTTTACATATATTCATATATTTTGCTGCAATTTAGTACAATTTCCCTATTGATAAAGAATATATATTATAAATTTCATATCTTTTGTCATACAACTAGATTAGTGTTAGTCAGCCGCTAAAATATATGGTATAATAAGACAAATCTAATATAAAAGGACTGGTGTTAATGTCACGATACTCCAAACGTATCAGTGAAAAGATTGAAAAATCTAAAAAGCCTTCGACTCCGTCGCCAGCTAAGCCGGGCCGCGACATTGTTCTAATCATCCTCATTTGTATCAACTTTATTTTTTTGATGATTGGCTGGAGTCAGCTGGCAATTCTTGACCGTGTAATTTACATATTATTAGAAGGTGCTTTATTATCAATTTATGCTCAGCGTCATGCTAAACTTAGCGAAAAATATACCGATTGGGTAAAATATTTTAGCTTTGTTTGTATGGGCTTTGCCTTTTTATTTTTCATTTATAGCTGTTATCTGCGATATATCGCTGCTTAAAAATAAAAACCAATGCAAAACAATGCATTGGTTTTTATTTTTACAATGAAGGTTTATTTATCAGTTTCCTTATCTTCATTAACTATATTATTGCCAAATATATTAACAGCATTTTTTAATCTCTTTTGTTCTTCTTCATTCAAATCATCATCAGCAACAATAATCTTAGTTTTGTCAACAGGTACTGTTGCTGTTTTTGTTTGTTTGGCTGGGGCTTTTTCTGATGATTTCGCCCCAGCTGATTCATCCATTATACAAACAAGACGTATGGTCTGCCCTGTTTTTTCGAACAGGATTCCTTCCAATAGATTCCGATAATCATCCCGTTCCGTACGAGCTTTTAAAAAAGACGCTTTAAATGCCAATACCAGCTGTCCATTTTGCAGTGAGCGAGGCTGCGCCTTTTCCACACAAGCTAAGGCTGGTATTTTATGCTGCATTTTTAATTCACGTAAAGCAACCTGCCAAATAGATGATGCATCAGCATCTGTTATATCAATTGCCGGTTGTACCAAAGATGCTGTTTCAGTATTTTTCTGTACTTTAATATCCGGCAACAATGATTCTGCCGCTTCTAAAGGCAGTGATTTTTTAACATTTTCTACCTGTCCAGGTCCAGTAGCTTTTACAGAAATCTTTGTCTGCATTACTGGTGCATTTGCTGCCTGCTGTCCGATATTGGACAGTAATTTTTCCAAATGCATTATTTTTGCTTCCAGCATATTTATTTTTTCATTAGTTGGAACTGTTGCTTCCCTATTTTCATAGGGATAACATAATTTCATTAATGCCATTTCCACAGTTACGCGCGGCTGCGGTGACCAACGAGTTTGTCCGAGTGCTTCGTAGACAGTTTTTATCATAGTTGTAAGTTGTTCATGTGTAAAACTGTCAGACTGTCTTTTTATTACCGCAAAATCTTCCTTATACATATCAAGCGTCAAGGTTTGCGCCGCTTTATAAACCATAAGAGAACGCCAATGCCAGCTAAGCTCAGTCAATAATTGACTGATTGATTTACCAGTGTTCAATATATCAGCTATTTCCTGCAAAATACTCTGTATATCATGAGCGGCTATCGCATCAGTAATCTTCCACAATGATTCATGGGCAATAATCCCCAAAATTTCTGTTACTTTTTCTTTTGTCAGCTTTTCATCTGATTGTGCCGTACATTGATCGAGCAGGCTTAAGGCATCGCGCATGCCGCCATCAGCATGTACTGCTATTGTCTCTAGTGCTTCATCTTCACATACAACACCAATACTACTTGTTATTTTTTCTAACTGTTTTTGGATATCTTTTTTGGTTATTCGTTTAAAATCATACCGCTGACAACGTGATTGTATCGTAGTAGGAACTTTATGTACTTCAGTTGTTGCTAAAATAAAAACAACATTCGAAGGTGGCTCTTCCAATGTTTTAAGTAAAGCATTAAATGCTTCCGATGTCAGCATATGAACTTCATCGATTATATATACTTTATATTTACCATCAACTGGTGCATATTTTACCGTCTCACGCAAATCGCGTATTTCATCAATACCACGGTTGGAGGCAGCATCTATTTCATATACATCCATAAAGGTATTATTATTTATTTTTGAGCAGTTGCTGCATTTATTACAAGGCTTAGCTGTAGGTCCATGCTCACAATTTAATGCTTTTGCCAAAATTTTAGCGGTACTTGTCTTGCCTGTCCCACGCGGCCCAGAAAACAAATAAGCATGACCTATTTTACCCGTCTTTATGGCTTGTGCCAAAGTATGGCTAATATGATCCTGCCCCACTAAATCAGCAAAATCTTTAGGACGCCATTTGCGATACAGTGCTACATATGCCATAATAAACCACCTTTTTACTACATAATTTTGCGAACTAAAAAAACAGCTTCTCAAGTCAGACTACGACGCTCAGGCACCCTCACGGCACATAAAGGTGATCACTTACCGCTGCTTCCTTCCGGATCTGACGGGGTTCATGAGTCTTCATTGCGTGAGACCCAAGCGCCGCAGTCTCACCTGGGAAACTGCTTTTGCTTAACTATTTTAACACATGATGTATTATCTTGCAAGAAAAAGATATATATTTACGAATTTGCTGAAATAGTCTATACTAAATTATAATTAATAATATATTTATACTATCTGGTATTATCAGATTTTAAAAAAGATTATATTAGATATAAATATTTTATATTTTTTAATCATTACATATAATTTTAGAAAGTCGGTGTATTTATGCAAACAATCGCTCTTATAGCTCATGATGCCAAAAAGGATGAAATGCTCGATTTCGTCAATAATCACAAAGATTTATTAAAAAATTTTCATCTTGTTGCAACTCGTACTACCGGTACACTTATAAATAAGAATTATCAGCTTGATGTCGAAACAATGATGTCAGGTCCACTAGGCGGTGACCAACAAATAGGTGCTATGATTGCTACTGAAAAAGTCGATTATGTAATTTTTTTACGTGACCCTTTGACTTCACAGCCGCATGAACCTGATATTAACGCTTTACTGCGCATTTGTGATGTACATAACATTCCATTAGCTACTAATCGCAAAAGTGCTCATATCATCCTCAAATATGTTTCCAATAAAATGGACTAATAAACAAAAAGCACCGCCAGCTGGCGGTGCTTTTTGTTTATTCATATTTACTAATAGCTTTTTCCAAAGCATCAAGCATATTATTAATATCTTCTTTAGTTATTACAAGCGGCGGCTGAAAAGCCAAAACATTTCTGGCTATACCATTTTTACCAATTATAAAACCATTATTTTTCATTTCTTCAACAATTAAATCTGCTTTTTCTGGTGCCGGACTATTGTCCTTATCTACCAATTCCGCTCCAACCATAAGGCCAAGACCACGTATATCCCCGATAATGCTATGACGATTTTGTATTTCTGCCAGTCCTGCTTTAAGCTGAGCTCCACGTTCTTTTGCACATTCAATTAAATCAGCTTCTTCTATATAGTTAAGCACAGCTATACCTGCTGCCGTTGAGACTGGATTACCGCCCAGTGTTGACGCCCCAGGCTTAGTATATATATCTGCTACTTCTGGTTTAGCAATAAACGCACTTATCGGAGCACCATTGCCAAGAGCCTTTGCCATAGTCATAATATCGGGCACGACGTCAAAATTTTCAATAGCAAACATTTTGCCTGTTCTGGCAAATCCCGTCTGGACTTCATCAGCAATAAATAATATCTTATGCTTATCGAGAATTTCTTTTACGCGTTTAAAATAGTTTTTAGGTGGAACCACTATCCCACCATTTCCCTGTATTGGCTCAGCAATATAGGCAGCAATTTTATCAGAAGTAGCATAGCCGATAATATCTTCAATCATATTAGCGCATTCCATATCGCATTCCGGATAGCGTTTTTTCAGCGGACAGCGATAACAATTAGGATTAGGCGCAAAATGAATACCGCCTACTGGATTAGGATCAGTACGCCACATACTTATTCCCGTAAGGCTCATCGTGAGCTTGGTACGGCCATGTAAGCCATGACGCAGGCTGATATACTCACTGTTATTAGTATATAGCTGAGCCAAAAGTAATGCACCTTCATTAGCTTCCGTTCCAGTTGAGCAAAAGAATGATTTTTGCAGATTACCGGGCGTAACCTGTGCCAATTTTTCTGCCAAATTAACAAAATTTTCCGTAAGATATATATTACAGACATGCTGCAGTTCATTTACCTGATCGCAAACAGCCTTGGTTATTTGAGGATTACAGTGCCCGCAGTTCATTACTGAAACACCGGCAAAAAAATCCGTATATTTTTTTCCCGTATGGTCGAACAAATACTGCATATTACCTTTAACCATTTCCGGTGGTTCCTGATAAAAATGTCCCAGACAAGGCATAATGTATTTTTTCTTTTTTTCCAGTATTTTTTCCGGTCCAATATATTGTTTCATAAGTACTCCCTTTCCTGAAAATCACAATATACAATATCGTCGCATTATACTAGTTGTATTTTAGGTGCATGAAAGGCTCCCCTATATGCTATAGTTCTTTGCGCTTTAGCGCTTAGAAATATAGTACACACCGCGTGCGGAGCTGGCAGCAAAGCTGCCTGAGGGGTTAACCCTTCCGACTTGACTTCGTCAAGCCACCTTCCCTATGCTGTAGTTCTTAGTGCTTTAACACTTTAGAAATACAGTACACACCGTGCAGGGACGGCTTAAAGGACATACTAGTTTATTAACTAACACAATACAAATAATATCGATATTATGTTGTACCAACTAATAAATTAGTGCAACATTTTTTCTTTTTAAATAAGCTGATTATCTCGATGCTTCATAACGATATACACCATTGCCAAAGGCACGTGGTGCATCTACTTTTATTTCTTCAATGAGTTCATCAATATTATAAGCAGCAAAATCATCAATGACCTGGCGATAAATGTTCACAAGACTACCTGTATAGGCTGCTGTATAATCCTGTGCTTCAATGCAAAATGATGCTGCTGTATTTAATTTATCCAAATATGGCAACAGGCATAAATCATGAGCAAACAATACATTATTTCTATTATACTGCGTGCGGCGAACACTATGAATTTCATCAGCAGTATCTATAAAGGCATAGTGCTTATCAAATACTTCTGGATTAGTAATTTGTTTTTTACCAGTTTCCTGTTCGATAAAGTCAAAATCGCAAATCATCGCTTCTATTGCACCATGCACGATAACTTCAATCGGCAATGAGCTTTTTTCTATCAAGGTTTGTACCTGTTTACAGCCAAGTTCTAAAGAAGCAGTTCCCATTACTGCCCCTTCATTTTGCAGCAATGCTGCTGCCTTAGCATTAAATAAACTAAAGGATACACCGCACTGCACAGGGATAGCAGTCAATTTTTTAGCCATATTAAGTGTTCCTATATTATGTACGAGAATACCATCTGGTTTTATAATATTAAGCTGTGTAAATAATTGTTCCAGCTCACTGATTTCCAGTCTTCTCGTTATGCGCGGTGTCGCAATCACCAGCTTACAATTGGCTTTTTCTGTAATAATACGGGCTTCTTTAAAATCTGCTAATGTCCATGGTGTAAGTGGACGGTAAACATCGCCACCAGCATATACAACATCAGCACCATTGGCGCAAGCTTCTTTTAAATGCTCTAGTGAAGCACAGCGAACTGCCAGCACTGGCTTATTTTCGCTGGAAACTGTTTTAAATTCTGTTTTTATTGTTAAATCTGCTTCTTTAACAGCCTTGCTGAAAAAGCGTGGTTCACCTTCTCCTGATAAACCAATCTCATCATAGGTCGGTTTAGCAACAGCAAAACATGTAGAATAGCCACGAACTTCATTATCCTTTAAAATCTGCCAATCTTTTTTATCCATGCTGTAGCCGGTAGGATCAGCTACATATCTGTCAATAGCACGACGATATGTACCAACTATATTGCTGACAAATTCCGCATCACGCATACGTCCCTCAATTTTAAAAGAATATACACCTGACTGAATAAGTTCCGGCAAAGCCTGATACATACACATATCTTTAAGAGCCATTTTATATTCAGATTTTTTCTGTGCCATATAATCAGCATCATTAATGTTTTTTTCTTCGGCAAATTTATACTGCCAACGACAAGGTTTCATGCATAAACCACGATTACTGCTATGACCGAATACCACACCGGAATGTATACACTGACCGCCCTCAGCAATGCACATATCACCATGCACAAAAAATTCTATTTCCATATTAGTTTCATTTTTCATTAGGCGTATGTCGGCCAAACTCATTTCTCGGCTGGCTACAATACGGGTAATACCAAACTGCTGAAATTTTTCTATCATTTGGGCATTATGCGTATTCATCATTATTGATGAATGTAAGGTCAAATCGAGTCCCAAACGCTTCACTATTTCTACAACAGCAAAATCCTGTACTATAAGTGCATCAGGATGGACATCATTGCTAAGGCAAGTCAGATATTCTTCCAACGCTGGAATTTCCTCATCACTTATAAGATTATTCAGCGTTATATATAAACTTACTCCATGAGCATGGGCATATTCTACCGCTTTTTTTAGTTCTTTATTATCGAAGTTAAAATCATCACGAAACCTTCTCATGTTAAAGGCTTTACCGCCCATATAAACTGCATCAGCGCCAGCTTCTACCGCAGCTACTAATGTACTCCATTGACCAACCGGGGCCAAAAGTTCAACTGTTTTTTTATTGACTAACATAAACTACTCGATACCATCCTTACTAAAAAAATTTATACTTTATAAACTATAACTTCAAATAAGTTATTTATTTGATAATAATACATTATACAATATTGTGTCAAAGTTTACATGTTTTTCTATTATTCATAACGCAATGCTTCTATCGGATCCAATTTAGCTGCCTTTCGTGCCGGATATATACCAAAGAACAAGCCAATTCCAACAGAAAATAAAAATGACAACAGTATGGGCTCAATTGTTATAACGGTAGTAAAACTACCAACCTGTGATATTGCCATAGCGGCCCCACAACCAACCCCAATACCAATGACCCCGCCAATTACACTCACAACTATCGACTCAATCAAAAATTGCAGCATTATATCTTTAAAAGTTGCTCCTAATGCTTTTCTTATGCCGATTTCCCTGGTGCGTTCGGTGACCGATACCATCATAATATTCATTATGCCAATGCCGCCTACCAGCAATGAAATTGCCGCAATACTGCCTAACAGCAGTGTAATCATCGTAGTAGTATTAGTCATTGTTTCCATTATACTGGTTAAATTACGCACCTCAAAATCATCATCAGCCGGTTTTTTTATACGATGGCGCTGCCTTAGTAATGTTTCTACTTGCTCCTGCACCATATCTATTTTATCCGCTGAAGATACTTGTATATTTATAGTACGTATACTTGTCAACGCCATTAATCTTTCCATCGCTGTTGTTATTGGTATCAATACACAGTCATCCTGATCCTGTCCCATTGAGGACTGACCCTTGCTAGCAAGTACACCTATGACCTTATACGGATCATTATTAATACGAATATTTTTACCTACCGGGTTACTCTCACCAAATAAATTTGATGCTACAGTTGCGCCAATAACGGCCACACGATTTCGTGTATTCATATCATTTGTGGTAATAAACGAACCGCTTTTTACGGTCAGTGAGCGTATCATCATATATTCTGAAGTGATACCATATACTGTGGTATTCCAATTTTGGTTGCCATTTACAACCTGATATGATTTTTGCACATTAGGGGCAACATAATCAATATTTTTTATCTTTTTCTTAATTGCATCAGCATCATCTAATTTTAGTTTTTCACCACTGCCAGCTGCCTGACGCACCCCATTGACCCTAGGCGCGCCAGCAGTAACAATAAGCATATTACTGCCAAGACTTGCTATGGAGTCTTGAACCTGTTTTCTGACGCCCATTCCAACAGAAACCATTGCAATAACAGCGCCAACGCCAATTATTATACCCAGCATTGTAAGAATTGAGCGCATTTTATTCGCGAAAAGTGCCTTTATGGCAATAATTACACTTTCTCTAAACAACATCCATTTTGACCCCCTTTCCGACATCTTTGGTAATTTTTCCATCCCGCACCAATAATTGTCGTGACGCGCATTCTGCTATTTCCGGCTCATGCGTAACTAAAATAACAGTTTTCCCCTGCTCATGCAGATCCATAAATATATTCATTATTTCCCTGGTGGATTTTGTGTCGAGATTGCCCGTAGGTTCATCAGCCATAATTATGCTGGGATCATTTACAAGTGCTCTGGCGATTGCTACTCTTTGTCTTTGCCCACCTGATAGTTCATTAGGCTGATGTTCTGCCCTATCATCAAGGCCTACTGCCCGCAAAAAATAATGGGCCCGCTCATGCCGTTCCTTATAGCCAACTCCAGCATATACTAATGGCAAAGCAACATTTTCTAAGGCACTTATGCGCGATAATAAATTAAAATTTTGAAAGACAAAACCAATCTTTTTATTGCGCGTTTTGGCCAGTTCATCATCACCCAAATGGGCTACTTCTGCACCGTCCAGCTTATAAGAGCCTTCGGTTGGTCTGTCCAAGCAGCCCAAGATATTCATCAAAGTTGATTTACCTGAGCCTGATGGCCCCATAAGGGCTGCAAATTCCCCTTTTTTTATATTTAAGTCAATACCGTTTAACGCAGCTACCTGCTGCGTTCCTACCTGATAAATCTTTTTTATATCTTTAAGTTCAATAGTCATTTTACACCTGCTTTTTTGTCCTATTATTAAAACGGCGGCCCGCCATGACGTGTTGACGTTGTTGACGTTTTAGTTTTACTGGCTGTATAATCAAGCGATATTTTATCACCGACATTTAATCCGCTGGTTATTTCCACATAGTCATCGCTGTAAATACCTGTTTTTACATATTTGTTAACAGTTCCTTGATTTTCTATAATTACTACATATGAGCCTTTACTGTCTGTTTTTAATGCTGATAAAGGTACTGCCACAGCATCTTTTTTGTCAGCAGTATTTATTTCTACCCTTGCCGTCATTGCTGGTTTTAATAAATTATCATCATCAGCAACATCTAACGTTACATAGTAATAAATTACTGACGACGATGACGATGAGCTCGTGCTGTCTGACGAAACATCCCAGGTATTACTTGTATCAGTCTGCGATATCTTAATTACTTTTGCTGTAAAATTTTTATTATTATAGGCATCAACCGTAAATGTCGCTGATTGTCCAACTTTTATCTTGCCAATATCCGTTTCATCAATTTTGGCTAATATTTGTTTTTTTGATAAGTCCGCAATTCGCATTATAACCGTAGGATTGCTTGTTCCCTGCACCGCCATTGTCCCCGGTGTTTTAGGCTCACCTACTACTACGCCGCTTATCGGTGCTGTAATAACGGTTTCATCAAGGTCTGATTTAGTAACTTCCATATCACTTTTAGCTGTCGCATAATTATACTGAGCATCTTCTAAGTCTTCTTTTGATTTAGCTCCAATATTGTATAAATACTGCATACGGTTATATTTAGACAGTGTATTATTCACTGTTTCTTTTGCTTTTACCAATTCATTTTCTAAATCCTTACCATCCAAAACAGCTACAGTCTGTCCCTGCGTTACAGTATCATTTTCTTTTACTAATACCTGCTTTATTCTTGCAGTTATTTTAGAACTGACTTCAACTGATTCCACTGGTTTTATCGTACCTGTTGCCGATACTGTCGATTTTAAGTTCATTTTCTTTACAGTGTACATTTCACTCGGCAGCTTGCTGTTTTGGGCTGCCTGCTGAACCTGCCAATATTTATAGCCGCCCGCAGCCAAACATAATATAACTATTACAGCTATGATTATTTTCTTATTTAAAAATTTTTTCATATATCAAGTTCCCCCGCTTTTTTACCCATAACGTTTTCCAATTGCGCCATATAACGGGCATAATCATATTGGGCACTTATTCTATCAAGACTGGCTGTTGATAACGCTAATTGAGCATCAATTATATCCAATATGATACCTGCACCAACACGATATTTTTCCTGAGCGATAAATAAGTCTTCCTGCGCCTGTTCTACCGCAGTTTCACTTGTATTAACCCTTTTTTCCGCCTCACGCATATTAAGATAAGCCTGACGCACCGCCAAATCAACATCATCCTTTTTCTGCAGCAAAGTCAGTTGTGCTGATTCCCAGGCGGCCTTTGCTGCATCAACGTTCGCTCTAGTAATACCATTGTCAAAAATATCCCAGCTGGCAGAAATCCCCACCGTATAATTATAATCATTTTTAGATGGTGCTGGCTGTTTATTCCAGCCCACACTTAATGAACTGTCAACAGTAGGCTTATAACCGGCCTTGGCCAGTTTGAGATTCTTCTCCTCGATAGCACAATCAATCTGTGCCTGCTGTAAGTCCTTCCTATTATCATCAGCATAACCCAAGCAGCTGATAAGTGATTTTTCAAACGGAATATATTTGAAATCATCAGTTAATATCAGTTCTTCATCATGCTGCATTTTAACAATGTTTTTAAATGTAATTACTGCTATATCATAATCATTAACAGCTTTTATCAAAGTTTGCCTGGCATTGGACAGTTCCACCTCCGAACGCAGCAAATCTGATTTAGGCACACTGCCGCCTAGATATAAATTGCGGACATTAGTTAAATGTTTTTCATAATTAGCCACCGATTCTTTATCTACAATAATGGTTTTTTTTGCCTGCAATATATCATAATAGGCTTTTACCGTATTATATTCGATATTTTCAGCAGTACGCTCAATATTTAACCCACTTTGCCGTAAACTATCTTCCTTTATCTGTACATTAAGTTTATTTTTCCCTGCTGAATAAATTGACTTGCTGACTGCAATACTATTGTCATTATCACGCTCAAAATCTTTTTTTACACCGTCAGTAACACCATCAGCTACGGATAAACTGCTTTTAAGGGAAATCGTCATACCGTCTTTCGCTTTAGTTGCTTCCAATTCAGCCTTGGCCTTAGCCTCATCCTTAGCTGCTATTTTTATATCAAGATTATTTTGCAGCGCCATTTGTACTGCTTCATTAATTGATAACGAAGCACAATAACCTGTCGCTTGCTGTAATGAAAATAACAAAACAGCTCCCAACATTATTTTTTTTATTATGCTAAAATGCATATAAAATTCTCCTTTCCATAGGTAAATCAAAATGCAAAATAGTTGTGCCGCCTAATTCTTCCTTGTGCCACTGCCGTTTCCTACAGCAGTGTCCCCTTATTTCTATTAATACAGTATATCATTATACCTTATCTTATAATAGATTACTATTTACTTTATAATCAACAATTCATGTAACTTATAGAAAAATTTGTACTTTTTTCTATTCTCATTTTACATTTAATTCGACTATAGTACTTGACGTATATAACATTGATAAACTACAATATTACGAAAGATAATATATAAATCACATTATCTATGTATATAATAAGAGGGAGATTGAATAATATAATGAAAGTTTTAGTGGCTGATGGCGTATCAAAAAAAGCCGTCAATATTTTAGAAAAAGATTTTGATATAGTTGTTAAGGATAAATTATCTGCCGAAGAATTATTAGAAATAATTCCGCAGTATGATGGTATTATTGTACGCAGTGCTTCTAAAATAACCAAAGAAGTTATCGCCAAAGCTGATAATTTAAAAGTCATTGGTCGTGCCGGTGTTGGTACTGACAATATTGATATTTCTGCTGCAACCGAGCGCGGTATCATCGTATTAAATGCTCCAGAAGGAAATACTATTGCCGCAACCGAACATACCATGGCTATGATGCTTTCTATGAGCCGTATGATTCCTATTGCTAATGAAACCCTACAAAAAGGTGAATGGAACCGCAAAAAATATGTTGGTGTTGAATTGCGCGGCAAGACACTTGGCGTTATTGGTTTGGGTCGCATTGGCTCTGGTGTTGCCAAACGTGCTATGTCCTTTGACATGAATATTATTGCTTATGACCCTTATTTAAATGAAGAACGTGCTGATGCCTTGGGTGTGACTATTGGTTCGTTGGATGACGTTGTAGAAAAAGCCGACTTCATCACTGTACATATGCCTCTTACCCCGCAAACCAAAAACATGATTAATAAAGATAATCTTGGCAAAATGAAAAAAGGCGTGCGCTTAATAAACTGTGCCCGCGGCGGTATCATTAATGAGCAGGATTTAGCTGATGCTGTGAAATCCGGCCAAGTCGCCGGTGCTGCTATCGATGTGTTCACCTCTGAACCATTGGCTGAGGATAACCCATTACGTAATATTGATAACATTGTACTTACTCCACATCTTGGCGCATCTACCGTCGAAGCTCAAATTGGTGTTGCTATTGACGCTTCCCATGGTGTAGCTGCAGCATTAAAAGGTGAGCCAGTATCAACAGCTGTCAATATGGCACCTGTATCCGCTGATACCATGGCTAAAATCCGTCCATATCTTACTTTGGCCGAAAGACTCGGCTGCACCGCCCAATCACTCTCTGACGGTCCTATAAAAGATCTTACCATTCGCTATAATGGTGAAATCGCGGCAATAGACACAAAGATGATTTCCATTGCTATTATTAAAGGTTTACTAAATCCAATACTGCAAACCTCAGTAAATTATGTAAACGCTCCGTCAATAGCTAAACAACGCAATATAAAAATTGAAGAAATAAAAAATAAAGATGTCAGTAACTTTGCTAATCTTATAACGGTAAGTGTAATAACACCAAAAGGTGAGCAATCCGTGCAAGGTGCACTATTTGGCACAGAAGGCCGCATTGTCAGCATAAACCAGCATCGTGTTGATGTCGACCCCCATGCCCGCATTCTTATCTGCCCGCATATCAACCGCCCCGGTATGATTGGGCTGGTCGGTTCTATCCTTGGTAAATTTTCTATCAATATTTCTGGTATGCAGGTTGGTAAAACAGCAATTGCCGGTACCAGCATGATGGTTTTAACTATCGATGATGATATCTCACAGGATATTATTAATGAAGTTTTAAAAATTGATGGTATTTTTGACGCTAAACTAGTCAATTTTTATGCAATGTAATTAAGCTAAAAACAGTTGGCCCCTATGGCGGCTGTTTTTTATTATTTTTTTAGTTTTTTCCTAGTATTTGCCAAAAATTATAATTATTCACCATATTATATGTATATATTATTTTTATTATTTGATAAACAAACGCTTTACTTATAACTATGATTGTATTATACTTTTAATTAAAGCTGGATTTTATAATCCAATATTTTAAGGAGGATTCTTAACATGAAAATTTCTGTTATTGGCGCTGGTAACGTAGGCGCTACTGCTGCCAACGTATTGGCTTTAAAAAACTTTGCTGATGAAGTAGTATTGCTCGATATTAAAGATGGCGTTGCTGAAGGCAAAGCTATGGATATGATGCAAACTGCTAAAATGATGCATATTGATACAAAAATCGTCGGCATAACCAATGACTATTCTAAAACTGAAGGCTCCAATATCGTTATCATCACTTCCGGTATGCCTCGTAAACCTGGCATGAGCCGTACTGACCTTATTGGTGTTAACTCCAAAATCGTAAAATCAGTTATGGATGAAGCTTTGAAACATTCTCCTGACGCTATATTCCTTATCATCTCCAATCCTGTTGATACTCTTACATATCTTGCACTTAAAGATAGTGGATTACCTCGTGAACGCGTAATTGGTATGAGCGGTCTTTTAGATGGAAGCCGTTTTGAATATTATTTAGCACAAGCTATCGGCTGCCCTGTAGGTGATATCGATGCTATGGTTATCGGTGCTCATGGTGACCTTATGGTTCCTCTTACACGCATGGCTACTTATAAAGGTGTTCCTGTCAGCGAATATCTGTCCGAAGAAAAACTTGCTGAAATTGAACATGCTACCCAGGTTGGCGGTGGTACCCTCACTTCATTACTTGGAACCTCTGCTTGGTATGCTCCTGGTACAACTGCAGCTACAATGGCAGAAGCTATTGCTAAAAACACTGGCAAAACATTATCCTGTATTGCTTTATTAGACGGTGAATACGGCGAAAAAGACGTTTGCGCTGGTGTTCCTGTTGTTCTTGGCAAAAACGGTATTGAAAAAGTTCTTGAAATTGCCCTTAACGATAAAGAAAAAGATATGTTCCAAAAAAGTGTTAATAGCGCTAAAGATACCAATGCTCAATTAAAAGAAGCATTAAAATAATCTTTATAACAAAAATGGACCTAACCATATGGTTAGGTCCATTTTTGTTATATAAAATTTTTGGACATTAAAAAGCAGCTTGCTGATATTATTTATCGAACAAGCTGCCCTTACCTAGATTCCAACATTCATACCTCTTTATTCTTTTTTTGTTTTTGAAGCTCAATTCTCTCTAGCCCTTCATTCTTTCTTAGGCCATTGTTCTTTGTATATATCTATCCGCGAAATAAATATACACTTTATAATACATAGCCGGCTATTAGTAACGACGCGTTATCTTCGTTATTCTTACTATGGATAATTTATATAGCATTGGAGCAATCATCCATATTAACAAATCTAATGCGCATTATACTGTAGAACTCTGTCTCATGACCAACTTTTACACCATTGTGTCTATTTTCATTCTCCGAAGCAAGCATTTTGGCAACTTCATAGCCTGTACACTTTAGCAAAAATTATCACCAGACAACAAAATTATACTTTTTATTATAATTTGTCACTCCCCTTCGTCCACAAAAACATTTCTTAATATTGATCAATATTTCTTCTGTTTCTTAGGACCGAAAAGATAACACCAATCATCAAATCAATTGGTCCATCTTTTCTACCTTTAGTATAACATAATGATAATAATTTATCAATATAGAAATATATTTTTATTTAAAATTTTCAGACATATACTGGACTATATCTAAAATTTAGATATAGTCCAACCTCTTAATATTTTAAGAAGTTGAACAATTCACGAACCATGATTAAAGATGACATCGCCCCTGGATCCTCATGTCCTATGCTGCGTTCCCCAATATAAGAAGCGCGTCCTTTCTTAGCCGGAATAGTCTTTGTATAATCTAAGCCATCCTTAGCTGCTTTTACAGCTGCTTCAATACATTGATATAACGTTTTATCTTTTGCTTCTTCCGGCGTAAAACATTTATGCACTGGTATCAAAACATCCAGCATTGTTTTTTCGCCTGCATCAGAATGACCACGTCTTTTTACACCTTCAACTGCTGCGTTCAATAATTTTTCAACATTTTCAACATTAAAAGTCGTATTTTCATCACACGCTGCTGCTGCTCGCAAAAAGGCCGTTGCGTATAAAGGACCTGATGCTCCGCCAATACTTTCAGCAAAAGCCGTTCCTACTGTTTCAAAAACTACTTTTGTACTGCTTAAATCATTTAAGCGTTCCAATTCTTCCATTGCAGCGGTAAAACCACGTGCCATATTAGTACCATGGTCACTATCTCCAATAGAATCTAGTCTGTCTAATAAATCGCGCTGTTTAATAACTGCTTCCGCAATATGGTCAAGCGCATCTTTCAATCTTGTCAACACTAATTCCCCCAAAAATATAATCGTATTTATTATAACATATAATCCAATTATAAATAAATATAATTAAAAGTTTTTTTATATATTTTTATAATATACTATATTGAAATTTTCTCACAAATCATCGTATAGCAATAAAAGAAATTATAGTATATATAATCATAAATTTCAATAGGTTAATTTATAATACTGTATCCTATATTAACAAAAATTGGATAATGCATACTTATTATAACTATTTATTACTAATATTCATTATCATTATTTGTTATTATATCATTTAGTTCTAAAAAATTCAAATAATTTATATAATTAAACGTTTACTTTTATCTATGTTTAGTTGTCATAAATATTTGACCTATTGACTTTATTATTATATATATATATAATAAATATCGTAGTAATTTATTTTGTTAGCTTAATGCTTTTAGCACTAGTAACTCACGGGGACGTAATGGTTTCGACGGGGGCAGCTGATGCATGAGAAGCGAGCCGGGGGGTCATCAACCCGTCAGTAAGGTGAAACTAACTTTTATAAATATAAAAGCTAACGAAAATTACGCTTTAGCAGCTTAATGCTAACCTCTTTTGTTTCTTTTCCCGCATGAAGCAAAAAGAGGACAATAGCGGGATACTTTATAATTAATTCTCGGAAATTATAAAGGAATTTTATCGAGATAGGTTAACAAGGGTTTGTTTGTGTAGCTTTATTAACTAAAATTAAAACACAAAATGCGCTCGGAGAAACTTGTGCAGCAATGTTTTCGGACAGGAGTTCGATTCTCCTCGTCTCCACCAACAATGACCTTAACGTACTTAAGGATAATATTATATAAAACCACAATACAACAGCTGTATTGTGGTTTTTGTTTTGCATAAATTTATATACTGAAAATAAAAATAACAGGAATACTGCATTTTTATTTAAGATACAGCATCCCTATTATAATATAAATTCAAATTTTATAATTTAAATTTGTGAATACCATTTTGCAGTTCAGTAGCCAACTCTGCCAAGGTCTGACTGGCGGTGGCAATTTCTTCCATAATTGCTGATTGTTCCTCTGTTGCTGCCGATACAGTATGGGTTTCTTCCGCTGTATCACGACTGAGCTCGTCAATCGATAATACACTTCTAAGGGCCTGTTGGCTGCTCTCGTGCATTATCCTGATAGCTGCAGTATTTTGCTGTACCTGTTCAGAAATTGTTTTTATTAAGCCAACAATTTCTTCGAATGACTGCCCGGCTGTCTGGATTACCTTAGTTCCAAGTTCTACCTCCTGATTGCCTGTATTCATTGCTACAACAGCATTTTGCGTTTCATTTTGTATCTTGGTAATCAATGAACTTATCTGTTCTGTCGCATCTTGTGACTGTTCTGCTAGTTTTCTGACCTCTTCTGCTACTACAGCAAAACCTTTACCACTTTCGCCAGCACGAGCTGCTTCAATAGCCGCATTAAGTGCCAATAAGTTAGTCTGACCAGCAATCCCGGCTATAGTTTCGATAATTTTACCAATTTCAGTTGAACTATTGCCTAAATCCTCTACCACACGAGCAGACTCACCTACAGTAATCTGGATTTGTTCCATTTGTTTTATTGCTTTTTGGATGGCTATGCTGCCCTGTGTCGCTTTTTCTGAGGACTGACGTGACTTATTGGCCACATCTTCACCAATCCTTGCTGCAATATCAACTTGGTCTGATACTTTTTGCATAAGCCCAGATGCTGTATTGGCAACGTTTAATTGTTCATTAGCTTTGTCAGAAACATTGGTAATCGAATCGGCTACCTGATTTACCGCCTGTGAGGATTGATGTGACTGTGCTGTCAGCTCTTCACTTGAAGCAGCTAATTGCGAAGATTGATCTCTGACATTTGATATTAAAGCTTTTATTTGTTGTTTCATTTTTTGGAAGCTTTGTGCCAATTGCCCGATTTCATCTTCAGAATCAATGTCTATATCACGATCTGCTAAATCACCTTGTGCTAAAAGCAGACTTTCATCACTCAGTTTTATTATCGGTGCAATAAATTTTTTTGCAAATATTATAATTGCCACTACTGACAATATAATGCAAAGAATTGAAAGTCCCAACATCAACCAGCCTAAGGTTACCACCTTGTCAGTTGCTTCACTAAGCGGTGCTGCTACTGACATAACCCAGCGTTTACCGCCAGGAATATTTATCGGTGTCATAACTGCAATTCGTTCACCATTATGATTATAGGTGCCAATGGCCTGTTTGCCATTTTGCGCAGTTTTTACAAGCTCTACCAATTTTTCATCTAATTTATTATTTGGTATATTGAGAGCCGGATCAACCTCGGTTTTTGACAAATTCAATTTACCAACAAGATTAGCCTTTGTCGGATGAGCTATAATAACACCATTTTCATCTGATATCTGACCATAACCGGTATCGAGGAATTTTAATTTTTTCAGCATAGTGCTTAAATATTCCAGAGACATTGTTCCACCCATGACGCCAGTTATCTGCCCATTATTTTTTACCGGCACCACTATGACCACGGATAATTTTCCTGTAGTCTTGGAAATCAAGGGTTCAGACATTACCGGCATCTTTTTTTCCAAACAATCCTTTAAATATGCTCTGCCCTGATAATCATTTTCCTTCATCGCACTCGTATAACCTTTGCCAGTTGCGGCATCAATATAAAACAACACATCAAAACTTTTCTTTTCCTGCTCTTGGGCATTTAATAACTGCATAATTTGTGCCGTATTTTTGCCATCGGTAATAGCCGGCTGCGCAGCCAGCCCATCGAGCTGTGTTACATAAACATTAAGGTAGTTTTCAATACGAGTAGCATAATCTTCACCTATTGATACTGCTGTTTCATTGATACTTTGCTGCAATGTTTTTTTAGCAAAATAATAGCTAGATAATGATAATACCGCTAAAAAGAAAACAAATACTGGTATAAGCCCTGCTAATATTTTAAATTTCACGCTTTTTCTTGACATTCCCTCAACTCCTTTTATTATTTTTTTCCAAATATTCAGGTTTTAACAGAGTTGCCTACTTAACTTGAAACCTAGAAAAAATTCCGCAATTATTTTATATTATTTTCTAGGTTTCTCTATTAAATACCTGCCATTCAATTATTTATATTTTATGATTACTTTATATATTATATAAAACAGCCAGATATGTATTGGTAATAATACAATCCCCTTAATAAAACGCCCATATAAGAATACTGTTGCCGCCTTATGGTAAAGCTGCGTCAACCAAAAAGTATTTAAAAATAAGTCGACCAGCAAAAATGTCAATAAAAAACAACCACCCATTACTGGTAAAGTAATATTTTTCCTGCTAAAAAAATAGCCATAAATTAATCCTGTTATAATACTGCTAATAGTAAAACCAGGGTAGTACAGACCCGGCTCAAATAATAAACAGCCTAATATATCTGCTAAACCTGCCATAATGGCGGTTTTAAACGAACCAGCATTAATTGCATAAACTGCTATTGGCAAAAAGCCAAAACTAAAACGCATAAAAGGAGTTTGTATAGCAAAAATATGCGTAAAGATAATCGTTAATGCCATAAATATACCACTTAAAATAATGAAGCTAACTGAACTTTTTTGCACAAAAAAACATCTCCCTATATTAGCTGTTACGTTGCCACATAAGGAGATATTCTCTATAATGCAGCAGCGGGATGCAATGATTGTACCGCAAACATTTAGTTTTTCGTCCAGATGTCAACTCCCCGTCCATCTGGCACTTAACGCGCAATCACTTACTCTGCTAAATATTTAATTTTTATTTTGTTTATCAGAAATATCCTTTATTATTACTTCAAATGACTTTTGACAGATTTCCTCCAGTCGTGCCTGCCGACCACTAAGCTGCAAATGTCCCAGCACTGCCTCAAAACCTGTACTGAGATGATAATCAATCACACTGGCCACGCGTGGTGCATGTGATTTGGCATTGTAGGCCCGCCGAAAAATTTTCTGCTCTTCTTCTGTATATTCATTTTGCAATTCTTTATAAGCATAAGCCTGATATGTCGCTGAAACAATTTTAGCACCAAAATCGTTTAAAACACGTACTTTATTTTGCTCATAATACAGTAATTTTGTTCTTACAAATAGATGAAAATAAGCATCACCAATATAAGCCAGTGCAAGTGGTGATAATTGCTGCGGTTTTATTTCATCATAATGCTGTTTTATAGTGCCATTTTCATCCTGAGCAAACATTCGCTGACATAGAAATTGGTATTGGGCAAACTTCATTTCTTCCACCTTGGACCGGTAGGTGAATCCTCAATAACTACGCCTATTTCATTTAAGGCATCGCGAATTTTATCAGCAGTAGTCCAATCTTTATTTTTACGGGCATCCTGACGCAAGTTTATTATTATATTCATTAGATCATCAACTAATTTATCATCCTGAATATTTTCTTCATTCCCCTGCAAAATCCCTAAAATATCGACCATTTCATTATAGATATCTAATATTTTGGCAATATTTTCTTTGTCTGCGCTCACTTCTCCAGCTAATACAGACTGATGATATATATTTATTTTTTTCGTCAGATCAAACATATTGGCAAGTGCCAACGCCGTATTAAAATCATCATTCATTGCTTCATAAAAACCATCTTTAGCAGCAACAGCAAATGATAAAACATCTTTAGCACTATCATTCGCATCTGATTTCATAGCCAGTAACTCATTCAAACTATCCTGAGCATTTTTTAAGCGGCCAAGACTTGCTTGAGCCTCTTTTAAGCGTTCATCACTAAAATCAAGCGGACTGCGATAATGTGTTGCTACCAAGAAATACCGCAGTGTCTCTGCCGGATATGTTTTTAATATATCTTTTACAGTAAAAAAGTTATTTAATGATTTGCTCATTTTTTCCTGATTAATAGTTATAAAACCATTGTGCAGCCAGTATTTGGCAAATGAATGTTCATTGCAGCAATAGGCCTGTGACTGAGCTATTTCATTTTCATGATGCGGAAATATAAGATCACTGCCACCGCCATGAAAATCAAAGTTTTCTCCCAAATATTTTAACGACATCGTCGAGCATTCAATATGCCAGCCAGGACGACCTTTTCCCCAAGGGCTATCCCATGACGGTTCATCTGGTTTAGCACTTTTCCATAAAGCAAAATCCATCGGATGATGTTTACGTGTATCTACTTCTATTCTGGCCCCAGCCTGCATATCTTCCAGCTTGCGTCCACTGAGTTTTCCATAGCCATTAAACTTTTCTACGCTGAAATATACATCACCATCAACACAATAGGCAAACCCCTTGTCGATAAGACCTTTTACCATATTTATTATATCTGCCATTGTTTCTGATACACGTGGATAAACATCTGCATGTTCAATATTTAATTTGTCCATTACTTCAAAATATCCAGCAATATATTTATCAGAAATATCTTTCCATGTTACATTATTTTGATTAGCCGTGCGTATTATTTTATCATCAACATCCGTAAAATTTTGTACATGTTTTACTTTATACCCCTGCTGCCGCAAAAAACGCTTGATAACGTCCCAGGTCACAAATGGTCTGGCATTGCCAATATGCGGGTCATTATACGGTGTTATTCCGCAAACATAAATGCTTACTTGTCCTGGAACAACTGGTTTAAACTCTTCTTTTGTTTTGGTCATACTATTATATACTTTTAGCATTTTTTCACTTCTTTTCTAAATTTGCCACTTTATCTTCAAGTACTTTAATTTTCTCCAGCAATCCTTTTATCATATCAAGTTCTGGATCAGGTAATTTGTCATGCGCTAAATCAACATCTAATTCTTCAGCTAATTCTCTTTTTAAAGCCTCTGATATGGCCTTGTTTTTTAATTCTTCTTCCGGCATAGTGATAGGAGAAACTCTTTTCCCTTTCATTAGGACAACCCTGCCTGGAATACCAACCACGGTAGCATATGCCGGCACTTCTTTCAGCACTACCGAACCAGCACCAATTTTAGCATGATCGCCAACAGAAAATGAGCCTAATATTTTAGCTCCTGACGATACAACAACATTATTGCCAATAGTTGGATGTCTTTTTCCTTTTTCCTTGCCGGTTCCGCCTAAAGTTACACCTTGATATAAGGTAACATTGCGTCCCAATTCAGCTGTTTCACCTATTACAATTCCCGTTCCATGATCAATAAATAATCCTGGTCCGATTGTTGCCCCCGGATGGATTTCAATTCCTGTGAGAAATCTTGCTAAATTTGATATCAATCTTGGAATCAAAACAAATTTACGTTTATAAAACCAATGGGCAATCCGATATAACCAAATAGCATGAAGGCCGGGATAGCATAAAACAACTTCCAAATAACTTCTTGCCGCTGGATCACGTTCAAAAACTACCCTGATATCCTTTTTTAACATATGTAAAAATTTCATAGTTTTCCTCCTATAGAAAAAGGTGTGCCCAAAAACATTATTACTGTTTTCAACACACCTTTGCTGCTATGCCTTATAAATTCAAAATGCTGACATAGTGTTTTGCATGCGACTCAGCATTTTATCATAGCCAAGTACTTCAATTATTCCTGCTAAATCAGGTCCATGCATCTGTCCTGTTATTGCAACGCGCAATGGCATATAAACCTTCTTGCCGCCCACTTTTAATTCTTTTATAACCTGTTTAAATATCGGCTGAATATGAGCCGCATCAAATTCTTCCAAAGCTGCTAATTTTTGTTGGAACAGTGCCATAACATCATTGGCTGTTTCATCAAGAAGAACCTGTTTAGCTTCATCATCTTCCACTACTATATCATCTTTAAAATATAAATCAGCAAATTCCAAGTATTGCGCACCATAGCTTAAATGGTCACGAATAATTTCTGTGAAACGTACCAATTTTGCCATTTCATCAGTAGAAACAGCTTCTTTTAAATAGCCTTTTTCCACCAAATGAGGAATAGCCATCATCGTAATTTTTTCTGCACTCAACTTTTTCATATACTGCGCATTAAGCCAATTAAGCTTATCTATATCAAAAACAGCTGGATTTTTAGCTACATGGTCCATGGAAAAAGCTTTAATTAGTTCATCAATCGTAAAAATTTCCTGCTCATCCTGCGGTGCCCAGCCTAAAAGTGCCAGAAAATTAACAAGTGCTTCCGGCAAATAGCCAAGATTTTTATATTGTTCAACTGAAGTTGCGCCATGACGCTTACTCATTTTAGAATGATCTTTACCTAAAATCAGTGATATATGGGCAAACTTCGGCACAGCAAAATCCAATGCTTCATAGAGAACTACTTGACGCGGTGTATTTGATAGATGTTCTTCAGCGCGAATAACATGTGAAATTTTCATCAAGGCATCATCAATAACTACAGCAAAATTATACACTGGTATTCCATCAGCCTTGACTATAACAAAATCACCAACCCCATTGGAATCAAAATTCATATGCCCGCGCACAAGATCTTCAAATTCAACAGCTTGATTTTCCGGTGTACGAAAACGTATAGTCGGTTTTCTGCCCTCAGCTTCATACTGCGCAATTTGTTCTTGTGTTAAATTGCGGCAATGTCCCTGATAAATAGGCATTTTATTTTCTTTCATTAAAGCTTCGCGCTCTTTAACAATTTCCTCTTCAGTGCAATAGCAATAATATGCTTTTCCCTCATCAATAAGTTTTTGCGCATATTTTTTATAAATATCAAGGCGTTCCATCTGACGATACGGACCATAGTCGCCGCCGGCATCAACACCTTCATCCCATGTAAGTCCAAGCCATTTCAGTGATTCTTTAATGTTTTCCTCTGACTCTTTTGTGGATCTTGCCTGATCAGTATCCTCAACACGTAAAATAAGTTTTCCATTAGGATATTTTCTGGCAAGCAGCCAATTAAAAAGTGCACTACGTGCTCCACCGATATGAAAAGGACCGGTTGGACTTGGAGCAAAACGAACCCTGATTTGTTCTGACATTTAACAATTACCTCCAAATAATACTTGTAAAGTATATTTTAACAGAAATGAATCTTTTTAACAATCATTTTAGCAATTTTCAATAAGAACGGCCGCATTAGCAGCTATTCCCTCGCCTTTCCCGGTAAAGCCCAATTTTTCCTCTGTTGTAGCTTTGACATTAACCTGGTCAATGTCAATTAACAGCGCATCGGCTATATTTTGGCGCATCATAGCAATATAACCTGCCATCTTAGGCTGCTGTGCGATGATTGTCGCATCAATATTGCCTATTTTATATTTATGTTCCTGCAATAATTTATTAACATGCTGTAATAATATTATGCTTGATATTCCTTTATATTTTTCATCGGTATCTGGAAAATGCCGGCCAATATCCCCTAGTGCTGCAGCGCCCAGCAGTGCATCGGAAATTGCATGCAATAACACATCAGCATCAGAATGACCCAGCAACCCCTTTTCATAAGGGATATCAACGCCACCGATAATCAGTTTACGATCAGTTACCAATTTATGTACATCGTAACCAAAACCTATTCTCATGTTTATAACCTCGTCTTTAATATTTTTGCCTTCATATCATCAAAAGCATTATACAGTGCTGATGATACATGATTTTTTACCTTTTTAACGGCTTTTTTCCCTAAAACAGCTTCAGCAAAAATTAAATCTTCTGGCGATGTTATTTTTATATTTTTATAATCTCCCATAACGACTTTTACTGAATAGCCCATGTTCTCTACAATACTGGCATCATCTGTCCCTAGAAAATTTTCCTGACGAGCTTTTTCATTAGCTTCTAACAATATGTCTTTGCGAAATCCCTGTGGTGTTTGAATTGTCCAGAGTGTTTCACGTTTCGGCGTATGTGTTACTACATTATTATCATCAACTACTTTTATTGTACTAGTAACAGGTACTGCAGCAACAGCAGCTCCCGATGATTTTACTTCATCAATTACATTCTCAATTACTTTGGCAGTTATTAGTGGTCGAGCCGCATCATGCACTAATACAATATCAGTTTCTTTGGGCACGGCCAACAAACCATTATAGACAGAATATTGCCGTTCTGAGCCGCCAGCTACAACTTTACATGGCTTTATTCCCGGCATTGAGTTTAATACTCGGCTGATTGATTCCACTTCCTCTTTAGCTGCAACCACCACAAAATTATCAACTAAATTACAGCGTGAAAAACTAATTAAAGTATGAATCAATATCGGTTTATCTGACAACCCCGCAAATATTTTATTAAATGAAGCACCCATACGTTTGCCTTTTCCAGCAGCTGGAAAAATAGCCGTAATCACCTTATTACCACCCTTTATACTCTTTAAAAAATGCCACGGTTAAACCCGCAGCATTTTTCTATACTATTAAATAACAAATCTTATATAAACAAATACTTTATTTAGGCTTCGCAAAAATCATGCGCCCGGCAGCCGTCTGTAATACAGATGTCACTGTAACAGGCAGTGTAGTATTTATAAACTTTCTACCACCTTCAACAACAATCATCGTCCCATCATCAAGATAGGCCACCCCCTGCCCTTGTTCCTTGCCATCCTTAACGATAGTTACTGTCATATCTTCGCCTGGGATTACCACAGGCTTAACCGCATTTGCTAATTCATTGATATTTAAAACTGTAATTCCCTGCAAATCAGCAACTTTATTTAAATTATAATCATTGGTAACAATTTTACCACCAACAGCTTGAGCCAATTTTATAAGTTTGGAATCAACTTCTGCAATATCCTCAAAGTCAGTTTCATCAATCTCAACAAACATATCAAAATCTGTTTGAATACGTTTTAAAACATCAAGACCACGACGACCTCTTGTGCGTTTCAATAAATCAGCTGAATCGGCTATATGTTGTAATTCTTCCAACACAAAAACCGGGATCAATAATGTTCCTTCAACAAATCCACTTCCACAAATATCGGCAATGCGTCCATCAATTATAACACTGGTATCTAAAAGCTTATAAGCTTTTTTCACCGCATTCTTCTCTGCTGAACCTTTTTTATCCTTCGGCTGATCTCTAAACAATCGCGGAAAAAGAGCAACTATTTCATCACGTTTTTTTATCGTAATGTGTATACCTAAATATCCTAAGACAATGCTAAATACGATTGGCAGATAACTGCCAACAATTGGCACACCTAAAAAGGCTACGCCCCATAAATTGGCAATAATAAGACCTATTGCTAGCCCACATACACCAGCAATAACATCATGTATTTTCATTTTATTAAGCTGGTTTTCTACCCACATAGAAAATTTTCTTAATAATCTTATTAAATACGGTGAAATTATATAACCTACAATTCCCCCCACCAATATTCCCATCAGTCCGCTTATCAGACGGGCCAACGTTATCCCAAAAATATTTAAATTAATATTAAGATATTCAGTTGCAATTAACGGTGCGATGAATTGGAACATGAATTGAAATGTAGCCAATCCAAATATAGCAGCAAGAACCACTATAGAAACACGTACTATTTTCTCTAACACAGACTCATCTCCAAATAATATAATATATGATATTTCAAACATCGTTACTAAATTAAACTAACTCCATACCCCTATGCCTAAAATTAAAATAAGTCCATTAATCATCTGCATCAATTTATTTATAAGGAATTATTGATGCATTTTATTTAATAAATGCATACAGCTATAATACTAAATAGGGCGTATTTTGTCAAAAAATAAATATTCAGGCAATTAATGCTGTACAACTATCAGCTTCAATTGTATTGTTATTTTTCCTGATATTACCTTAGAAAACTGCCTGTAGAGCTTCCTTTATATTGGCTGCTCCGATAATATTTACCCCAGTTATTTTTCCCACTGTATTAAGATTTTTTTGCGGAATAATTATATTTGTAAATCCCAGTTTGCAAGCTTCCTTTATTCTTATATCAGCACCATTTACAGCACGTACTTCACCGGACAGACCAACCTCGCCAAAAACTACAGTTTTTTCCTTTACTACTTTATTGGTAAAGCTTGATGCCAATGCTACACATAAAGCTAAATCACAGGCCGGCTCATCGATTTTAATTCCTCCGGCAATCTTAACATAAACATCACAGGCTCCCAAAGCTAAATTTACTCTCTTCTCCAATACAGCCAGTAACAACTGTATTTTTTTGATGTCAACTAAATCCGAAGTACGACGCGGCGGGATATACGGAGTTGGCGCCACCAATGCCTGAATCTCAACTAATAAAGGCCTGGTGCCTTCTATAGTGGGTGTTATTATAACGCCTGAATCATGTACCGTTTCCGACAGAAATAACTTTGAGGCATCTGGTACATCCACCAAACCTATATCACGCATCTCAAATAAACCTATCTCATTAGTACTGCCAAAACGATTTTTTACTGCCCGCAAAATACGATATTGTGCATTTCTTTCCCCTTCAAAATAAAGTACTGTATCGACAATATGCTCCAGCACTCTGGGGCCGGCCAATGTCCCATCTTTAGTCACATGCCCAATTATAAACACGGCTATTGCCTTGGATTTTGCCAGTCGTAGCAATTCCACTGCACATTCACGCACTTGGCTTACACTGCCCGGTGCACTTTGCACATCAGGACGAAAAATCGTCTGAATAGAATCCACTACTAATAAGTCTGGCTGCTGTTTTTCAACATGTTCATTTATAAGTTCCATATTTGTTTCACTTAGAACCAACATTTTATCAGACAAGGCATCTATTCGTTCAGCACGCATACGAATTTGCTGTAGGCTTTCCTCCCCCGTAATATACAGTACTTTTTTCATATTAGCTGTATAGGCACAAATGCGCAAATTCAAACTAGACTTACCAACGCCCGGATCTCCTACCATCAGTACCATACTGCCTGGAATAATACCGCCGCCAAGTACACGGTCAAGCTCAACTGATCCCGTAGTAAATCGCGGCATCTTGGCAATAGATATCTCTGACAACAGCTGTGGTTTTTGTACTTTAGCACTCCCCAAGCCTAATGATAATCCATGTGCTATATTGGTCTTAGCTGTCTCTTCCACCATTGAATTCCATGCGCCACAACCAGGACATCTCCCTACCCATTTGGGAGTATCATAACCACATTCCTGACAGACATAAACACTTTTTTTCTTCGGCAAAAATCTCACCATTTTCTAAATTATATAATAAGTTCCTATACACAATTCAACCGCACTAATTTTCTGCTTATAAAACCTTAAATCCCTCCCAGAAAATAAGCGCGGCTGAATACCTGCTATTAATCACGTAAATATTTTCCCAGCAATTTTATCATCGAGCGTATAAGCCAAACTAGTGCCAGAAAAAAATTCATGATAAAATTTGTAATCCGTCTTTTTATAGAACAATTTTGATTTAAAACATTTTTTTGTTTTCTCGTCATTTTACGGCCTGATTATCCGCCAATGTTTCTTCCTTATTTTCAGAATTATTTTCTTCATCAGGCAGATTTTCTTTTTTGCAGCTAAATGACAGCTTATCATCTTTACTCTTATATGATACAAGAATCTTATCACCAGCAGCAAATTTTTTATCTAAAATTTTTTCTGCCAGCTCATCTTCAAGATATTTTTGGATAGCCCTTTTTAATGGACGTGCACCAAATTTAATATCAGTACCTTTATCAAGTAAATATTCTTTAGCCTTAGCACTGATAACAAGCTCCATATCGACATTTTTAATGCGTTTTTCCACATCTATTAATAAAATATCAATAATCTTTAATAAGCTTTCCTTATCCAAGGATTTAAATACGATTATATCATCAATGCGATTTAAAAATTCCGGTTTAAATACACGCTTTACCTCTTCCATTATTTTTTGTGAGGTAGCAGCAAAATCAGCCTTACTATCCGTGCTGGTATTAAAGCCCATTGCCACATTACTTTTTTGCAAAAGATTAGCCCCCACATTAGAGGTCATTATTATAACTGTATTTTTAAAATCAACCGTACGTCCCTGTCCATCAGTAAGTCTACCATCTTCGAGTATCTGCAGCAATAAATTAAACACATCCGGATGTGCCTTTTCTATTTCATCGAGCAGTATTACTGAATAAGGCTTTCTTCTGACAACATCGGTAAGTTGTCCACCTTCTTCATAGCCTACATAACCAGGAGGGGCACCTACCATACGTGACACTGTATGCCTTTCCATGTATTCAGACATATCAAAACGTATCATGGCATTTTCATCGCCAAATAATATTTCTGCCAATGATCGTGCCAATTCTGTTTTACCAACACCAGTCGGTCCCAAGAACATAAATGAACCAATTGGGCGCTTTTCATCTTTCAGACCAGCCCTGGCTCGTCTGATAGCTTTAGCTACAGCTATAACTGCGTCATCTTGTCCCACAACTCGTTCATGAAGGTTTTCCTCCATATGCAGCAGCCGCTTTGCTTCTTTATCAGCCAGTCGTCTTGCAGGGATCCCTGTCCAGGAAGCAAGAACATCAGCTATATCATCTTCATCAACGATTATTTCTCGTTCTTCTTTTTTCTTTAACTCTTCATCAGCCATTTGCAGCGATTCTTTTATCTTGCTTTCTTCATCGCGAATTTGTGCTGCGCTCTCAAAATTCTGGGCCTCAATAGCTGCCTGTTTATTGCCATTTAATTGTTCCAGCTTATCTTTTAACTCTTTGAGCTCGCTAGGATAAGCAATTGTAGCCAATCTTACTTTTGATGCGGCCTCATCCATGAGGTCAATTGCCTTATCAGGCAAAAATCTATCATTAATATAACGAGCAGATAATTTAACTGCTGCTCGTACAGCTGCGTCAGTTATCTTGGCCTGATGGAATTCTTCATATTTGCTGCGAATTCCCATCAATATTGCCACAGCGTCTTCTTCATTGGGCTCATCAAGCAATATCGGCTGAAAACGTCTCTCAAGTGCTGAATCTTTTTCAATATATTTTTTATATTCATTTAAGGTAGTAGCTCCAATAACCTGTATTTCACCACGTGATAAAGCCGGCTTTAAAATATTTGCTGCATCAATTGAGCCTTCCGCAGCACCAGCACCAATTAAAGTGTGCAATTCATCAATGAATAAAATTATATTTTCAACCTGTGTTATTTCGTCAATAATATTTTTTAACCGTTCCTCAAATTCACCGCGATATTTGGCTCCAGCTACTAACGAAGTCATACTAAGGCTCATAATTCTTTTATTGGCAAGCAATTTGGGCATAACCCCCTCAGCCATGCGTCGGGCTAAACCTTCGGCCACCGCCGTTTTACCTACGCCTGGCTCACCTATTAATACCGGATTATTCTTGGTGCGGCGCAGCAAAATCTGGATAACACGTTCTATTTCCTTAGTTCTGCCAATAACTGGATCAATTTTATCTTTTAGTACTAAATCTTTCAAATCACGGCAATAGCGGTTTATAAATGGCGTTCTTTTTGCCAATTCATCCATATCTGCCGATGTATTATCATCAGTCGATGAATCCTGAAAACCATCACCGATCATGTCCATTATTGTCGTACGCACAACATCAAGATCAGCTCCTAATGAAACAAGCACTTTAGCCGCAATGGCATCTTCCTGGCGCACTATGCCCAATAAAATATGCTCTGTGCCAATATAATCATGCCCCAAATCCTGTGCCTCATCTTCGGCAAAACTCATTACCATCTTTGCTAAAGGAGTATACGTGAGCGATGCGCTGCTCATAATCGGTGGAATAATAATTATATTGTTTAGACGGCCTTTAACCATATCACGAGTGATTCCTAATGCTGCTAAAACTTTAGCCGCAACACCTTTATGCTCTTTAGTAAGCCCCAATAAAATATGTTCTGTCCCAATATAGCCGCATTTTTGTTTATTTGCTTCATAGCTGGCAAGTTCTAATACCTTTTCTGCGCTAAACGTCAATTTATTATTATTCATAAAAATCACTCCTTTACAGAGCTGCTGGCAATTATCCTACGGGTAACATCAGCTCTTATTTTATCCACTTCCCGTTGGGACATGCTTTCCTTATCTTGTAAATTAGTAAGGTAATTTGTTCGACCGGCTATAATTAATTTATTAAATACATTTTCATTAATTCCTGTAATTATTTTTTCATCAATACCTAAACGTACATTGCTTGCTAGCTGCAATAATTCCTTATCGGAAAGACTGCGCGCATATTTTAATACTCCCAACGCCCGCCATGCTTGGTCGCAAACCTTCTCCTCAGCATACGATAGAAGTGCTTTGCGAGCTTCTCTTTCGTGGGAAACTATTTCTTCCACCGTATGGGTCAAATTATCAACTAATTCATTTTCTTCAAAGCCTAATGATAATTGATTAGAAATCTGGAATAAGTGACCATGGGCCGTATTGCCAAATAACCCACGCACTGCAAGTCCCAACTGTGGCGAAACATTTATAATCTTACCTACCTGATTTGTTGCCACCAGGCCTGGCAAATGGAGAATTACCGAAGCTCTTAATCCTGTACCTAAATTGGTGGGACAGGCTGTTAAATACCCCATAGCATCATCAAAAGCCATATCATATTTCTTTTCAACAGCATCATCAATTATAAAGGCTTTTTCCAGAGCTTTTTTTATATCCAAGCCACTTTGCATACATTGTATACGCAAATGATCGTCTTCATTTAACATTATCGCAATATCACTGTTTATACTGATAATTAACGTTCTGGCCTCAGTATTTTTAAGAAAATTACTGCTGATTATATGTTTTTCCACTAAAACATTTTTTTGCAGATTCGTAAGTTTATCCATATCAATGCTGGTATAATTTTCTTTAGTAATATTAGAAAAGTCAGACGTAATATTTAATATCCTCATCTTGGCTTCTGTCAATTGTGTTACCGAAGCTCTGTTAGGAAATGGTATTTCTTTAAAATTACGTGCCAAACGCACCTGGCTTGATAAAACTATATCATTATCGTGACCTTGTCCATCCATCCAAACCAAATTATCATCAGTAAACATATTTTCTAATAACATTATTATACCCCCTACTCCTTAGACTCAATGTCGTTTTCCAGTCGACGAATGCAGTCCCGTACCTGAGCAGCTTTTTCGTATTCTTCTTTAGTTATATATTCTTGAATTTGTTTACGCAGTAAGGCCAGCTCCTGCTGTATATTAAGCATTTTCCCAGCGCGCTGCGGTATTTTGCCGTTATGCTTGCTGGCACCATGAATCCGACGCAGCAATGGTTCTAATTTTGACCGAAATGTATCATAACATTTGCTGCAGCCAATTTTTCCTGAGCGGGTAAAATCCATATAAGTCATTCCGCAAGCTGGGCAAGTGTATTCCTCACTTTTTACTGGCTCGGCAGTCTCTTCTGCCTGCGGAGTGTTATGAAAAATACCTGATAAAAAATCATTTATAGAAAATACTTCTGGCTGATCTTCTGAATTTTCCTGCATTATAAACTCACCATAATTAGCTGCACAATCCTCACAAAGATATCTGTCGATTTTTTTATTACCGTTTATTTGAGTAATATGGATACAAGCTTCATTTTTTTTACAATTATCACATAACATGTTTACTCCTCCTCGGCAAAATCAGCCAGAGTTATAAATAAAGCTTTGAGTAACTCAGCCCTGTCTGATGGTGAAATTTTATTATAAATATTATTAAAGGTCTGGAATAAAAGCGCTGCTTCACGGTTTTCAATCATTCCGTTGCGCAGCATATAACTTAACATATGATGCAAGTCATCCACTGTGGTATTTTCATCTATCTTATCTATTAGATTACTATAGACTAAATCCTGCAAAGGAAGGCGTGCTATTTTTATAAACCCACCTAAGCCTCGGCGTGATTCAACCACAAATCCCTTATCAGAAGTAAATCTGGTATTTAAAACATAACTGATTTGCGACGGAGCACATTCTATTGCATTGGCAATATCAGCACGTTTTAAAATTATATTACGATTTTGTTGGGCTGCTAATCGCTGTAATATATAGCTTTCTATTAAATCTGCTATATTGCTCATAATAAATCACCTTCATATCTTACTTTTCTTCTATTATATTTGACTTTTTGACTTTTCGCAAGTATTTTATTTTAAGCTAGTAATCTCAATAAAATATTCGTCTTTTATTTTGCGTATCACCATTATTTTTGCTATAATAGAAGTGCTTTTATATCCGAATTATAATGCTATTATTTTTATTTACACTCTATTGTGATTATTTTATTAAAAGGAAGGTTTTTATGGACGAATTAAACAATTCAAATGAGCTCGCTAATTTAAAGGTCCAAGATATTTTTGATATGGATTTTTTGCAGGAATTCCAGGATCATTTTGCCAGAAGTCTTGGTATAACAGCCGTAACTGTAGATTTGACTGGCACTCCAATAACACACCCTACTGACTGGACTAAATTCTGCATGGAATATACTCGTGGAACAACACTTGGCAACCAACGTTGCCAGGAATGTGACCGTCTAGGCGGGGAACGTGCTGCCAAAAGCGGTAAACCTGCCGTTTATGAATGTCATGCCGGTCTTATGGATTTTGCTGCTCCAATCTTACTCAACGGTCAGCAGATTGGCTCCATCCTTGGCGGCCAGGCTGTTATCGGTGAAGTTGATGAAGATAAATTCCGCCGCATTGCTGCTGAAATTGGTGCTGATCCCGATAAATACGTAGAAGAAGTAAAAAAAATTAAATATGTTCCTAAAGAAAACTTAGAACATGCTGCTCAGGTTCTATTCTTAATGGCTAATACTTTTTCCAAAATAGGTTATTATCAATACCAGCTGCGTAAAATTTCTGAATCCATCAATGATACTGTTATGCATGTTTCCGCTTCTATGGAAGAACTTGCTGCTTCGGCTAATGATGTTGATGAAAATCAAAAAGCACTCAACAAAGAAATCCAGCATGTTGATGAAGTTTCCGGCAAAATAAATGAATTTACTAATTTAATAAAAGATATTGCTACGCAAACACAGCTTTTAGGCTTAAATGCCTCTATTGAAGCTGCCCGTGCCGGCACTTCCGGTGCAGGTTTCGGCGTAGTTGCTGAAGAAATTCGTAAACTAGCCGATAATTCCAAAGAAACAGTTGAAAAAATCCGCGAATTTACCGGCATGATAAATCATTCCGTTAATGAAACCGTATCCAAAGGTGAAGCAACATCACAAATAGTAAGCCAGCAATCCTCAGCTATTGAAGAATCTGCTAATGATTTAACCGGCCTATCTGAAACAGCTTCCAAATTATATGAATTAGCCCATCAAAAATAATAATTTCATTTCTTATAAAATGTCCCAGACAGCTCATAGCTGCCTGGGACATTTATTTTTAATATTATTTAATTGCCAATACTACTTTTTCACCATTTATGTTCCAGTCTTTAGAAAAACCATCTGTTTTGCCAGTTTCAATACTATCGGCAAGAACAATTTTTTCTATTTCAGAACTATTTGCTTTGACTATTGCAGCAAGCTTATCATTGCCTTCAACATAGACTGTTATTCTGTCAGTTACTTCAAAACCATTTTCCTTACGCATTGTCTGGATTTTACTGATTATTTCACGCACAAAACCTTCTTCAATAAGTTCCTGCGAAAGTGTTGTTTCTAATGCTACTGTTACTTTATTATAGCTTTCAGTAGCAAATCCATCAGTCTGAGTAACAGCTACATCAACATCTTCACGTGTAAGCGTGAATTCTCCGGTAGATATATTTATCTTTATTGTACCAGTTTTATCAAGCTCTTCTTTAGCAGCATGACCATTTAACGCTGCCAAAGAATTTTTAATTTCATTGATATAGCGACCAGCCTTTGGCCCTAATACTTTAAATTGCGGCTTAAAGCTGTATGATAAATACTGTTCCATATCATCTTTAAAATCGACATTTTTTATATTAAGTTCATCAGCAACAATTGCTTTATAAAAATCATTTAACACGAATGGGGCTTTTACAAACATCTGACCGATAGGTTGACGATTTTTGATATTAGCCGTATTGCGGGCCGCTCTTCCCAGCGCTACAATTTCCAATATCAATTCCATATTTTTTTCCAGTTCAGCATCAATATATGCTTCATTGGCTACAGGATAATCACATAAATGAACACTTTCCTTAGCCTCCGCATAAGAGTTTCTGACAAGGTTTTGATAAATAGTATCCGTAATAAATGGTATCATTGGCGCTGCTAATTTAATAAATGTTTCAAGTGCTGTATATAAAGTCATATAAGCATTTATCTTATCCTGAGTCATTTCTTTGCCCCAGAAACGTTCACGGCTGCGACGAACATACCAGTTAGACAATTCATCGATAAATTCCTGTAAAGCCTTGGCCGTTTCTGTTACGCGATAATCAGACAAATTACTGTCCACTGTTTTAATCAAGGTATTAAGACGGGACAACACCCATTTATCCATTATCGAAAGTTTAGCATAATCCAATTGATATTCAGCAGGATTAAACTTATCAATATTCGCATATAAAATATAGAAAGCATATGTATTCCATAATGTTCCCATAAATTTACGCTGACCTTCCTGCACAGCATCGTCATGGAAGCGATTAGGCAGCCAAGGTGCACTATTTTCATAAAAATACCAGCGAATAGCATCAGCACCATGTTGCTGCAGTGCTTCCATCGGTTCAACAGCATTTCCCTTGGATTTACTCATTTTCTGACCATTTTTATCTTGAACATGCCCTAACACTATTACGTTTTTATAAGCCGGCTTATCAAATAACAATGTTGATATTGCTATCAAGGAATAAAACCAGCCGCGCGTCTGATCAACTGCTTCTGAAATAAAATCAGCTGGGAAAGTTTTTTCAAATACGTCTTTATTTTCAAACGGATAGTGCCACTGAGCAAATGGCATTGCTCCAGAATCAAACCAACAGTCAATTACTTCCGGTACACGATGCATCTGTTTGCCACAATGCGGGCATTTTATGGTTATGTCATCAAGGAAAGGACGATGTAATTCGACATCAACCGGACAATTGTCAGACATTTGTTTTAATTCGTCAATGGATCCAATGGAATGCTGATGACCACATTCACATTCCCAAATATTAAGAGGGGTTCCCCAATAACGATTACGGCTGATACCCCAATCTTGCACATGTTCTATCCAATCACCGAAACGACCTTTACCGATGGTTTTCGGTATCCAATTTACCTTATTATTATTTTCAATTAATTTTTCGCGAACAGCTGTCATTTTTATAAACCATGATTCACGCGCATAATAGATAAGCGGCGTATCGCAGCGCCAGCAATGAGGATAACTATGCTCAAAATTCGGTGCATCAAATAATAAGCCTTTTTCCTCTAAATCTTTTAAAATAAGCGGATCAGCTTTTTTAACGAATACACCTTCCCAATCAGTTTCCGCTGTCATGCAGCCTTTAGCATCAACAAACTGTACAAAATCAATATCATATTTATGGCAGACACGGGAATCATCTTCCCCAAAAGCCGGCGCCATATGAACAATACCGGTACCATCAGCAGTGGTTACATAATCATCACAGGTAACATAAAATGATTTTTTCTTTATTTTACCAACGGCATATGGATATAATGGTTCATATTCTTTATATTCCAAAGCTTTACCAGGAAAACGTTCTAATATAGAAGCTTCTTCACCTAATACCTTGCCAACTAAATCCTCAGCCATGTAATAAGTATAATTTTCATGTTTTACTTTTGCATAAGTAACCTCAGGATTTACACATAATGCCAAATTTGATGGCAATGTCCATGGTGTTGTCGTCCAAGCTAAAAAGTATGCTTCTTCTCCCTTTACCTTAAAACGAACAACTGCTGAACGTTCTTTAACGTCTTTATAGCCCTGCGCCACTTCATGTGATGATAAAGGTGTACCACAGCGCGGACAGTAAGGCACGATTTTATGGCCTTTATATAGAAGTTTCTTTTCCCAAATAGTTTTTAATGCCCACCATACTGATTCGATATATTTATTATCATAGGTAACATATGGATCATCCATATCGGCCCAATACCCTACCGTACGGGAAAATTCTTCCCACATACCTTTATATTGCCAGACACTTTCCTTACACTTTTTAACAAATGGTTCAATACCATAATTTTCAATTTGTTCTTTGCCGTCAAGTCCTAATAATTTTTCTACTTCAAGCTCTACTGGCAAACCATGTGTATCCCAGCCAGCCTTGCGTACAGTTTTATGTCCTTTCATGGCCTGGAAGCGTGGTATCATATCCTTTATTACACGAGTCAGCACATGACCGATATGTGGTTTACCATTAGCAGTAGGCGGTCCGTCATAAAAAGTAAATACATCCTCACTATCACGCTGATCAATGCTCTTTTGAAAAATTTTATTGTCCTGCCAAAATTTTTCCATATTTTTTTCACGTTCGACAAATTTAAGACTAGTCTCGACTTTTTCGTACATAAATATAATTCCTCCAATAAAGAAATATTATCATGCTGGTTTTAACTGAAATAAACAAATAAAAAAGCCCTCATCCTAAAACAGGATGAAAGCTTTGACTTATCATATACCACCTATTTCACATACCAACATATGCAACCCGTATAACGGTGGGAACCGGCTTAGCTTACTATATTGTTCAGCCAGCAGCTCAGGAGTGATTTCTCAAAACATATACTAATACCAATCTTACACTATCATTGGCTCGCTGAAATTTTCTATTATTTTGACGGTCTCCATCAATGCCATTATATTATTATGTTTGATATAATAGCACAAAATCTTGATAAATTCAAACAAAGTATTATTAAAAATAAAAATTATATAAACATTTTTATATTAGTATTCAGCCTTGATATAAATTGGAATTATCAGACTAATGAATTTATTTATCGATTTTTCTTGCTTTTTTTCTCTTTTGCGAGTAAAATATAGCTTATGAGTAAATTATAAACCGAATCCAACTCAGGAGCGGGGGAACCATTCTAGGGGTGAATGTTGTTTTTTGCAAGGGCCGGTTTCTTCTTCTGTCCCTAATCCGACAGCTAACCTCGCAGGTAAAAAAAAACAAAAGAGAGGAGTGACCTTTTGAGTAAGATAATACGCTTGATGGCACTTTCCCTGCTATTTATGTGCTGGTTTTCTGTTGCTAGTGCGGATGCATTTCAAACAGGTGATCAAGGAACACAGGTAGCAGAACTTCAAGGTGAACTTGCAAATTTAGGTTACGATGTTGTTGCTGACGGAGATTTTGGTCCAGCTACTAAAGAAGCAATAAAAGAATTTCAGGCTGCCAACGGCCTCACTGCCGATGGAGTAGTCGGTCCACAGACTTATCAGGCGCTAATGGGACGCTCCATGCCACAAGTAAGTCGTGGTTCTAATTATTATGCACGCCGAATAGTTCAAACATCGTTGCAATACATCGGTGTTCCCTATGTATTTGGCGGAACAACACCTGGCGGTTTTGATTGTTCAGGTTTTACCCGCTATGTGTTTGCTAACGCTGGCATATCATTACCGCGCACAGCAGATGCCCAATATGAAGTTGGTACACCAATTGCTTATGATGATTTAATCGCTGGTGATTTGGTATTTTTCTCCACGTATACTTACGGGGCTTCCCATGTTGGTATATATATGGGAGATGGCCAATTTATCAATGCATCGAGTAGTCGTGGCGTTTCTATAGCTAGCTTAAACAGTAGCTACTGGAGTGCTCATTACATAGGTGCCCGCAGAATTATATAATACCGTTTATGGTAGAGAGGAAACATTAGTTTCCTCTTTTTTTATTTGCTAATTGTATGATTTTTTTGCTATAATTTGTTATAATATGTTAAATAAATAATTCGCATACTTAATTTTTATAATAAAAGTTACTTGGGAGTGATATTTTTGAAAGCTTTGTTAGTAATCGATATGTTAAATGATTTCATCGATGAACAAGGTATACTTTCCTGTGGTGAACAAGGTTGAAACCGTCTACAAAAACAATATAGTCAGTTTCGATAATAAAGCTTATCTTTATAGTCTTGAGCAAATGAAAATACTGACGGGAGTTGATATTAGTTAATATGACAGATAATAATTTTTTAGAACTTTGCCGCAATGAAACCAATTTATCAGCTATGCAGATAAATCTCCTACAGCGAATAAACACAACACTTCCCTTTATCGCTGACTTGGTTATGGCTAATATTGGTTTATATGTATACGCTAAAAAAAACAACTCGTTTTTAATTGTTGATTATATAAAACCCCATACTGCTTATACGCCATTTTATCACAGCAACCGTGGTGCCATTCAGCCTATTCAGGAAGAGCCTTTAATAAAATATACTATGGATACCGGCAAAAGCATGAGCGGTAAACGTGAATGGAGCTGGGGAAAATTTGTTGAAATGCACACAGAAGCTATCTTGGATTCATTTGGCGTTGTTGCCGTTGTCAGCTTTGAAATGGAACCATCTGTGGCTAAAATAGACGGCTACTCTTATTTATACCATACCGCCTGTTCCTTAATCGCCTATGCCCATCGTGAACTTGACATTAACATGTTTAAAACAATGACCCCCAGCGATGGTATTATAATTGCCGATAAAAACAACCGTATTGTCTTTGCCAATGCTGCCGCACTACGCATTTATAATATTCTTGGTGTTATAAATTTAATCGGACACCATTTGTTTGAGCATCAGTTGTCTCGTCGCATTATTAAAGAAACTATTTCCAATGACAAGCCTTATGAAAAAGAATTATCTTCTGACAGTATAACAATCGTCCGCCGTGATATTCCTATTAAACAAGGTGGCAACTTACTTTGCCAAATTGTAGTGATTTCTGATGTTACCGAGGTTCGTAAAAAAGACAAAGAAATTCTCATAAAATCCGCTGTTATTCAGGAAATACACCATCGGGTAAAAAACAATCTGCAAACGATTGCCAGTTTATTGCGCCTGCAGGCAAGACGCAGTGACTCAACAGAAGTAAAAGACGCTTTAAAGGAAAGCGTCAATCGTATTTTAAGCATTTCTGTTGTCCATGAATTTTTATCACAGCAGCAAGAAGAAATGATTGATGTAACTAAAGTTACCCGCAATATTTTAAATCTTATTGCTCAAAATATGCTGCGGCCTGATTTTAATCTCACTACAGAATTTTCTGGGGGAACAATTGTTCTGCCCTCGCAGCAAGCCAGCAATTTGGCCCTTATAGTTAATGAGCTCATCTTAAACTCTATTGAGCACGCCTTTGCTGAAACCGATTCGGGAACTATCGGCCTAAAAATTTCCCATACTGCCGATAAATATATTCTTGATCTGTATGATGATGGACCTGGACTTCCAATCGGTTTTGAGAAAAAACGTTCCAAGTCATTGGGTCTGCAAATAATCAGAACACTTATTGAAGATGATATGGAAGGAAAGTTTGAACTATATAACAATAATGGAACTCATGCTAAAATAACCATTCCGCGTGATATTAGAGGTGAATAAATTAATGGATAAATTAAAAATAGTTATAGCTGACAATGAATCAATTATTCGAATGGATTTAAAGGAAATACTTGAGGAAGCTGGTCATAACGTGGTTGGCGAGGCTATAAATGGAAAACGTGCTGTAGAATTAGCACGCAAATATCATCCTGACCTCGTGATCATGGATATAAAAATGCCTGAAATGGATGGCATTACCGCCGCTAAAATAATAGATGACGAAAATATAGCACCTGTGCTTTTATTAACGGCATTCAGTCAAGCAGACATAGTAGAAAAAGCCAAACATTCTGGTGTTTTAGCCTATCTTGTAAAACCTGTGCGCGAAGATAATTTATTCCCAGCAATAGAAATAGCCCTAACTCGTTTTAAGGAAATACAATCATTAGAATTAGAACTAAATGATGTCAAAAATTCTTTGGAAATGCGCAAAACACTTGACCGTGCCAAAGGAATATTAATGGATGCCTATAATCTAAATGAATCAGAAGCCTATCGCCGCATCCAGCAATATAGCATGGCCAAGCGAAAGACAATAAAAGAAGTTGCTGAGGCAATAATCCGTTCAGCTTTAAAAAACAAAGCATAACTATAAATGATGTTTTATGCTTTGTTTTTATACTATAAACAACATTTATCACATTCATAAATATTGTTAAAAAAATCACATTAACCAATTGACAATAGAAATAATAAATTTTATACTGTATTATGTTAGTTCGTAACGATATCTTTAAATATAAGTCATATTATTTACGAACAAATAAGTATGCTCACTACAATTAATTGTATAATATAAAAGGAGTTGTTTTATTAATTATGGCAAAAGTTAAGATTACTGAAACAGTATTACGCGATGGTCATCAGTCTCTATTAGCTACTCGTATGCATCTTTCCCAAATGCTTCCTCAGTTAGAAGCTCTCGATGCTATTGGCTATAAATCTTTAGAAGCATGGGGTGGCGCAACATTTGACAGTTGTCTTCGTTTCTTGGATGAAGATCCTTGGGAACGTCTTGACACTTTAAAAGCACATCTGAAAACTCCTATCCAGATGCTGTTACGCGGTCAAAATCTCTTAGGCTACAATCATTATCCAGATGATGTTGTTCGTGCTTTCGTAAAAAAAGCTGCTCAGCATGGTATCGGTGTATTCCGTATTTTTGATGCATTGAACGATACACGCAATTTAAAAACAGCTATTGATGCTGCTAAAGAAGCAAAAAAAGAAGTTAAACATTCTGTAGAAGTTCAAGGCTGCCTTGTTTATACTGTTGGCGGACCTCATACTACTGATGAATTTGCTACATTAGCTGCTGCCTTGGAAAAAATGGGTGTTGACAGCATCTGTATTAAAGATATGTCAGGTCTTTTAAAACCTTTCGTAGCTGAAGAACTCGTTACCAAACTTAAAAAAGCTACTAAATTACCTATTCAGTTACATACTCACTGCACCAGCGGTTTTGGATTCATGACATACTTGAAAGCTATTGAAGCTGGCGTTGATGTTATCGACTGTGCATTATCACCATTTTCCGGTGATACATCCCAGCCTTGTACCGAAACATTTGTTGCTACATTAGAAGGAACTGAATACGATACTGGTCTTGACCGTCAGGCTATGACTCCTATCGCTAAACACTTCCTTGGTGTTAAAAATCAACTTATCAGTGAATTTGGTCTTAAAGGCTATTTTGATGTTAATCCTAACGTTCTTGATTTCCAGATTCCAGGCGGTATGCTCTCCAATCTTGTAAATCAGCTTAAAGAACAAGGTATGGAAGATAAATATCAGGATCTTCTTGATGAAATGCCACGTGTTCGTGCTGATGCCGGCTATCCTCCACTCGTTACCCCATCCAGCCAGATTGTTGGCACAATGGCTACAATGAATGTCATGACTGGCGAACGTTATAAAATGGTTCCTAACGAATTTAAAGACCTTGTTCGCGGTAAATTTGGTCGTACTCCTGCCCCTGTCAGTCAGGAAGTTCTTGATAAAATCGGCATTAAAAAAGACGAACTCATTACTGATCGTCCTGCTGATCATCTTAAACCAGGTATGGAAAACTTTAAAACAGAACTTGCTGATAAAGGTTACCCATTTGCTAGTGAAGAAGATGTATTATCTTATGCATTATTCCCACAAGTTGCTGAAGAATTCTTCAAAAAACGTACTGTTAAAAAACTAGCTGAAATTGGCCGTGCCAATGCCAGCGATGAAGATGTTCTTCTTTATAACCTCAATCCAAAAGTTGCCGAAAAGTTCTTCAAAGGTTGATATAAAAACAAAAAGAGTGCTGCGAAATGCAGCACTCTTTTTTAGTTGCTAAAATTAAAACCACTATTAAAATAAAAAGCCGCTGTACACGCGTTTATCGACAATGTACAGCGGCTTTAGTATTTTAGATTATGTAATAGGACATCTAAATATACTATTTATTGACAGTTAAATTATAATTAGGCTCTGATTTTTCCTCAGGTTCTTCGGCCTTTTCTTCTCCCTCAACCGTTTCAACAGCAGCATCAGTCTTTACTGTTTCCTCAGTATCAGTCACACCGTTATCAGAAGACGAATCGTCATTGTTATCATTACTATCTTCTGTTAAATCACCTGTTTCCATAAGCTCTTTTAATTGAGCTGCCGATAATGTTTCATGTTTAATAAGTTTGTCCGCTAAAAGATGCAATTTATCAAGATTATCTACTAATAATGTACGACATTCCTCATAAGCTTCTTCTATATAGCGTCGAACTTCCTTATCAATTTCACAGGCCACTTCTTCACTGTAATTACGCTGATTATTTAAATCACGACCAAGGAATACTTGATGGTCATTACCTTCACCAAAGGAAATAGGCCCTAACACATCACTCATGCCATATTCCATAATCATACCGCGAACTATACGTGAAGCCTGTTTTATATCATTTTGTGCACCAGTACTTATTTCTTTTAATACAACCTCTTCAGCAACTCGTCCACCTAATGTCACTTTCAGCTGATCGATTAATTCACTGCGCGTATGATAGGAACGGTCTTCCTTTGGTAAACTCAATGTATAACCACCAGCACGACCACGCGGAATGATCGTTACCTTGTGCACAGGATCAGAGTGCGGCAGCAAAAGTCCTACTAACGCATGCCCACCTTCATGATATGCTGTGAGACGTTTATCCTCATCACTTATCACTTTTGATTTTCTTTCTGGTCCAACCATAACTCGTTCAATTGATTCTTCCAATTCATTCATACCAATAGTTTTCTTGTTACGTCGTGCTGAAAGCAACGCACCTTCATTTATGAGATTGCTCAAATCGGCACCAGTGAAACCCGGGGTTTGACGAGCAAGAATCCCCAAATCAACGGTTTCTTCTAAAGGTTTGTTTCTGGAATGAACTTTTAAAATAGCTGTTCTTCCTTTAATGTCAGGTCGATCAACTACAATCTGACGATCAAAACGACCTGGACGCAATAACGCCGGATCTAATATGTCTGGTCGATTAGTAGCTGCTATTATTATTATACCTTCATTAACAGCAAAACCATCCATTTCAACGAGCAGCTGATTGAGTGTCTGTTCACGTTCATCATGTCCACCGCCTAAACCGGCTCCACGCTGACGTCCAACAGCATCAATTTCATCGATAAAAACGATACATGGCGCATTTTTCTTGGCCTGATCAAACAAATCACGTACACGCGATGCACCAACACCAACAAACATTTCAACAAAATCTGAACCGCTTATCGTGAAGAAAGGCACACCCGCTTCGCCAGCTACAGCTTTTGCCAAAAGTGTTTTTCCTGTTCCCGGAGGCCCAAATAATAAAACACCTTTTGGTATACGGGCACCCAAATCATTAAATTTCTTCGGATGTTTTAAAAATTCTACAACTTCTTCTAAATCTTGTTTGGCTTCGTCAGCACCAGCTACATCCTTAAATGTAACCTTAACCTTATTATTATTCATTTTAGCGCGGCTTTTGCCAAAAGACATAACACGGTTGCCGCCGCCTTGCGACTGTTGCATAATAAAAAACCAAACACCAATTAATAAAAGGATTGGCAGTATAGACGTAAATATCGTCGTCCACCAAGGTGGATCAGGTGGATTTTGTGCTTTTATTTCTACGCCGTTAGCTTGCAGGTTCGCCAATAATGAGTTATCACTATTGGGGTAAGTAGGGGCAATAGTAGTAAATTCTGTTCCATCAGATAAAGTGCCGCTGATAGTATTTTCGACAATAGTTATTTTCGACACTTTCTTTTCATTCACTTGCTGCAGAAATTGTGTATAATTAATTTCTGGTTTCTTCGATGAATTACTATGAAAATAATCTATTAAGGAAAATGCGATCAAGATTATTAGTACATAAAAACCGGCATTTCGCAGAAACTTATTCAATCTTTAATCCTCCTTAAAAGCATCTTATTTTATAAGGCTTATAGTTTATAATTATAGCATTATTTAATTAAATTCTCAATTGGTATATCAAGAGTAAATTTCTTTTTTCAATATACCAATATATGGAATATTACGATAGACACTAGCATAATCAAGTCCATAGCCTACAATAAATTCATCTGGTACATCAAAACCGACATAATCCCCTTTTATATCAGTGCGACGTCCCTCTGGCTTATTAAGCATTGCACATAATTTTACACTGGCTGCTTTCCTATGCTCAAAGTTCTCCTTTAAATATTTTAAAGTCAGTCCCGAATCGATAATATCTTCTATAATTATTACATGTTTATTCTCGATGTCAGTATCAATATCCTTCAAAATTCTTACTGTTCCACTAGTTTTTGTACTGGAACCATAACTTGATGCCGCCATAAAGTCAAATTTAACAGGTACTTTTATTTCACGAATCAAATCAGCAAAAAAAACAATTGCACCCTTTAATATACCTACAGCTACAATTTCTTTGCCATCATAATCCCTGGTAATTTCTTCACCCAATTCTTTAACGCGTTTTTTTATTTGTTCCTCAGTAAATACAACTTTTTCTAAATCTTTATGCATGCAAGAGCCGCCTTTCAATTATGTAATCTATTTATCACAAATGCTTATTCATATAATAATCATTTGAAATAGTAATTTCTTATTTTTAGTGAGTTCTGCTAAAAACAAGAAATTTATTTGATATTTTTAGTAAAGACTAATTTAATGATTTTTTCCGTGTCTTGTGTCGGCAGATACCGTCTGTCCTGTTGCAAACCAACCACCCAAACAATTCCCTTATCATCACATAAAATAGGAATTTGCTGACGCTGCTGACGAGGAATTTTATAATCAATAAAAAGTTTTTTTATTTTTTTATGGCCAGTTAAACCTTTGGGATAAAAAATATCACCGTCCTGGCGAGAGCGAAGCATTAATTTGCCAGTAATTTTTGCTGCATCAATATAACAAATTTCCCGCGCCTTTATATTTTCAAAGGAATATATTACTTCACTGTCAATCTCCCCCAACGACTTATTAATCTTAGTGCGTCCTGGGATCTGTAAGTATATATTAGAAACTTCTTCTGCACTCAAAGTGTTATCAAGTCCTATAAAAAGTTTTTGATATTGAATTACTGCCTTTAATCCTTCTGGTAAATCAAGTTGTGTTCCAGTAACAGCTTTTTTAGCCAATATTAATATATCATCAATATGTACATTATTTATATTATTTATATTTTTTTTCACAAAATATATTGCTGTTCTTATAAGCTGCCGCTGTACTGCCCTATGTTCTCCTACAAATTGGGGCAATGAAAAAACATATCCGGCTGCCAGTTTTTCGGCAATTTGCCTAAAGACTTCCTGTGTATATGTAAGAATAAAATCATTTTCTTCTGCCAATAATGAGGCTGTACGACATAAAGCCGCCTCAATATTGGGATTAAATTTTTTTAATTGGGGCAATAAATTCCAGCGAATATCATTGCGTGTATAATCTGTTTCATAATTGGTACTGTCAATACGCGGCACAAGACTGTACCGCTGGCAGTAATCTTCTATCTGTTCACGGCTGCAATTAAGCAAAGGCCTGATAATACCATTAGCACTTGGCTGCATGCCGGCAAGTCCCTTACTACCCGAACCACGCAGCATATGCATCAATACTGTCTCAGCCTGATCCTTGCGATGATGTGCCACTGCTATATGCTGACAATTTAATTTTTTTGCCAAAGCCCTAAGCTGTGCATAGCGTAAATCACGCGCCGCCATTTCCAAGGAAATTTTATTCTTTTGTGCATACATTTGAGCATCTACAGTGCGCAGATAACAATCAATATTATTATCAAGGCAGAATCGTTCCACAAAACGTGCATCTGCAAGTGATTCTTTGCCCCTTATACCATGTTCAATATGCGCTACAAACAACATCAGATTATGCCGGGCAGCAATTTCTATAAACAGATGAACCATACACAAGGAATCCGGTCCCCCAGAGCATGCCAATAAAATATTATCACCAGCCAAAAAAAGCCTATGTTTTTGACAAAATTCCACGACCTGCTTAAGCATATAAACTCCTATATATCCATCAACATACAAAAAGCACCCTTGTAAGAGTGCTTTTGAAAAATCATAACTTATTCATAATGGCGTGAACCGCGGCCACCACGTTTGGAATCTGTCTTTTTCCGCAAATCCGTCAATTTTTCATCGCTATCTTTTAAAAATTGAGAAAGCTTATCTTCAAAAGTGGTAGTGCCTGGATAATTATTTGACCGACGAAAATCATTTTTAAAAGGTTTACGCGGCGCAAATTTGGCTGGAGCAGCGCTACTTTTCTGTGCAACCGGTTGAGGAGGCTTTTTTTCTTGAAGTTGCTTTATCGATAATCCGATTTTATTACCATCTACAGTTAAAACCTTAACCTTAACTTTATCTTTTTCTTTGAGAAAATCTTTTACGTCTTTAACATATACATCAGCAACCTCAGATATATGAATCAGACCTACTTTTCCTTCGGGTAATTCAACAAACGCACCAAAATTTGTAATTCCCGTTACTGTACCTTCAAGTACACTGCCAACTTCAATTGACATAAATTTACTAAATCCTCCTTAAAATTAAGCCATTTTAATGGTATTATACCCTTTGTTTATTAATAGTGTCAAGATAACAAAAGACAAATATACCTGTTTTTATTCAATTATATAACAAAATATCCTTTTACTTGTCTGATGCCACATAGGGAATTTCACCTTTTTTAGTCATCCCCAGTTCATCACGAGCTATCTTTTCAATATATTTAGGATTTTGCAAGGCATCTTTTTCGGCTTTTAGTTTCTGATTTTCCTGCATTACCTTATCATATTTTTGCTGAGCAATTTGATATTCGCTGGAAACATTACTTATATACATTTGTTGATTGATAGCAATGTAAGAAAAATAAGCGATAATTGCAATAAAAACGACTGTAAAAATATTCAATTGTCGTTTTTTCATAATTTCACTTCCCTAAAAACCTTTAATCATAGTTTGCTAACAGTTTATTCCATATAGTAAGCAATAACGTCAACGATCTTCTGTGCAGCATCTGGCCGTTTCAACTCTCGGGCCTTCTCTTTCATCCATGCAAGTCGATCCGGATCATTTATGACATTTTTTACTATATCGCTTATTTGTTCCTGCTTTTGTATCAAAACAGCCACACCATTATTAACCAGATAATCAGCGTTTTCTGCTTCCGGTCCCGGTATTGGTGTCTGTAATACCATCGGCAGTTCCATTGCCATAGCCTCACTGGTTGTAAGTGCTCCCGGCTTGCTGATTAACAGTGAAGCAATCGCCATCAGCTCATTAATATTATGAGAATATCCCCACACTTTTATAGAATGGCGGGAATGAACCACATATGAATTAACTTCCGACCACAGGGCCACATTAGCACCTGTTACTACCAATATCTGCATGGGAACAGTCAATGTTTCCAAAGCTTCTAGTGCTGTCTGCACGCCACCTAAACCTAAACCACCGCCCATTATTAATATAATTGGCATATTTTCCTGCAATGCAAACTTTTTGATAAGCATTTTTTTATCATATTCCTGTGTAAAATTCCTATTTATAGGAATCCCTGTTACTGTCACATGATTTTTATCAAGCCCCTTAGCATAAAGCTCGCGCGCCAACTGTTCATGGGCCACAAAATACATATCGACATTTTTATATATCCAAATTTGATGCAGGCAAAAATCTGTTACCACGGTAAATAATTTTGCTTCCAATTCATTTTTACTTTTTAAATATGCCGCTGCCGCACAAGGAAAAGGATGCGTACAAACTATAATATCAGCTTGATGTTTTTTAACTATCGAAGCCATATTATGTTTCATAAAATGTGCCAGCAAAGTTTGAACTGATGTACCTTTTACCGGTCCTGCTGTAAAACTATATAAAAATTTATACAATCCAGGAACAAAATCGAGCATCTTTAAATATATTTCTTTTAATAAATCATTTAAATATGCTGTATCCGGAGACATAAAATCAACTACACTTATATGTGCCTCAGGATATCTCGTCTTTAATTCATTGCTTATTGCCGCTGCTGCTTTATTGTGACCTGAGCCAATAGATGCGGTAACAATAAGAATATTCTTCTGTGTCATATCTGACTTTTCCTCCAACCCGCTTTAACTTAAAAGCAGAATTGACATATCTACGTATATGATGTCTTTTATCCATAAATTTAAATTGACTAACCTAAAACCGATAAATAACCGCTTGCTCAAGGCAGCGGTTATTACTAAACACTATATTATAGGCTCATATTCTATCAAGCCATTTTAGACATAGTACAGGTTATGTATTTTGTATTTTATCATATCATTTTAATTGTGTAAAATAAATTTATCATAAAATATTATGTTATACTATATCAGAACAAATTTATTGACTCCAGGGAGACTTATTATTATGCAAAAAAGATGGCAGATATTAGCTGAAAACCCAGAAGCACAAGAGACATTTGCCAAACAATTAAATATATCACCAATTATTGCAGCAGTTTTTATAAAAAAAGGCTTTTCACTAGACCAAGCGCGCACATTTTTAAACAGCCGCCGAGAGCCCTTTCATGATGCCTTTCTTTTACCGGATATGCAGCAAGGTACTGACAGAATACAATTAGCCCTCAAAAATAATGATCATATTATGATATTTGGTGACTATGATGTTGATGGTATAACAGCAACTACCGTATTATACAAAACACTAAAAAAATTAAACGCTAATGTTTCTTATTATCTACCTGACAGGCAAACTGAAGGTTATGGTGTTCATAAAGAAGCTATTGATAAGTTCATCGATAAAGTTCAGCTGCTGATAACTGTTGACTGTGGTATTCGTTCAGTCGAGGAACTTGAATATGCCAGTCAATATATGGATGTTATCGTCACCGACCACCATCTTCCTGGCGAAATTTTACCAAAAGCAATTGCTGTTATCGACCCCAAACGTTCTGACAACAAATATCCTGATACTAATTTAGCCGGTGTGGGCGTTGCCTTTAAATTATGTCAGGCTCTTTGGCAATCTATTCATCACGAAATTTATCGTGAATATTTAGATATTGTTAGCTTGGGCACTGTCGCTGATATTGTTCCATTGTTAGGTGAGAACCGCAAATTTGTCCAGGAAGGTCTTGCCAATATAACTAATATAGGTTTATTGGAATTAATCAATGTATGTAATCTCGATAAGGATAATATTTCAGCCGGTCATATTGGTTTTATAATTGGTCCGCGCTTAAATGCTGCTGGTCGGCTAAAGCATGCCCGCCTTGGCGTCGAATTATTCTTAGCCAATAATAAAAACCAGGCTCACGCCTTAGCCATAACACTTGACGAAGAAAATCAACTGCGCCAGGACATGGTTGAAGCTACATTTAATGAAGCAATTTCGATCATAGAAAAACAGCATTACCATGACGATGCCGCCATTGTTGTTGGTGGTACTAACTGGCATCCTGGTATCATCGGTATTGTAGCTTCACGCATTGTTGATAAATATTATCGTCCGACCATTGTTTTAAGTATTGATAGCGATATTGCCAAAGGATCCTGTCGCAGCATCAAAAACTTCGATATCTGTGCTGCTCTGGAAAACTGTCGAGAAAATTTATTAGCCTTTGGCGGACATACCATGGCAGCTGGTCTATCTCTAAAACCTTCTGCTATAGATGACTTCCGTAAACTCTTCAATAATTATGCCAAAAAAAATTTGCAGCCAGAAGATTTACAGCCGCTTATTGAAATCACTAAAGTTATTTCACCAAATATGATTACCAAAAAACTCATTGATGATATTGCTGTTTTGGAGCCTTTTGGTATGGGCAATCCTGCCCCATTATTTCTTTGCACCTCGGTCATTCCTCAATCAGTTAAACAAATTGGCCGTAATGAAGAGCATCTCAAATTTATTTTTAACGATAAACAAAAAAATTATACCGTATTAGCTTGGAATATGGCTGAATATGCAGCTGTTATTGCCAACAAAAAAATGGATTTAGTCTTTCAGCCTGAGATAAATCTTTGGAACGATAAAGAATATATTCAGCTCATTGTCAAAGATATAAAAACCACTCCGCTGACTTCGCTATATCCTGAACATGATACTATTGGCAGTTTTTATTTGTTTTTAAAAAAATTTCTCCTAGCTAACAACAATATTATTTCAGCCAATATAGAACATCTCCAAAAAATTTACCAGCACGAAACGTCTTCCCCGACAATTGATATTTCCTTAATACAATATTGTTTACAGGTATTAACAGAAATTGGCGTTATAGTATTTGATACTGCCAATAATACAATATCGCTTCCGCTGCAATTAAACGGCAAAAAAAGTCTTTACTCTTCCCCCACTTTTATTAAACGCTATAAATAATTATATCCTGAAGGCTGCACTTTATATTTTAAGTGCGGCTTTTTTATTTCGCTATTGACAATCATTATCATTATCTGTATTATATTATTGTAATGATAATTAAAATCAATAGCAATATTAGGAGTGATACTATGTCCACTAATCTTTCATCAGAAAAAATTACTTTAGCTGCCATAAAACCTGGACAGCGCGTACAAATCGAATATCTGGAACCCTCCCCATTAAAAGAGCGTCTTATGAGTATGGGTTTGGTTCCCGGCACTGCCTTAAAAGTTTTACGCAGTGCTCCGTTAGGTGATCCTATGGCCATAAGTGTTCGCTCATATAATTTATCTTTGCGCCTGGCTGATGCGCAAAAAATTATTGTCTCAACAGCTGCTTTATAACTACCAGTTCAAATAATTTATAGTTAATTTGGAGGAATAAAATGTCAACATTATCCGTAGCACTTACTGGTAATCCCAACACGGGAAAATCAACGATATTCAATGAATTAACCGGCATTCGCCAAAAAATAGGCAATTGGCCGGGCGTTACTGTCGATAAAAAAACTGGCTATGCCAAATATGATAATCGAGCAATTTCCATTGTCGATTTACCAGGTACATACAGTATAAATGCCCGTTCACCTGAAGAACAAATCGTTATTGATTACCTTCTCAATGAACGACCTGATATCGTAGTCGATGTTATCGATTCATCAAATATAGAACGTAACTTATTTTTAACTTTGCAATTATTAGAACACCACATTCCCATATTGATTGATTTGAATATGATGGACGAAGCAAATAAACGCGGCCTAAAAATCTCTACCAATAAATTATCCGAAATAATTGGTATGCCTGTTGTAGAAACGGTAGGCCGCAGCAACAAGAGCATCAAAAAATTATTGAGTATTTTCACTTCAACGGTCATGCACAATTATAAAAACAGCGAACTTATTGATAATCATATTGCTGCCGTGGAAAAAATCAAACAAGATCAGTTAGATCCTGATAAATGTGAAGAACAAATTATTGCCCTCCGCTATAATTTAATCGATACAATAATTGCCCAAATAGTTGATACAAGTAATGTTGCCAGCAGCAGTGTAACCGAAAAAATTGACCGTGTATTAGCCAACGGTTTTATTGCACTTCCCATACTGCTTCTTATGCTCTATGGTGTTTTTGAAATCACCTTCACCTGGATAGGCCAGCCGATTGCTGATGAACTTGATTTTCTGCTTAATACCTGGTTTTCCGGAGTAGCCGCAAATACCCTAGCCTCTATTGGTGTAGCCAGCTGGCTGCAGTCACTTATTGTTGACGGTATTATTGCTGGTGTAGGCAGTGTTTTAACCTTTGTACCTTTAATCTTTACCTTATTTTTCTGCTTAAGCTTTCTTGATGGTACCGGTTATATGGCACGTGTTGCTTTTGTTATGGATCCTGTAATGCGCCGGGCCGGACTTACCGGTAAAGGGGTAATGCCTCTTATCATGGGTTTTGGCTGTGGTGTTCCTGCTATCATGGGCGCACGCGCGCTTGACTCAGAAAAAGACCGTATGATTTCTATTCTTGTTACACCATTTTTAACCTGTGGTGCAAAATTACCAGTAATGGCATTATTTGCTGCCGTATTTTTCCCAAACAATGCTTCCAATATAGTTTTTTCTATGTATATAATTGGTATAGTAATGGCTATAGCAATGGCTAAAGTTTTAAATGTTACTACCTTTAAGGATAAACAAAGTACTTTTTTATTGGAATTGCCGCCATATCGTATTCCCGATATGAAGACCGTTTTCCTGGAAACATGGGATAAAGGTAAAGGCTATCTGGTCAAAGCTGGAACAATTATCTTTGCTATGTCAGTTTTAATTTGGTTTTTAAGCAATTACAATATGAGTGGTCCCACTGATGAAATGACACAAAGCTTTTTGGCTTATCTGGGTGCTGGTGTATCACATTTATTCGCATTACAGGGCTTTGATTCCTGGCAGGCCGGTTCAGCTGTGATCACCGGTGTTGTTGCTAAGGAAGCCGTTATCTCCACAATGGGAATCCTCTATAACATTGGTGATGTTGCTGACGATACAGCAGCTGCTGCCAACCAGATGATGACCGCTCTAGGCGGCTCATTCACCGCCTTGTCAGCTTTTTCTTTTATGGTATTTACCCAGCTTTATTCACCATGTGTAACAGCACTTGGTACTATAAAAAAAGAAACTGGTAAATGGAAATGGATGCTGTTTGCATTTGCCTACACCTCTCTTGTTGCTTGGTTTATTTCACTTATTGTCTATCAGGCAGGTCGCCTGTTAGGATTTTAATTAGGAGGATTTTACTATGACTCTTACTGGAACAATAGCCACATACATCATTGCCGCTATATTACTAGCCGCATTTTTATACGGAATCTATCACATTTATTGCAACTTTTTTAAGGGTGAAAGCTCTTGCTGCAGCAGTAATGGCAGCTGCGGTGGTTGCAGTGCTTGCCACCAAGGCAAAACTAAAAATTAACAAAAATGTCATCAGCAAACCTGCTGATGACATTTTCTCTTTTCCAGCTTAATTAAATTATAAAATAAATTTATTATTTAAAAGGATTTTGCTATATTTTAACGAAGATAAGAATAGTAAATATATTATAGGAGGGGCCATTATGGAAAAAATAAAAAAAATAATAGTTGCAGCTGATGGCTCAGTAGATGGATGTAAGGCAGTTGACAGAGCTATTGAATTAGCTGAAAAAAGTCGTGCTCAAATCGATTTTGTTTATGTCGCAAGCCATATCAATAAAGACATCCCTAGTGACCTGATTTTTGATGCCATTTGGAAAAAATTACCCGAAGGCATTAAAGCTGTAAAACATGTTGAAAGTGGTTCTGTGCATAAAACAATTGTCGAATTAGCCGAAAAGGAACAAGCTGACTTAATTGTAATCGGCAGTCGTGGACTAGGACTTTTCAAAGGTGCTCTCATTGGCAGCAAAAGCCAAAAAGTAGTAGAAATCTCTAAAATACCAGTAATGGTTGTCAAATAAGGAGTGTTTAATATGCCTATTATTTCTTTCGATGGCAAAACACCCAAAATCGGCAAAAATGTTTTTATTGCTCAGACAGCTGTAATTATTGGTGATGTCACCATTGGCGACAACTCCAGCATTTGGTATAATGCCGTATTACGGGGAGACATGAGTTCTATTGTTGTTGGTCAATATACAAACATTCAAGATAATACTACTATTCATGTTATGAAAAATCGTTCAACAATAATTGGTGATTATGTCACTATCGGCCACAATACGGTTCTTCATTGTGACCAGATTGCCAATAATTGCATAATTGGTATGGGTTCAATAATGCTCGGAATGTCAACATTGGGTGAAAACAGTCTTATTATGCCCGGTACCTTAATTCCTTTAAATGCGAAATTACCTGCCAATTCCATAATTTCAGGATCACCATATAAGATTGACCGCAAATTGCACGAAGATGAAATTGAAGCAATACATCAATCAGCACATAACTATCATTCGTTAGCTAAGATGTACCAACTACAAAAACAGGAGATGCAGCCAATTGGATAATACTGAAAAAACACTTATATTAATAAAACCAGATGCCGTTAAAAATTCTCAAATAGGTAAAATTTTAGAAATGTATGAAAAAAACAACTTTAACATTTTAGCTATGAAAATGATTTGGATGAACGAGAAACTAGCCGCCAAACATTACGAAGAACACATTGGTAAAGAATTTTACACCCGTCTTGTAGATTTTATGACCTCAGGGCGTTTAGTCGCCGCTGTATTGCAAGGCGAAGATATCATAAACCGGGTTAGAAAGCTGCATGGCTGTACTGACCCTAGTAAAGCTGAAGCTGGTACAATTCGTCAGCTCTTTGCTACTGACAAGACGCATAATGTTGTCCACGCTTCTGACTGTCCTGAAACTGCCAATAAAGAAATCCACATATTCTTTTCGGAAGCAGAAATTTTTGATAACTAACAAGGAGTGTCACTATGTCAATTTGTACTAAAACTGGTGATAAAGGTGAAACAAGTCTATATACAGGCCAAAGAGTAGATAAAAATTCCCCTCGCGTAGAAGCATATGGCAGCGTTGATGAAATTAACTCTGCTTTAGCTTTAGCCCGCGCTTCATCACAAAAAGAAAAAATAAAAGAAAACATTAAATTTTTACAAGAAATGAACATGGCCTTAATGGCTGATTTAGCCAGCATAAATACCCAGCCGCGTATCCAGCAAAAAGAAATTGATATGATTGAAAATCTTATTGACGAAATAGAGGCCGTATTACCTCCATTGACCGCTTTTATTGTTCCTGGTCAAACATTATGCGGTTCATTTTTAGATCTAGCCAGAACTGCTACCAGACGCGCTGAGCGGCGTGTTCTTGATCTAGCCCAGCAGGAAATGGTCTTTGACCGCAATCGTTTATATTTAAATCGCTTGTCAGATTTATGCTTTTTATTGATGCGCTTAGAAGAATTAAATTAAACTATTCTCTGCTTTAATATACGCTATAATAATTATGAAAAAACTCCGCTATACATCAGCGGAGTTTTTTCATAATTATTTGCAATCTGCTATTTCATTTATTATTTCACCGGCAATTATAAGCCCAACAATTGGTGGTATAAAAGAATTACTGGCCGGAACCTGTCTTTTATGTGTGCATTTTCTTGCCGTGCCCGGCGGACAAACACAATTATTTTTACAACTATTACTGTCATCTTCAATAGGCACAGCTGGTTTTTCCTGAGAATAAACTACCTTCAGCTGTTCTATATTACGTTTTTTTAATTCCTTGCGCATAACTTTAGCCAAAGGACAAACTGATGTTTTATAAATATCCGTTACTTCAAATAACAACGGATTAGTTTTATTACCGGCTCCCATCGCACTTATTATTTTAGTGCCTGCTTGTTGTGCCTGCACAACAAGTTCGATCTTGCCAGTAACACTATCAATAGCATCAACCACATAATCATATTGTGTAAACTCAAACTGAGAAGATGTTTCTGGCGAATAAAATATCTTTATTGCATTAACAATGCATTTTTTGTTTATCTGACTAACCCGTTCTTTTGCCACATCAACCTTATATTGACCAATAGTATTATATAAAGCGTATATCTGCCTATTAATATTAGTCAGACATATCTTATCATCATCAATGATATCAAGCTGACCAACGCCAGCTCTAGCTAACGCTTCAATTATATAACCACCAACACCGCCAACACCAAAAACAGCTATTTTTTTATTACTAAGTTTTTGCAAAACTTCTTTCCCATATAATAATTCCGTACGGGAGAACTGATTTAACATATTTATACTATCCTTTGCTTTTATATTTTACTCAATCATTATAACACTAGTTGGATTTATTTAGAACAAATTTAACGATTTTAATAATAAAATCCAGCCAAAAATTGTTATACAGGATAAGGCTGATGTAAACACCACACAGTTGCCCGCTAATTCTGCATCACTATCCATTTGCTGCGCCATAGCAAATGATGCTACGGCACATGGTGTACAAAAAATACTGACCAACGTTACTAATTCCACACTGCGAAAACCACAAAAAACAGCTGCTGTCAAAACAATTGCCGGCACAATAATCAATCTTGCCAATATACAAAAGATAAGCTGCGGACGATGTGTTTTAGTACTGCCAAAACGAAATGAAGCACCAAGTATTATAAGTGCCAGTGGACTGGTCGCTGCCGTTATTTGACCTAAAGGCTTTAATACTGCTTTTGGTACAGGAATTCCTGCGATTAAAAAAAATGCCCCAACAATAGCACCAACAATCATCGGATTTTTTAGTACCTGAATAAAAATCGGTAAAAAAGAAAATTTATGGCCACGAAAAGTCTCCAACGTAAAAACACCTAAAATATTATATAATGGAACAATTATAGCAATCATCATCGTTGTTACAGCAATCTTATCATCACCAAAAATATTGCCTACAAGTGGAATTCCTAATAGTACAAAATTACTGCGAAAAACAGCCTGAATCATCGCACCACGCCGCTTATCATTTTTTTCCCAATACACAATGCCTAAAAAAGCAATTATATAAACAACAAACAATGCCACTGCCGCAAAAATTATTAAATTAGGCTGAAATGTTGTCGCTAAATCCGTATTGTAAATATTATAAAACATCATAATTGAAAAAAACACTTTAAATACCATACGATTAATATGCACTAGTTCTTCTGCATTTAACAGCTGATATTTTTTTACCATAACACCGACAAACATCAAACAAAAAATGGGAACTACTGCTCCTACCGCAACGACAAAATTACTATCCATATCCCGCATCACTCACTTTTACATTATTATATTAATACTATACACCAAATTTCTGCTTATTTATACTCTCCATTTACAGCTGCTGCAATATTTTCTAAAACCAGCAATAAGTCAAACTAGAAAAAAACTAAATTATCGCCAAATATCATTATTATAGTTTGATTTTAGCATTTTATTACGGTTTTATTTTTTTATTCGGGCTATCTAAATTCAAATGCAGCTCTTAAAATATGGTATAATAGCATAAAAATGAATGTTATTCACTTTTTTTATGATATAACTAAGAAAGAAGGTATATATATGATTAAAATAAATACAGTGTTAGAAGAAAAATTAAATGCCATCACGCATGGCATCGGTACAGGGTTAGCCGTTTTAGCTTTAATATTCTTAATAGCCCGTGCCTATATCTATGGTGGTCATTGGCATATGATCGCAGCTGTTATCTACGGTACCTCCCTAATACTTTTGTATTTAGCTTCAACACTTTATCATAGCTTTAAAAGAGAACATATCAAATCACTGTTTAAAATATTTGATCACTCAGCTATATACATATTGATTGCCGGTAATTACACTCCCTTCACCCTATTATCACTGCATGGCACATTAGGCTGGACATTATTTGCCATTGTCTGGAGCATCGCCATTGTCGGCATAGTTTTTAAAGTATTTTTTGTTAAACGCTTTAAAATTTTTTCAACTATTTGTTATTTAATAATGGGCTGGCTGGCTGTCATCATGGTAAAACCACTGTTAGCCGTATTGCCAAGTGCCGCCATTTATTGGCTGCTTGCTGGTGGTATTTTATATACTATTGGCACCATCTTTTATCTTAATAAAAAGATACCATATAATCATGCTGTCTGGCATCTATTTGTACTAGGCGGCAGTATATCACATTTCATAAGTATTTTTAAATATGTTCTGCCATTATCATAAAGGAAAGGGGCTGTTTACATAACTTCGTAAACAGCACCTTATTTTTAACTATTTAATTCTTCTTTTATTTTTAGCAATACCGCAATATCAATATTTCCTTCTAATGCCGTAAGCAGACTTACATAATAATCGGCAAACTGTTCTTTGATATTTTCCTTAAGCATATCTACAGCTTTATTAATAGCCATAATATAAAACTCGTCAAGACGTTCTTGCTGGACTTCAATATAATCCATAGCTAATTTTTTTAGCTGTTCTAATAAAATATCAGCCATAATTTTGCTATCGCCTTTTTCAAAAAATGATTTTGGATTTTTAAAACACGCCATGGCCTTAGCAAAAATATTCTTATCAATGTCTATAAAGGCTGTATTAAACTGAACCTCCCACGACTAAAGTCGCGGGGTTCCTGCTTCATAGATAGTTGCGCAAAAAACACGTCTTACATTATCTCCACAGGCTATCCCCGTAG